>NZ_JBRJGW010000008.1:0-213796 GCF_053628695.1 Amorphus sp. MBR-141
TCATGCGCAAGCTCATCACCCATCTCAACGCCATCGTCCGCAACGCCGAAACAGCACAGACCATCGCACCCTAATCCGACACGGTTGCTCATTCCCGCGAAAGCGGGAATCCAGGGCGTCAGGCCGCAGCCTTGGCCAGGGGCTTCTTTTTTTGGTCGCTCACGCGCGTTCGCTTCGCTCACCGCTCCGCGGGGGCGGCCTCCGGCCGGCGCGCGGTCGCGCGCTGGGGGGTGCGGTCCGGCTAGTCTGAGGGGGGCGTCCTAGCCCCTTCACTCCGTCCATTCCCGCGCAAGCAGGAATGAAGGGCGTCAGGCCGCAGCCTCGGGGTGCCAGGTCGTCTCACGTCCGTTGCCCGGCCTTCGCCTTGCTCACGGATGCGCGGCCGGCCCGCCGCCGGACGGCCTGGGCTAAGAGGGTCACCGTCGCCGCCACCACCAGCCCGCAGAGCGCCGTCTTGGAGATGGTCTCCATCGTGCCCTCAATTAGGAGGGCGTGGGCCACCACCCCGCCGACGATCACCACCGCCAGCGACACGTGGCCGGCCCGCCACCATTTCGGGCGGATGCGCAGGGGCCGGCGCAGCGCGGCCAGCAGCGCCGTCGCGAACACCGCCCACATGGCGATCACGCCCCAGACCGAGAACGGCGTCGGCGAGCGGAACAGGAGCACGTCGATCACGTCCGGCGGGCTGGTGATCCACAGCCCCGCCACGTGGACCACGAGCGCCGCGACGAGGGCGATCCCGACCCAGCGGTGCAGACGCCTGCGGCCGGCGGGCGTGAGCCCCGGCAGGAAGCCGCCGATCGAGAGCGGCTGCAGGAGTAGGAGGCCGAGCGAGACAACTCCGGCGAAGCCCGCCGCGATGTAGACCGGGCCGCGCCAGGCGAGCAGGGGGCTGCCGGCGGCGAGCGCGACCGGCACGACGACGGCCGCTCCCACCACGGCCCAGGTCAGGATCGGGCGGACCTGGCGCATGCGGCGTGAGGTCAAGCCGGTCAGGCCGGCTGCAGGACGAAGTGGGCCTCGAGGCTGGTGTCGCTGGAGCTCGCCATCACCGGCCGCAGGAAGACCGTCTCGAACGCCCCGCCGTCATAGGCGAGGTGGCCGTGCGCCTGGCCGAAGGCCGGCACGATCTGCGGCATCTCCAGCCGGAACACGCCGTTTTCGTCGGTCAGCGTGGCGCCGTGGCTCTCCGGGTCGCGCTCGTAGCCCTCGGTGGTGTGCGCCCAGACCTGGATGCGCTGGCCGGCCAGCGGCGCCCCGTCGCCGGCGCGGCGCACCGTGCCGGTCATCCAGAAGCCGCCGCCGCCGATCCGCTCCACGATGGGCGCGCCCGGACGGTAGTTGTTGGATCCGCCGCGCATCGAAGGTGTCGGCGCCAGGCCGGCGGCGCGGGCGCGGGCGGGGAGAAGCAGGCCGGACGCGCCGGTTGCAAGGGCCGCGCCTCCGGCGGCGAGAAGCGCGCGGCGGTCGATCAAGCCGGGTCTCATGATACGGGCCTCCTGATTGAGCGCTCGGTCGGACATGCCTGCGGTCGTCGTCGGACGGGCAGGCCCGTCCTCGACACCGACCTAGGGCGTCACTCGCCGATTACAAACGGAGGTGGGCATTTGCGCGGCGGCACCCACTCACAGTCGCGTGAGGGGGTTACACCGGCCCCGGCCGAACCCTCCGCTCATTCCCGCCAAGGCGATAATCCAGGGCCGCAAGCTGCAGTCTTGTCGTGAAAGCGCGACCCCCCGACATGAGTCGGGGTGAGCGGTACCCCTCAAAACCGCCGCTCGTCCGCGCTCCACGGGCCCGGGCCGGCGAACACGAAGTACAGGAACAGGAAGCAGAACAGCACCGCCGCGTCGCCGCCGTTGGTGGCGGGGAAGGGGGTCTGCGGGGCGTGGACCATCCAGTAGGCGACCGCCATCATGCCCGAGGCGACGAAGGCGGCGGGGCGGGTGAACAGGCCGATGGCGATCAGCACGCCGGTGACGATCTCGATGACGCCGCCCACCCAGAACAGCGACAGGAAGGCCGGCGCGTTCTCGGTGGCCGGGATGCCGATGAGCTTCTGGGTGCCGTGCTCCAGGAACAACAGCCCCGAAACGAGCCGCAGGATGCTCAGCACCCGCGGTGCCAGCCAGGTCGGAAATCTGCTCGTTGCCATGTCGTCCCCCGTTTGGCCCGTTGAAATCGTCTCAGCCGTCAAGCGTTAGCAAAGACGCGGCCGGTGCGGAATGCGGAATGTGCGGGGCGGGGCGGTGGTGTGTCTCGCTCACGCCGAGTGCGCTTGGTTTCTCGCCGCTCACGCCGAACGCGCTGCGCGCGTCGGCTCCGCGAGGGCGCCCTGACCGGCCGGCGCGCGGTCGCGCGCTGGTGGGTGCCGTCCGGCAAGGCGGTGGTGGGTGTGCCGAAGCGTCAACCCAGCTTCCGCTCATTCCCGCGAAGGCGGGAATCCAGGGCTGCCGGCCGCAGCCTGTCCCCCTGCGCTCGATGCGGCGTGCGTCCGGCGCACCGGCTCTGGCCGGCCGGCGGTCGCGGACGGCACCGACCAGCGCGCAACCGCGGCCGGCTCAGGCAAGGCCAGGGCAAAGTGGGAACCGGTTTTCCGTCCGGCCTTGCGGTCGAACGACGCCGCTCACGCAGGGGTCGGCGTGAGCGGACGCGCCCGGATACTCCGGAACGTGCGGGAGTGAGCGGATTTTCGGTCCGGTGGTGGCGTGACCCAACTCAGCTGGGCCGTACCCCTCCGACCAGCGGACGACCGTCCGCCGGCCGGAGGCCGCGCCCGCGCAGCCGATGCGCGGAGCGCATTCGGCGTGAGCGCAAGGAAAACAGGCCGCGCAAGCGAACCCGGCGTGAGGGGAAAAGAGCCCCGTCCTCAGGCCAGGTAGTCGTGCACGACCTCGCCGAGCCCGAGCGTCAGATCGGAGAGGATGTGGGTGGCGCCGAGCACCTCGACCACCGGCAGCTGGGCCACCGGGGCGAGCGCGTGGTGGAACAGCTCGATCGCCGCCGGGCCGGTCCAGGCGCCTTTGAAGGCGATGTCGGTCATGTGGTAGCGCACCAGCTCGCAGACCCGCGCGGTGCCGTCGACGTGGGGCACGATCTTCAACAGGAAGTTCGGCGCCGTCAGCGACGGCATCACGTCGGCCTCGGCGAGGTCGGCGTGCTTGTAGCCCATCGTCGCGGTGCAGACGCGCACCGGACCGAAGTCCAGCGTGCCGACCAGCGTCTCCTTGTGCACCTGCATCGTCGGCTTGGCGTACTTCTTCGGGAAGCCCCACAGCTCGCGGCCGCCCAGGATCGGCGGGCCGTCGTCCAGATACATGGCGTGGACGTAGGCGCCGCGCTCGCCCTTGTAGGTCACCGGGATCACCTGGCCGGTCTCGGTGTAGTCGCCAAAGCCGTTGGAATCCGGCATGCGGATGAACTCGTACTTGACGATCGGATCGGTCACCTCCAGCGGCGCCGGCACCACGGCGGCCAGCGCCTCCGGGTCGGTGCGGTAGGTGATGATGAAGAATTCCCGGTTGGTGAACCGGTAGGGGCCCTTCGGGAAGGCGGGCGAGGTGAACGGCATCGCGAAGGCTTTGGCCTTGATCGTCTCTTCGCTGATCATGTCGGGGATCTCCGCTGGGTGAAACGGGCAGGCGGTGGGGCGGGCGCGCCGCGCCGGCGGGCCGCCGCAGCGGTGCCCGCCGGCGCGGCGCCGGCCCGGTTCCAGGTCGCAGGCGGCGGTCAGTCCTCCGCTTCGCGATCCACGTCGTGGGTGACGAACCCGATCTCCGGGTCGGGCGGCGCGAACCAGTCGGTGTGGCGCAGCGTGCGGCGCATCGACGAGGCGCCCGCCTGCCAGTGGTCGACCATGGTGTTGCGCGAGAACTCGTAGTCCTTGAACGCCTGGTCGTAGAGCTTGCGCCGGTAGATCAGGTGGAAGACGTTGACGCTCGCCGTGAGGCCGAACGACTTCAGCCGCTTCACCTCCGGATTGTCCTGCATGTCCTCCGGCAGTTTCTCCAGCAGCTTGCCGACGGCCTGGCGCGCCTCCTGGATGCGCTTGAACATGTTGGTGTTCAGGCGGGTCCGGCTGGAGAAGCGGATGTCCTTCTCGCGCTCGGAGACGTCCTGCAGGTTGCGCGGCCGCGGGCCGCGGGCGCTGAACAGGTCCACCTGGAACACCAGCGTGCCGTCGTACTGGCCGGAATCGATGATGTAGGAGAGCGGCGTGTTGGAGACGAGGCCGCCGTCCCAGTAGAGCTCGCCCTCGATCTCCACCGGCGGGAAGCCGGGCGGCAGCGCGCCGGACGCCATGATGTGCTCCGGCCCGATCCGCCGGTAGGCGCTGTCGAAGTAGGCGAAGTTGCCGCTGCGCACGTTCACCGCGCCGACCGACAGCCGCATCGGCCCGTCGTTGATCCGGTCGAAGTCGACGAGATCCTCCAGCGTCGCCTTCAGCGCCGAGGTGTCGTAGTAGCTCATCGCCCCGAACGAGCCGGCCGGCTGGAAGAGCGGCGCCGGGAAGCGGGGCGTGAAGAAGCCCGGCACCCCGAACGTCATCACCGCCATCGACGCGGCCTGGTTGTAGGCGGCGCGGATGTCGTCGCCGTCGGGGATGTGCGGCCAGTTGACCCGGCTGGTCACCCGCTCCCAGAACTCGCGCATCCGCTCGACGCGCTTCTCCGGCGGGTTGCCGGCGATCAGCGCGCAGTTGATCGCGCCGATGGAGATGCCCGCCACCCAGTCGATGTTGATCTTGGCGTCGTGCAGCACCTCGGCGACGCCGGCCTGGTAGGCGCCGAGCGCGCCGCCGCCCTGGAGGACGAGCGCGGTGGTCTTGTAGTTGCTGTCGATGGTCTTTCGGCAGGCGGCGAACGGGTCGCCGGAGGCCATGTCTTCTCGATCAGGATCGATCACGCGCGAGCCCCCTTTGTGGTTTTGCGCCACGTTTTCCGCCCCACTTCTAGCGGGCAACCTTAGTCGTTTCATGAAGGCCGATAAAGGGGGCTTGTGCGCTGCAACATCCGGCCTGGCGGCGGCCCGCGCGCCGGGGGCGCGATGGGCAGATTTCAACCCGCCCTGCCACCCGAAGTTTTCGCCCACTTGATTTGCAACGGTCAGTCCGCTTCACTCTGACGCAACCAACAAGAAGATTCCCGCAAGGATCGGCGCCAGACCGGCCTGGGGATCGCCAGAGGGTGGAAGCAGCATATGAACGGAGCGGCCGCGACCGCAGCCGGCGGCAATGTCACGTTGCCGCAGCTGCTGGTGCGAAACGCGAGCGCGTTGGGGGCGCGCCCCGCGATCCGCGAGAAAACCTATGGTATCTGGCAGACCTGGACCTGGGCCGAGGTGCACGACGAGGTCCGCCGGGCGTCGATCGGGCTGTCGCAGCTCGGGCTGAAGCGCGGCGACAGGGTCGCGGTGGTGGGCCAGAACCGCCCGCGCCTCTACTGGACCTTTGCCGCCGTCCAGGCGTTCGGCGGCGTGCCGATCCCCGTCTATGCCGATTCCGTTGCCGAGGAGATGGCCTTCGTCCTCAACCACGCCGAGGTGAAGGCGGCCGTCTGCGAGGATCAGGAGCAGGTCGACAAGGTGCTGTCGATCGCCGAGCAGGTGCACTCCATCGAACTGCTGGTCTACGACGAGCCGCGCGGCCTCAGGGACTACGACCACACCCGCCTGAAGAGCTTCGAGGACGTCCAGGAGATCGCCGACCGGGCGATCGCCGGGGAGCCGGAGCTTCTCGACGCGTGGGCCGCCGAGATCGCCCGCGGGCGCGGCTCCGATCTCGCGGTGATGCTCTACACCTCCGGCACCACCGGCCAGCCAAAGGGCGTCATGCTCACCCACGACAACCTCGTCGTGTCGGCCGAGAACGCCAACGTCTTCGACAACTTCTCCCGCGACGAGGAGGTGATCGCCTACCTGCCGCTCGCCTGGGTGGGCGACCACATGTTCTCCTACGCCCAGAGCTACGCGGCGGGTTACTGCGTCTGCTGCCCGGAAAGCCCGGAGACGGTCAACGACGACCGCCGCGAGATCGCGCCCACCTATTTCTTCGCGCCGCCGCGCGTCTACGAGACGCTGCTCACCGCGATCATGGTGCGCATGGAGGACGCCAGCGCGCCCAAGCGCCGCATGTTCCACGCGCTGATGCGCCACGCCCGCAAGGTCGGCGAGCGCATCCTCGACGGCGACCGCGTGCCGCTCGGCGACAGGCTGCTCTATCTGCTCGGCGAGTTCCTCGTCTATGGCCCGCTGAAGAACCGCATGGGATTCACCCGGCTGCGCGTCGGCTACACCGCAGGCGAGGCGATCGGGCCGGAGATCTTCCGCTTCTACCGCTCGCTCGGCATGAACCTGAAGCAGCTCTACGGACAGACCGAGGCGAGCGTCTACATCACCATGCAGCCCGACGGGACGATCGACGCGGACACCGTCGGCACGCCGCCGCCCGGCGTCGAGGTGAAGATCGCCGACAGCGGCGAGGTGATGTTCCGCTCGCCCGGCGTCTTCCAGGGCTACTACAAGAACGACGAGGCCACCCGCGAGACCAAGACCGAGGACGGCTGGGTGCACACCGGCGACGCCGGCATCTTCACCGCAGAAGGCCAGCTGAAGATCATCGACCGCGCCAAGGACGTCGGCCGGCTCTCCGACGGCAGCCTGTTCGCGCCGAAATACATCGAGAACAAGCTCAAGTTCTTCCCCAACATCAAGGAAGCCGTGGCCTTCGGGCACGAGCGCGACTTCGTGGCGGCGTTCGTCAACATCGACCTGATCGCGGTGGGCAGCTGGGCGGAACGCAACAACGTCTCCTATGCGAGCTACCAGGAGCTCGCCGCCCTGCCGCGGATCTACGAGATGATCGCCGCCCACGTGGCCGAGGTGAACCGCAGCCTGGCGGCCGAGCCGATGATGGCGTCCTCGCAGATCCGCCGTTACCTCGTGCTGCACAAGGAGCTCGACGCCGACGACGGCGAGTTGACGCGCACCCAAAAGGTGCGGCGCCGCTTCATCGCCGAGCGGTACCAGCCGCTGATCGACGCGCTCTACGACGGGTCGACGGAGAAGTTCGTGTCCACCGAAGTCATCTTCGAGGACGGCCGCAAGGGCGCCATCGAGGCGACGGTCCGCATTGCCGAGGCGGAGACGTTCCCGCCGGCGCAGGCGGCCGCGCTGTCGCAAGCGGCGGAATAGGAGCGAGCGATGGTGGCGATGGTCGACACACGGACCGAGGCCGACGCGGCGGATGCCCCGCGCGAGGTGCTGCTGGAGGTCGCCAACGTCTCGCTTGCCTTCGGCGGGGTGAAGGCGATCTCGGACATTTCCTTCGACATCCGCACCGGCGAGATACGCGCCATCATCGGTCCCAACGGCGCCGGCAAGACGTCGATGCTCAACGTCATCAACGGCTTCTACCACCCCCAGGACGGCACCATCACCTTCGAGGGCAAGGTGCGCCGGCGCATGCGGCCCTACGAGGCGGCGCGCTCGGGCATCGCCCGCACCTTCCAGAACGTCGCGCTGTTCCGCGGCATGACCACCCTCGACAACATCATGTCCGGCCGCACGCTGATGATGCGGAGGAACTTCTTCTGGCAGGCGATCCGCTTCGGGCCGGCGCTCGCCGAGGAAATTGCCCATCGCCGCCGGGTCGAGGAGATCATCGACTTCCTGGAGATCCAGCACATCCGCAAGATCCCCGTCGGCAAGCTCCCCTACGGCCTGCAGAAGCGGGTGGAGCTCGGCCGCGCGCTCGCCATGGAGCCGCGCCTGCTGCTGCTCGACGAGCCGATGGCCGGCATGAACCTGGAGGAGAAGGAGGACATGTCCCGCTTCATCCTCGACGTGAACCAGCAGTTCGGCACCACCATCGCGCTGATCGAGCACGACATGGGCGTGGTCATGGACATCTCCGACCGGGTGGTGGTGCTCGACTACGGCAAGAAGATCGGCGATGGCACCCCGCAAGAGGTGCGCGCCAACCAGGACGTCATCGACGCCTATCTGGGAGTGCCGCACGAATGATGACCGCGTGGGCCGACGGGCAGGGGCGGGGCGGCCGGTGCGCCGTCGCCGGGCGAGGGGAGCGCTGAGGCGGTGGACACCCTCTATCTGATCTTCATCGACCCGTTCGTGCAGATGGTGCAGGCGCCGGACTTCCTGCTGCAGGTGCTGTGGGAGGGCTTCGTCTCCGGCGTGCTCTACGCGCTGATCGCGCTCGGTTTCGTGCTCATCTTCAAGGCCTCGGGGGTGCTCAATTTCGCGCAAGGCATCATGGTGGTGTTTGCCGCCCTGTCGCTGGTTGGACTGACGGCGCTGGGCGTGCCGGCGCTGATCTCCTTCGTCATCTGCCTCGGCATCATGTTCGTGCTCGCCGTCGGCATCGAGCGGATGGTGCTGCGCCCGCTGGTCAACCAGCCCGACATCATCCTGTTCATGGCGACGATCGGGCTCACCTACTTCCTGATCGGCCTCGGCGAACTGATCTTCGGCGGCGAGCCGAAGACCATGGTCACCGAACAGCTGATGCTGCCGACCGGCTCGACGGCCTTCGATCTGCTCGGCGGGCTGCTGATCCTCCAGCACATCGACATCGCGGCGGCCGTCATCGCGATCCTGATGGTGGCGGCGCTCGGCTTCTTCTTCTCCAAGACCCGGATCGGCCGCGCCCTTCGTGCCGTCGCCGACGACCACCAGGCGGCGCTGTCGGTGGGCATCTCGCTCAACCAGATCTGGGTCATCGTCTGGTTCGCGGCCGGCATCGTCGCGCTGGTCACCGGCGTCATGTGGGGGGCGCGCTCGGACGTGTCCTTCGCGCTGCAGATCGTCGCCTTCAAGGCGCTGCCGGTGATCATCCTCGGCGGGCTCACCTCGATCCCCGGCGCCATCGTCGGCGGGCTGGTGATCGGCATCGGCGAGAAGCTCGGCGAGATCTACTGGGGGCCGCTGGTGGGCGGCGGCATCGAGAGCTGGCTCGCCTACATCATCGCACTGGCCTTCCTGCTGGTCCGTCCGCAGGGGCTGTTCGGTGAACGCATCATCGAGAGGATCTGACGACATGACCCACCGGAGCGGGCTCGAGGGGTTCGTGATCGACTGCCAGACGGAGGATCTCGCCGAGGCGATGGCGTTCTGGTCGGCGGCGCTCGGCGCCACGGCCGAGCTCGACGCGGACGGCAGATACGCTCACCTGGCCGGTGCCTTCGGCGGCCTCGACCTGCTGATTCAGGCGGTCGACCACGCGCCGCGCATCCACCTCGACCTGAAGAGCGACGACATCGAGGCGGAGGTCGCGCGGCTGGAGGCGCTGGGCGCCCGGCGGATCGGGCCGGGAGCGAACTGGATCGTCATGGAGGCGCCCACCGGCCACCGCTTCTGCATCGTCGGCCGGGATGCCGCGAAGATCGGCGACGACGCCACAACCTGGGACGGGAACTGATGTTCTACCGCGAGGCCGGCCAGTACAAGACGACCTACGCCGCCGACCAGGCGGTGTTCCCGATCCGCCAGGACCGGATCGGGATCGCGGTGATCCTGGCCGTCGCCTTCGTGGCGATCCCGGTGTTCGGCAACGACTTCCTGCTGACCTCGATCATGATCCCGTTCCTGATCTTCACCCTGGCGACGATCGGGCTCAACATCCTGACCGGCTACTGCGGGCAGCTGTCGCTCGGCACCGGCGCCTTCATGGGGGTCGGCGCCTATGCCTGCTACAAGCTCACCTCGATCTTCCCCGACACCAACATCGTCGTCTGGATCCTCGCGTCGGGCTTCTTCGCCGCGGCGGTGGGGGTGGTGTTCGGGCTGCCGAGCCTGCGCATCAAGGGCTTCTATCTGGCAGTGGCGACGCTGGCCGCCCAGTTCTTTCTCGAATGGGCCTTCATCCGCATCCCCTGGCTCTACAACTCCAACGCATCGGGGGCGATCGAGGTGGCCAGCCGGTCCGGCTTCGGCGTGACGCTGACCGGGCCGTCGGCCGCGGCGCTGCCGCGCTATTTCGCCGTGCTGGCGATCGTCGTCTTCATGACCTGGATCGCCTCGAATTTGCTGCGCGGACGGATCGGCCGCTCGTTCATGATGATCCGCGACATGGACATCGCCGCCGAGTTGATCGGCGTCAGGCCGCTGCACACCAAGCTGATGGCGTTCGCGGTGTCGTCGTTCTACTGCGGCGTGGCCGGCGCGATGATGGTGTTCTTCTGGCTCGGCGCGGCGGAGCCGTCGGCGTTCTCCATCAACCTGTCCTTCCAGATCCTGTTCATGGTGATCCTCGGCGGCCTCGGCAGCCTGATCGGCTGCTTCATGGGCGCCGCCTTCATCTGGGTCCTGCCGATCCTCATCCGGATGGTACCCGAGACGCTGGGCCTGTCGATCGAGGCGGCGACCATCGAGCACGTCAACTTCGTCATCATCGGCGCGCTGATCATCTTCATCCTGATCGTCGAGCCGCACGGGCTCGCCCGCATGTGGCAGATCCTCAAGCAGAAGCTGCGCGTCTGGCCATTCCCCTACTGAGGAGGACCCGATCCGGCCGGGGCCGCGGGGAGGCGGTCCGGGCCCGACAACGTCGGCTTGCAATGGTCGGCACCGCACTTAAGATCGACGGCATGGGGCCGCCAACGAGCTCCAGCTGACAACAAATCTGCGGCACACCCCGCAGCAGGGAGGAACAGCATGATCACATCGAGGAGCGCGATCGCCGGCCTGGCGTTCGCCGCCACGGCCTTTTCCGGCATCTCCGCGCCGCCCGCGCTCGCCCAGGACGGCGAGCTCTTCATTCCGCTGCTGACCTACCGCACCGGCCCGTTCGCCGGCTCCGGCATCCCGATCGCCGACGGCATGCGCGACTACCTGACCATGCTGAACGAGCGCGACGGCGGCATCGGCGGCGTGAAGATCAAGATCGAGGAGTGCGAGACCGGCTACAACACGCAAAAAGGGGTCGAGTGCTACGAGAGCACCAAGAACCGCAGCCCGCTGATCTACAATCCCTATTCCACCGGCATCACGCTGCAGCTGATCCCCAAGGCGTCCGTCGACAAGGTGCCGGTGCTGTCGATGGCCTACGGCCTGTCGGCGGCGGCCGACGGCAAGCTGTTTCCGTGGGTGTTCAACCCGCCGGACACCTACTGGGACGGCGCCTCGGCGATCATCAAGTACATCGCCGAGCAGGAAGGCGGCGACCTCGCCAACCTGAAGGGCAAGAAGATCGGCTACATCTTCCTCGATGCCGGCTACGGCCGCGAGCCGATCCCGCTGCTGGAGCAGTTCGCCAAGGACTACGGCTTCACGCTGACCCAGTATCCGGTCCCCGCCGACCAGATGCAGAACCAGTCCTCCCAGTGGCTCAACGTGCGCCGCGACCGGCCCGACTACATGATCATGTGGGGCTGGGGCGCCATGAACCCGACGGCGGTGAAGGAAGCCGCCAAGATCCGCTATCCGATGGACAAGTTCATCGGCGTGTGGTGGTCGGGCGGCGAGGACGATGCCCGACCGGCCGGCGACGGCGCCAAGGGCTTCAAGACCCTCAACTTCAACGCCGTGGGGGCCGACTTCCCGGTCATCCAGGACATCCAGAAGTTCGTCGTCGACAAGAACATGAGCCAGGTCTCCGACAAGTCCCGGGTCGGCGAGAACCTCTACAACCGCGGCGTCATGAACTCCTTCCTGATGGCCGAGGCGATCCGCACCGCCCAGAAGATGACCGGCAAGACGGTGATCGACGCGGCCGACATGCGGGCCGGCATGGAGAACCTCGACATCACGGCGGAGCGCCTGAAGGAAGCCGGCATGGAGGGCTTCATGGCGCCCCTCAAGCTCTCCTGCGAGGACCATTCCGGCGAGAACGACGTCTACGTCCAGCAGTGGGACGGCAAGACGTGGCAGAAGGTATCGGACTGGTTCGCGCCGATGAAGGACGTGGTCCGGCCGATGCTGGTCAAGGCGGCGGAGGAGTATGTCGCCTCCAACCAGCCGTGGCCGGAGCGGTCCGAACCGTGCAACTAGTGGTCTGACACGCCGGGCGGGGGGCGGTTCGCCGCCCGCCCGGTCCCCCGTCCCACGCTCCGTCGTCCGAGGGGCAGCACCGAGAGGCCGTTTCCGTGCCGCATCGACGATGGCGCTCCATCCGCCGGCTGATCGTCCTGATCCTCGTGCTGTTCGGCCTCTTCTGGGGAACCGGCTGGCTCTATGACTTCAACGCCGAGCGCACCCACCGCCATTTCAACGACTTCGGCGCCGACGGCGTCATCGTCAAGGCGCGCGAGCGCGTGCTGGAGCGCGGCTCCCGCCGGCTCGTCGTGCTGGTGCACGGCTTCGGGGCCTCGCCGATGACCATGGAGCCCTTCTACGACGCCTTCGCCGAGAACACCGAGGCCGACCTGTGGGCGCCGCTTCTCGACTATCACGGCCGCACGCTGGAGCGCTTCGCGGCGTTCGACGCCGACGCCATCCGCGACAACCTCTCGGAGCGCCTGACCCGGCGCATGGAACGCTACGACGAAGTCGTCATCATCGCCCATTCCTTCGGCGGCGCGATGGTCGCCGACCTCATCCAGGCCGGGACCATCCCCGACAGCGCCGTCGTCATCCTGCTGGCGCCGGCGATCGACATCCGCGCGAACACCCGGCTGCTGGGGCTGGAGCTGAAGGCCTACCGCCTGTGGGCCGACTACTGCGACTTCGTCGAGATCGGCTGCAAGGTGCCCAACCCGGTGGGCGTCGACGCCGCCGGCGTGGAGGACATCTACGCCCAGAACATCTTCTTCACCATCGTGCCGGACGCCGTGCTGCAGCTCTTCGACTATGCCGACCGCGTCGCCCCCCGGGTCGGCGGCATCGCCCGGCCGGTCGACATCGTGATGGCGAAGGACGACGGCGAGGTCGACTTCGCCGGCACGCAGGCGATCTGCGCCCGGCTTGCCGCCTGCCGCCTCTACGCCTTCGAAACTGGCGGCCACCTGCCGCAGTTCGGCGCCAACGCGGCGGCCGTCACCGCGCTGTTCGTCCGCCTGGCCGACGATCCCGCCGCCGGCTGCGACGGCCTGCCCTGCACCGTCACGCCCCAGACAGATGCCCGCCGCGCGCCCGCCGCCCTGCCCGGCCGGCAGGCCACGGCCGCCAGGGAGACCGCCAGATGGAACTGACCACGGAGACGGCGCCGGCGCCCGCGCCGGCCGCGGCTGCCCCGCCCATCCTCGACGTGTCCAACATCGAGGTGATCTACGACCACGTGATCCTCGTCCTCAAGGGCGTCTCGCTGGCCGTGCCCCAGGGCGGCATCGTGGCGCTGCTGGGCGCCAACGGCGCCGGCAAGACGACCACGCAGAAGGCGATCTCCAACCTGCTCAGGGCCGAGCGCGGCGAGGTCACCAAGGGCACCATCAGCTTCGCCGGCGAGCGGGTGGAGGCCTTGTCGCCGAACGCGCTGGTCACGCGCGGCTGCATCCAGGTGATGGAGGGCCGCCACTGCTTCGGCCATCTCACCATCGAGGAGAACCTGCTCACCGGCGCCTACACGCGCCGCGAGGGCTGGGGCGCCATCCGCGACGACCTGGAGATGGTCTATTCCTACTTCCCGCGCCTCAAAGTGCGGCGATCCTCCATGGCCGGCTACACCTCCGGCGGCGAACAGCAGATGTGCGCGATCGGCCGGGCGCTGATGTCGCGGCCGAAGATGGTCCTCCTCGACGAGCCGTCGATGGGCCTCGCCCCGCAGCTGGTCGAGGAGATCTTCGAGATCGTGAAGTCGCTCAATGAGAACGAGGGCGTCTCGATGCTGCTCGCCGAGCAGAACACCAACATCGCGCTGCGCTACGCCACCTACGGCTACATCCTGGAGTCCGGCCGGATCGTCATGGACGGCGATGCGGCGGCGCTGCGCGAGAACGAGGACGTGAAGGAGTTCTATCTCGGCGTCGGCGGCGAGGGGCGGCGCTCCTTCCGCAACGTCAAGCACTACAAGCGCCGCAAGCGCTGGCTGTCCTGAAGTCGGTCGGAGGTCATCGATGAGCCTGTATTTCGACGAGCGCGAAACCCAGGACAAGGAGACGCGCGAACGCGTGCTCATGCGCCGCCTCGCCGCCCTCGTTCGCCACGCCGTCAACAACGCGCCCGGCTGGGCCCGCCTGCTCGAGGGGCAGGACACCGGGTCGGTCGCGTCCCGCGCCGATCTCGCCCGGTTGCCGGTGCTGCGCAAGGCCGACCTGACGGCGCTGCAGGCCGGGGACCCGCCGTTCGGCGGCCTCGTCGCCGCGCCGCTGGAGTCGCTTGGCCGCGTCTTCGTGTCCCCCGGCCCGATCTTCGAGCCCCAGGGGGTGGGGCCGGACCCCTGGAATGTCGCGCGCGCCCTGTTTGCGGCCGGGCTGCGCCGCGGCGACCGGGTCCACAACGCCTTCTCCTATCACATGACCCCCGGCGGCTGGCTGATGGACGAGGGCGCCCGGGCAATCGGTGCCACCGTCTTCCCGGCGGGATCCAGTGGCACGGACCAGCAGGCCGCGGCGGTGGGCGCCCTGAAGTCCGGCTTCTTCTGCGGGGTTCCGGACTTCCTGAAGATCCTTCTGGACAAGGCCGACGAGCTCGGCGTCGACGCGTCCTCGATCACCCGGGCGCTGGTCTCCGGCGGCGCCCTGCCGGCGTCGTTGCGGGCCGGCTTCGACGATCGCGGCGTCGCCGTCCTGCAGGCCTACGCGACCGCCGAGCTGGGCGTCGTCGCCTACGAGAGCGAGGCGCGCGAGGGGCTGATCGTCAACGAGGACGTGGTGCTGGAGATCCTGCGCCCCGGCACCGGCGAGCCGGTGCCCGACGGCGAGGTGGGCGAGGTCGTCGTCACCAGCCTGTCGCCGACCTATCCGCTGATCCGGCTCGCCACCGGCGACCTGTCGGCGATCCTGCCCGGCGACAGCCCGTGCGGGCGCACCGGCACCCGCATCCGCGGCTGGATGGGGCGCGCCGACCAGCGCACCAAGATCAAGGGCATGTTCGTCGACCCGGCCCAGATCGACGCGCTGGTGAAGCGCCATCCGGAGGTCGTTCGGGCCCGGCTCACGGTCACGCGGGAGAGCGAACGCGACGTGATGGCGCTGGCGATCGAGACCGACGCGGGCGAGGCGATCGCGGCGCGCGTCGCCGAGAGCCTCCGCGACCTCACCAAGCTCGGCGGCGAGGTGACCGTCGTCGCGCCCGGCTCGTTGCCCAACGACGGCAAGGTGATCGCCGACGAGCGCCCCGTCGGCTGACCGCTTCCCGCCCGGGTCGATGCGCCCCGGGCGGCAGATGCCCTACGGGATCAGGAATTCGAACGGTGCGCTCGGCGTCAGGAGCGGCGCGATGTCGCCGCCCGCGTCCCGCGGCTCGTTGAGGTGCACCTTCATCGCCGGCGCGCCCTCGCCGAGATCGACCGCGTCCAGGTCGACCCACATCACCGTCGGATTGATGACGGAATCGAAGTAGTAGCGCTTGGCCGCGTGCTCGCTGACGGTCCGCCACAGGGTGGAGGAGATGTTCGGCTTCACCGGGTCGTTGAGGCCCAGCGGGGTGCTGATTGCGCGCATCTGCGAGAAGATCGCGGCCAGCGCGGCACGGCGGTCGGCGAACTTCGGGGTGGCGTTGAGATTGTAGCTCGCCCGGGCGAACCGGTCGGCGGCGGCGATCGTGCCGGGCAGGAAGTGCTGGCCGCCGACGAGGCTCCAGTAGCTGTTGATGGCGAGCTGCTGCTCGTAGATGGGCGAGTTGGTCATCACCCGGTGGTCCGGGCTGTGGTGGATCTGCAGCGCGCCGCCGACGAACTCCAGGATGGCGGAATCGCCGCTCGCGTCCGAAAGGCTCAGGTGGACCGTCGCCGGCTTGCCGTTCGGCGCGTTCGCGGAAATGATCGTGAAGGGATCGTGCTCCATGGCGGCGACCGCCTCCGCCACGGTGGCGAAGCTGTCGAGGATGTATTGGAGCCACGCCCCGACCGAGAGGGTCGGCTTGCCGCGCGCCGCCGGGTCTCCGTAGTCGGACTCCACCAGATAGAGCAGGTTGCCGGCGAGCCCCGCCTCGTTCAGCCCGTCCGATGTCGCCATGTCGTAGATGGCCACCGCCGCGGACCCGTAGGTCGAGGTCCAGCGCACCGTGTCCGCTCCGGTGCCCCCGTCGCGCTGCATGCCGCGCGGGAAGATCCACAGGTCGGTCGCCATGTGGACGTCGCTCCAGTCCATGGTGCGGCCGGTGAGGTGGGTGCCGAGACCGGTTTCGTAGAAAACGCGCGTGCACATGCGTGGAGCCCCCGATGTCAGTCCGAATGGTGCCATGTCCGGAGCCGTTGGTCGCCGCCGGTCACCCACCCGTACCACCGCGTGCCGCGCCGGGGAAAGGCGGGCCCTGCGGCCCGAAACCGTCTCATTTCACCGATTTGAAGCACTTGGCCTGCAATTCGGCCCCCGTTGGCGCGGATTTTCTGTCTGGAGCTCTTGAAATCCGGTCGCGAACTTCGCTATCTCCTGAGGATCGACAAGTTCGCCGCATCGGTGTAGACCGTCGAGCTGTTTTCCCGAGACCTATCGCTGCCACATGCGCCCTGTCGCAGGGTGCCGACGCCGCGCTCGTAAATGAATTGAGAAGGTAGAGTGCCATGAACGTCATCGAAGAGATCGAACGCGAGCAGATGGCGACCATCGATGGCCAGCGGAAGCTGCCGCCGTTCCAGGCCGGCGACACGCTGCGCGTGAACGTGCGCGTCACCGAAGGAACGCGCACCCGCGTCCAGGCTTTCGAAGGCGTCTGCATTGCCCGGTCCGGCGGCGGCCTCCACGAGAACTTCACCGTTCGCAAGATCTCCTACGGCGAGGGCGTCGAGCGCGTGTTTCCGTTCTTCTCGCCGATGATCGAATCGGTGGACGTGGTTCGCCGCGGCAAGGTCCGGCGCGCCAAGCTCTATTATCTGCGCGGCCGTCGCGGCAAGTCCGCCCGTATCGTCGAGCGGCGTGACCGTCGCGGCGAAGAGGGCCAGCGCTCGACGATCAAGCCGACCGCCGACGCCGCCGAGTAATTTCACGACTGGACAGTCCGAAAGGGCGGTCGTGATCCATCGGATCGCGGCCGCCCTTTCGTTCGTCCGCAGCACGGCGTCGACGCGCGCGCCCTTGTCCCCAGCCGCGCGGTGTCCCATCCGGGCGCCGGACGCCGGCAAGGGGATTATTCTTCGACGGACCGACACGCTTGGCCCGGTTCATGCGATGATCCCCCGCGTGCAGGCGCCTGCATCCCCGGTTCGGACCTCCTTCCTCGCCGGTCCCTGAGCCTTCAGCGCGCCGCTGCCGTGGCCGGGCCTGCGCCCGTCCGCGCCGCCATCGGTCTGTTCGCCGGTGCCGGTGCCATGCATCTGGCATGCGCCGGCGTCATCGATTCCTGTGTGCGTTTGCGTCAGTCGTCAGTCCCCCATGCCAGTTTTCGTCGTTTCGTTGCCGTGTGGTGCCCCCGGGGTGTCCGTGATGTCAGCCGTTGTATCCATGCGATCGCGCCGGACGGGCCGCCGTGCCGGTGCGCCGCCGATCCGGCCTGAGGCGGGATCGGGCGGGGCGGGCGCGTCATGCTGAAGGCCGGCACCCTCGCGCTCACCGTGCTGCTGGCGCTGCTGCAGGCCGCCGGTCCGATCTCCACCGACACCTACCTGCCGTCGCTGCCGGCGATCGCGCTCAGGCTGAACGCCTCCGTCGCCACCGCCCAGCTCACGCTGTCGGTGTTCCTGGTCGGCTTCGCCATCGCCCAGATCGTCTATGGGCCGTTCTCCGACCGGTTCGGCCGCAAGCCGGTGCTGGTCACCGCCCTTTCCCTGTTCGCCGTCGCGACGCTCGCCTGCGCCCTCGCCACCTCCATCGAGATGCTCATCGCCGCGCGCTTCCTGCAGGCCCTCGGCGCGGCCGGGCCGGTGGTGCTGTCGCGGTCCATCGTGCGGGATCTCTACGAGGGCCGGCGGGCGGGCACGGAGATGTCGCGCATGGCCACCATCATGGGGCTCATGCCCGCCGTCGCGCCCACCTTCGGCGGTCTCATCGACGCGCTGTTCGGCTGGCGCGCGGTCTTCCTCGCCGTCTTTCTTCTCGGCGTGGTCATCCTCGCGGCGGTGATCTTCAAGCTGCCGGAGACGGTGCGCGAACGCACCGAGACGCCGCTGACGGTGCGCACCTTCTTCGGCGGCTTCGGTCCGGTGATCCGGGACGCGGGCTACCGCGTGCACGTGGCGATCGTCTGCTTCACCTACGCCGGCATCTTCACCTTCGTCTCCGCCTCGTCGTTCGTGTTCCAGAACCTCTACGGGATGAGTTCGGTGGGGTTCGGGCTGGTGTTCGGCATCTGCGCGCTCGCCTACGTCTCCGGCACGCTGATCGGCCAGCGGCTGCTGCAGCGGCTTGGCGTCGCGGCGGCCCTCGGCATCGGCTGCGCCTTCCTCGCCGTCGGCGGGATCGCCATGGTGCTGGCGCTGGCGGTCGGCTTCGACAGGCCGCTGGGCATCATCATCCCGTCGATGATCTACATGGCCGGGGTGGGCCAGGCGATGCCCCAGGCGATGGCCGGCGCGCTGATGCCGTTCTCGAAAGGCGCCGGCGCGGCCTCGTCGCTGCTCGGCTTCACGCAGATGGTGTTCAGCGCGTTCGTCGGCGTGGCGGTCGGCATCGCGATGGGCTCGACCGCCTGGCCGATGGCGCTGTTCCTCTGCGCCTGCGGCATCGCCGCGGCGCTCACCCACGCGCTGTCGCGCCGGATCCGCGCCGCCGGCCCGACCTGGTAGGGCGGACAGAGCAACCCCAGGAAAAGTGCACTTGCGGTTTTCCGTCCGGGATTGCGGAGCTGAGCGTTCATCCCAGGAAACGCGCGCTTGCGGCTCTCCACTCCCCAACAGCAACTGGCTTGTCTCCAACAGCGCGCGACCGCGCGCCGGCCGGAGGCCGCGCCCGCGCAGCCAGCGAGCATCGGCTCGCTGGCGTGAGCGCCGGGAACGACTCGCTATCCCCCGAACAGCTTCTTGAAGAAGCCGGTGCCGACGTTGCGCTCCGGCGGGATCCAGGCGCCGTGGCTGGCGCCCTGCACCTGCCGCGTCTCGCCCGCCTGGGCGGGATAGGCGCCCGGGTTGGGGCCGTCGAGGGGCACGTCGGCGCTCGCCACCGGCACCGCGCCGCCCACGTAGGCGCCCGGCAGGTCGGCCACCGCCATGCCCTCGTGGACCTTCTGCATCACCGCCCGCCACAGCTCGGCCGGGGCGTGGCCGCCGGTGGCCCGCTTGGTCGGCGAGTTGTCGTCGTTGCCGAGCCACACGCCGGTGGTGAAGTAGGCCGTGTAGCCGACGAACCAGGCGTCCCGCCAATCCTGGCTGGTGCCGGTCTTGCCGGCCGCCGGCCAGCCCTCGATCTGGGCGCGCTGGGCGGTGCCGGAGGTCAGCGCCTCCGACAGCATGGCGTTCATCTCGCCGACCTTCTGTTCCGACACGACCCGGCCGGGGCCGGAGCCGGCGCGCTTGTAGATGACCTTGCCGTCGTCGGTGCGGATGCGCTGGATGACGTGCGGCATGACCCCGTAGCCGCCGTTGGAGAACGGCACGTAGGCGGCGGTGAGCTCCAGCAGCGTCACCTCCGAGGTGCCCAGCGCGATCGAGGCGTTGGGATCGAGCTCGGACTGGATGCCGAGCCGGTGGGCGGTCTTCACCACGTTGGCCGGCCCCACGGTGGCCGCCAGCTTGGCGGACACGGTGTTGAGCGAGTTGGAGAGCGCCCGGGTCAGCGTCACCGGCCCATAGTACTTCTTGGTGTAGTTCTGCGGCGACCAGTTGCCGATCTTCACCGGCTCGTCGACCACCACCGACTGGGGCGTGAAGCCCTGCTCCAGCGCCGTCAGGTAGACGAACGGCTTGAACGAGGAGCCCGGCTGCCGCTTGGCGGTGACGGCCCGGTTGTACTGGCTCTTCTGGTAGTCGCGGCCGCCGACCAGCGCCTTCACCGCGCCGCCGCCGTCCATCACCACGATGGCGCCCTGGCCGACGCCCATCTCCTTGCCGTCCTTGTCGAGCTTGGTCTTCAGCGCGTCCTGGGCCATCTCCTGCAGGCCGAGGTCGATGGTCGTCTCCACGACGATGTCCTCGTCGATGGCGCCGACGTAGCCCGGCAGCACGTCGGCCACCCAGTCGGCCACGTAGCCGACGCTGGGCGAGGTCGCCCGCGTCACCACCTGCGCCGGGTTGGCGCCGGCGATCTTCGCCTCGATCTGGGTGACGTAGCCCTCGTCGGCCATCGCCTGCAGCACCACCTTGGCGCGCGCCGCCGCGGCCTCCGGGTCGCGGGTCGGCGCGTAGCGCGACGGCGCCTTCAGGAGGCCGGCGATCATCGCCGACTGGGCGAGGTCGAGCTCGCGCGCCGACCGGTTGAAATAGCGCTCGGCGGCCGCGTCGACGCCGTAGGCGCCGGCGCCCAGGTAGACGCGGTTCAGGTACATTTCCAGGATCTGGTCCTTGGAGTATTTCGCCTCCAGCCAGATCGCCATCAGCATTTCCTGCATCTTGCGCTCGATGGTCCGTTCGGGCGTCAGGAACAGGTTCTTGGCGAGCTGCTGGGTCAGCGTCGAGCCGCCCTCCACGACGCCGCCGGCGACGAGGTTGGAGAACATCGCGCGCGCCAGGCCGATCGGATCGATGCCGTAATGATCGCGGTAGCGCCGGTCCTCGATGGCGATCACCGCCTCCGGCAGGTATTTCGACATCTCCGAAAGGGTGAGGGCCTCGCCGCCGGTGTCGCCGCGATTGGCGATCAGCTCGCCGCGCTCCGACACGATGCGCACGTTCGGCGGCCGCTTCGGCACCGCCCATTCCGAGGTCGGCGGCAGCGTCGCGGCGTAGTAGGCGAAGATGCCGGCGACCGCGATCAGCCCCCAGATGCCGACGAACATCGTCCAGCCGACCAGGCGCCGCAGCAGGCTGCGCTTGCGGCGGCCGCCCCGGGTGGTCTTCCTGCGCCGGGGATCGCGGCGCTCCGGCTCGGCCGCACGGCGCGAGGCTCCCCCGCCCGAGGACGATCCGCCGCCCGACGCGCGTCCGCCGCCGGACGACCCGGTGCCGGATCCGCCGGTGCGGATCGGGTGCAGGTCGAGGGTCTTGTTCGCCGCGCTGGGCTTGCGGCGGGGAGGGCGCCCTTGCGGCGGCCGGCTGGATGCCATGTCTGTTCGGGTCCTTGGCTTGTGGGCCGCGCGCGTGGAATCGGCTGCGTCGGCAGTCCCGGTCTCCGGATGAAGGCCAGATGTGGCGATTTCGGGTCCCACCGCGTACATCGAAACGACAGGACGACCCTGCCGCTTCCGGCGGCCCGCGCATCTCCGATCCGCCGTTGGCCGCCGGAGTGTGTGCGGTTATCCCTAAGGGGCGGTAAAAGACCGGCGACGAAGGCGAGATTCGCCCTTCAATCCGAACGGACCGGAAGGCATCATTCCCGACATGGCGACAGTGACCCCCTCATCGACCCCGTTCACGCCGCGCGCGCCGAAGGCGGGCGACCATGTCTTCCTGGTCGACGGCTCCTCGTTCGTGTTCCGCGCCTACTTCCAGTCGATGAACCAGGACCGGCGCTACAACTACCGCGACGACGGGCTGCCCACCGGGGCAGTCCGGCTGTTCTGCAACAAGCTGTTCCAGTTCATCCGCGATGGCGCCGTCGGCATCACGCCGACCCATCTCGGCATCATCTTCGACAAGTCCGAAGCCTCGTTCCGCCGGGAGCTCTATCCCGACTACAAGGCCCACCGGCCCGATCCGCCGGAGGATCTGGTGCCCCAGTTCCCGCTGATGCGCTCGGCGGTGAAGGCGTTCGGCATGATCCCCATCGAGCAGGTCCGCTACGAGGCCGACGACCTGATCGCCACCTACGCCTGCCAGGCGCAGGAGGCCGGCGCCGACGTGCTCATCATCTCCGCCGACAAGGACCTGATGCAGCTCGTCCGGCCGGGCATCTCCATGTACGACCCGGCCTCGGGCGAGAAGAAGCGCGGCTCCTTCCGGGCCGAGCGGCGCATCGGTCCGGACGAGGTGATGGAGTATTTCGGCGTGCCGCCGGAGAAGGTCATCGACGTCCAGGCGCTCGCCGGCGACGCCACCGACAACGTGCCGGGCGTGCCCGGCATCGGCATCAAGACCGCCGCCCAGCTGATCGCCGAATACGGCTCGCTGGAGGAGCTGCTCGCCCGCGCCGGCGAGATCAAGCAGCCGAAGCGCCGCGAGAAGCTCATCGAGAACGCCGAGCTCGCGCGCATCTCCAAGACGCTGGTGACGCTCGTCTGCGACGTGGAGCTGGAGGTGCCGCTGGAAAACCTCGCGGTCCACGATCCCGACCCGGCGACCCTGATCGCCTTCCTGAAGGCGATGGACTTCACCACCATCACCCGCCGGGCGGCCGAGGTGTACGAGGTCGATGCGGCGGCGATCGAGCCGGACCCGGCCTTCACCGGGCTGCCCGACGGCGTCGTCGCGGCGGTGCCCGAAGCCGAGGTTGCCGCGACCGCGGTGGCCGCCGCCCTCGACGGGCCGGCGCTCGACGGCGCGGCCGGGCTCGCCCAGCGGCGCCTTGCCGAGGCGACCGCCACGCCGGTCGATCCGAAGGCGTACCAGACCGTGCGCACGCTGGAGGAGCTCGACCGCTGGATCGCCGACGCCCAGGAGGCCGGCGTGGTCGCGGTCGACACCGAGACCACCTCGCTCACCGCCATGAGCTGCGAACTCGTCGGCGTGTCGCTGGCCACCGCCCCCGGCCGCGCCTGCTACATCCCGCTGACCCACCGCAACGGCAGCGCGGATCTGTTCGACAGCGGCGCGCTGCTGGAAGGCCAGATCCCGTACGCCGACGCCATCGCCCGCCTGAAGCCGATGCTGGAGGACCGCTCGATCCTCAAGGTGGCGCAGAACATGAAATACGACTGGCTGGTGCTGATCCGCTGCGGCATCGATGTCGCGCCGTTCGACGACACCATGCTGATCTCCTACGCCCTGGACGCCGGCATGCGCGCCCACGGCATGGACGAGCTCTCCAAGCGCTGGCTCGGCCACACGCCGATCGCCTACAAGGACGTCTGCGGCACCGGCAAGGCGCAGGTCACCTTCGACAAGGTCGACCTCGACCGGGCGACCGAATACGCCGCCGAGGACGCCGACGTGACGCTCCGCCTGTGGCGGGTGCTGAAGCCGCGCCTGGTGTCGGAGAAGGTCACCACGGTCTACGAGACGCTGGAGCGGCCGCTGGTCGACGTGCTCGCCCGGATGGAGCGGCGCGGCGTGGTCATCGACCGCCAGGTGCTGTCGCGCCTCTCCGGCGAGTTCGCCCAGAAGATGGCCGCCGTCGAGGCGGAGATCCAGGAACTGGCCGGCGAGCCCTTCAACGTCGGTTCGCCGAAGCAGCTGGGCGAGATCCTGTTCGACAAGATGGGGCTGCCCGGCGGCAAGAAGACCAAGACCGGGGCCTGGGCCACCGGCGCCCAGGCGCTGGAGGACCTGGCGGCGGAGGGCCACGACCTGCCGGCGCGCATCCTGGAATGGCGCCAGTGGGCGAAGCTGAAGTCCACCTACACCGATGCGCTGCCCACCTACGTCAACGCCGAGACCGGCCGGGTCCACACCTCGTTCGCCATGGCGGCCACCTCGACGGGCCGGCTGTCGTCGTCGGAGCCGAACCTGCAGAACATCCCGATCCGCACCGAGACCGGCCGCGGCATCCGCTCCGCTTTCATCGCGGCGCCGGGCACCAAGCTGCTGGCCGCCGACTACAGCCAGATCGAGCTGCGCGTGCTCGCCCACATCGCCGACATCCCGCAGCTCAAGCAGGCGTTCGCCGACGGTCTCGACATCCACGCGCTCACCGCCAGCGAGATGTTCGGCGTGCCGGTGGAGGGCATGGACCCGATGATCCGGCGCCGCGCCAAGGCCATCAACTTCGGCATCATCTACGGCATCTCCGCCTTCGGGCTCGCCAACCAGCTGGCGATCCCGCGGGGCGAGGCGGGCGAGTACATCAAGCGCTATTTCGAGCGCTTCCCCGGCATCCGCGACTACATGGAAGCCACCAAGGCGTTCGTCCGCGAGCACGGCTACGTCACCACCATCTTCGGCCGCAAGGCGCACTATCCGGAGATCGACACCAAGAATCCGTCGATGAAGGCCTTCTTCGAGCGCGCCGCCATCAACGCGCCGATCCAGGGCTCGGCGGCCGACATCATCCGCCGGGCGATGATCCGGCTGGAGCCGGCGCTGGCCGGCAGCAGGCTCGGTGCGGGCATGCTCCTGCAGGTCCACGACGAACTCATCTTCGAGGTGCCGGACGAGGAGGTGGAGCAGACCATCCCGATCGTGCGTCAGGTGATGGTCCACGCCTGCGATCCGGCGCTGACGCTGTCGGTGCCGCTGGAGGTCGACGCCAATGCCGCGGACACCTGGGCGGCGGCGCACTGAGAAGTCTATTTGCCCCTCACGCCGAGTGCGCTTGCGCGCACCGGATCCGGGTGGGCGGCCTCCGGCCGGCGCGCGGTCGCGCTCTGGTGGGAGAGGTCCTGCAAGGTCATGCGGATTGGCTCCGTGACTGCCCCAAATTCCGCTCATCCCCGCGAAGGCGGGGATCCAGGGCGACAAGCCGCGTCCCCTTTTGCACTCCGCTCATGCCCGTACCGGTTGCCAAGACCAGGGAATGAAGCGGCCTGACCGGCCGGCGCGCGGTCGCGCGCTGGTGGGAGAGGTTCTGCAAGGTCTTGCGGATTGGCTCCGCAACCGCCCCAAATTCCGCTCATCCCCGCGAAGGCGGGGATCCAGGGCGACAAGCCGCGTCCCCTTTTGCACTCCGCTCATGCCCGCACCGGTTGCCAAGACCAGGGAATGAAGCGGCCTGACCGGCCGGCGCGCGGTCGCGCGCTGTTGGGAGAGGTCCTGCAAGGTCTTGCGGATTGGCTCCGTGACCGCCCCAAATTCCGCTCATCCCCGCGAAGGCGGGGATCCAGGGCCACGGGCCGCAGCCTGGAGACGGCCGCCCAGGCCCCCGGCTGTCGCTGAAGCAGGGATGAGCGGAGTGTGAGGCCATCACCGTGCCCAGCGCCTGCTGCGTGATTTGCTCACCCCCATCCAGCAAGTTCTGGAAAATTCCCTTGCGGCGGGCGGCCCGAAACTGCGATCCGAGGGACGCTCGGGCCGGCAATCACCTGGCCGATAAGAAATGGCTCCAGAAGGTCCAACCCACCAAACGGGAGACGGGACGATGAAGAAACTGATGCTTGGCCTTGCGGCCGCAGCCCTGGCGCTGGCCCCGGCCGCACCGGTCCTCGCCGCCGGAAAGTCGGCCACGGTCTCCTTCGAGGTGCCGGGTGCCGACGACGCGACGTCGACCAAGGCGACCTATGCCTGCGGCGACCAGACGGTGGCGGTCGAGTACATCAACGCCGGCTCGGTGTCGCTGGCGCTCCTGACCCTCAAGGACGATTTCGTCGTCGCCGCCAACGTGCTGTCGGGCTCCGGCGCGCAGTATGCCGGCGCCCAGTACATCTGGTGGTCGAAGGGCATGAGCGAAGCAACCCTCACCGACCTGATGACCGACACCCAGACGGCGGTGGAGTGCACGGCGAAGAAATAGGGTTCTCCTCCCTGGCCCCGCACCCCGCTCATCCACGCGAAAGCGGGGATGAGCGGGGTAACTTGCTGGTCTCCGCGCGTACCATTCGCTCAGGGCCCCCGGGTGCTCTCCATACCCGCCGGCCCCCAGCCGCTCTCCGCACCAGCCCCCAACCTCCGCTCATCCCCGCGAAAGCGGGGATCCATAGGGAGTCTGCGCCAGATAAAGGCGGGATGTAGAGGCCCGGGTGCGAGCGCTCGTACCATGGCCTTCACTGTCCAAACGCTCGCGAGCCCACGGACCGGCACATCACGAAACGGCGCCGCGCGTGGAGGATCGCCTTGTTGCTGGAGACAAGCGGAGATGGGCGCGACCTGGACGAAAGGCTTCAGCTCTGATGGCTCGGCCCCATGGATCCCCGCTTTCGCGGGGATGAGCGGAGGGTGGGGCAAGGTTTCGCAGATGAGGGCCTGCTGTCAAAAGCCGTCACCCGAGACCAGGCCAAGTCCCCGTCAGCCCACATGCCCCTCGCCATAAAAGCGCGGGCCGGTCTTGCGCCACCAGCCGAGCTTGCCGAGGCCGGAGAGGGCGATGGCCGTCGCCTGCGGCGGCCATCGTCCGGAGATCCGGCCGGCCACCGCAAGTGGTCCGGCAAGCGCCACCTGGGCGGCGCCCTTCGCCATCTGCACGGCGATCTCCCGCCTGAGCGGCGGCGCGAGCAGCGACGGCACCAGGCAGCGGATCTGGCCGCTGGCGTAGCGCCGCCGCCAGATGTAGCCGTGGTCGAGCCGGGAGGCCGGGACGTGCTCCAGCACCGGCGCCTCGGCGCACCAGACCATACGCCCGCCCGCCGCCCGCACCGACTTGAACAGCAGCACGTCCTCGCCGCCGAGCCGGTCGAGGCGGGGGTCGAAGGCGAGGCCCGTGTCGAAGCAGGCGCGGCGGAACAGCGATCCCGTCAGCGGAAGATAGTCGCACCGCTTGTCCACCGGCGCGCCGGAGGGAAGGCCCAGGTCCTGGGTGAAGCTCGCGGCGAACCAGGCGGCATCGCGCTCCGGTTCGGCCTCCAGCACCGCGTGGCGCGGCCCGAAGAGGGCGTCGGCACCGGTGTCCTCCAGGCACGCAAGGCGCCGGGCGAGCCAGTCCGGCGGCGCCGTGCAGTCGTCGTCGAGAAAGCCGATCACCTCGCCCCGGGCGGCGGCGAGGCCGGCATTGCGGGCGGTGGCGACGCCCATCCGCGGCTCGTGGACGACGCGCAGGGACGCGGCACCTGCCACCTCGTCCGCCAAAAGGGCATTTTCCGCCCCGCCTTCGGGCGCGTTGTCGACGACGACGATCTCCAGCGTACGGTCGCCGAGGTCCGTCTGGGCGGCGAGCGAGGCGACCGCCCGCCCGAGGCCGTCCGGACGGCGCAGCGTCGGCACGATGACCGAGACCTCGGTCACGGCACGGCTCGCCCAGGCAGGGCCGGGCCGGTCATGCGGTCGCGCCGACCGGGCGGCGGCGCAGCTCGAACTTCAGCGGCCAGCACAGCTTGCCGAGCGCGCCGGAGAGGCGCAGCAGCATGTAGGCCCGGCGGTCGCGGCCCATCAGCGGGCTCGCCAGCGCGGCCAGCCCAAGCGCGCCGGACTGCAGCACGGCCTTCACGAAGATCTTTGCGGCGGTCAGCGGCGGCGAGCCGGAATAGCGGATCTGCGTCCAGGCGTAATGCTGGCCGCCGGCATACTGGCGCTTCATCACGTAGCGCAGATTGACCCGATCGGCCGGCACGTACTCGTAGGCGATGGCCTCCATGCACCAGCCGAACCGGCAGTCCCGCCCGTCCAGCCGCGTGTAGAAGTCCGTGTCGGACCCGCCGGTGAACGCCATCGCGGGGTCGAACGGGTTTGCGTCGGTGGCGCAGGTGTCGCGGCGAAACAGCGTGCCCCCCGAACCGCGCTGCCCGCGATAGCGCCGGTAGGAGTCCGCGACCGCCTTGGCCGGCGACAGGCCCGGCTTGGAATAGACCGGCTCGACGTTGGAGAACAGGCAGTCGACGCGCTCGGCCTCGATGGCCCGGGTCATCAGCTCCAGCCAGTCAGGCGTGATGGTCTGATCGTCGTCGACGAAGGCGATGAACGGGCTCTCGGTCGCGTGGATGCCGGCGTTGCGGGCGTTGGGAATCCCAGGCTTCGTCTCGTGCACGTAGCGCACCGGCACCGGGGCAGCCGCCGCGATCTCCTCGACCAGCGGGCGGGCGGTTCCGGCCGGGTTGTTGTCGACCACGACGATCTCGAAGCCGCCCGGGATCGCCGAGGTCTGCGGCGTGCAGGTGTCCAGGCAGGCACGCAGAAGATCCTGCCGGGCGTAGGTGATGATGACGATGCTGACGGCGGCCATGTTCCCCACCCTTGCGCTAGTTCCGGCGCGCCGGCATCGGCCCGGCATCGGCATCCGCCTGGTCGCCACCCGACAGGATCCGGCCGCCGCCGAGCTGGATGATCCGGTCGCAGAGCGCCATCGACGAACTCTGGTGCGCCACGAAGAACATCGTGTAGGCGTCGCGCTCGAGCCCGGCTATCGCCGCCAGCACGTCGCGCTCGGTGTCGGCGTCGAGCGCGCTGGTGGCCTCGTCGAAGATCAGCACGCTGGCCCGCTTGTAGAGCGCGCGGGCGATGCCGATGCGCTGGCGCTGGCCGCCCGACAGCCGCACGCCGCGCTCGCCGACGATGGCCTCGAAGCCTTCCGGCAGCTTCGCGATGAGATCGGTCAACTGGGCGCGCTCGGCGCAGGCGCGCACGCGGTTCATGTCGATCGCCTCGCGCGGCCGGCCAAGCGCGATGTTCTCGGCGATGGTGCCGTCCGACAGGAAGATCGACTGGGGGACGTGGGCGATCTGGGCCTGCCAGGCGCGGCGGTTGTCGCGGTCCAGCGCGGTGCCGTCGACCAGGATGGCGCCCTCGGTCGGGTCGATCAGGCCCATCATCAGGTCCATCAGCGTGCTCTTGCCGGAGCCGGTCTTGCCGACGATGCCGATGCGCTCGCCGCGTGCGACCGTCAGGTCGATGGCGTCGAGCACCGGCGCGTCGTCGGGCGTGTAGCGGAAGCTCAGTCGCTGGAAGCGGATGGCGGTCCGGAACGGCAGCGGCGCCGCGGGCCGGGCCGCCCGGTATTCCGACGGGATTTCCTGATCGAGGAAGACCAGCACGTCGAGGAGGACGGAGCGGCTGCCGGCGGCGCGGCTCCAGCCGGCATAGACCTTCTGGGCGAGCGGCAGCAGCCGCTGCGCGCCCAGCGCCAGCGCGCCGAGCACCGGCAGCGAGGCGACGATGCCGGCGTCCGAGCGGCTGAGCCACAGGGCGAGCCCGACGATCACGCAGATGCCGACGCCTTCGACGGCGAAGCGCGGCAGCACCGCCAGCGACAGGTTCGTCGCCTGGGCCCGGCGCAGCCCGGTCTCCACCGTCGCGAACTTCGCCACGTAGGCCTCCTGGGTGCCGTCCAGCAGGATGTCGCGGATGTCGCCCAGGCCCTCCTGGACGCACTTCACCCGGTCGGTCTGGGCGGCGGCGATCTCGACGCTGTTGTGAGTAAGCAGCGGTTTCACCAGCCGGGTGATGATCAGATAGATCACCGCGAAGGCGGAGCCGGCGATCAGCGCGCTGGAGGCGTCGATCAACAGCAGCGCCAGCACGATGAAGACCGCGACGAAGGCCGCGGAAAACGCTTCGAAGAACGGCTGCAGCACGTAGAACAGCAGGATCTGCACCGAGTTCGTCACCGCGATGACGTCGCTGGAGTTCTGGTTCACGTGGAAGGTGTAGGGCTGGTAGAGCGTCTTGCGGTAGGCGTCGATGCCGAAGTCGTTGGCGACCGCGAAGACGTACTTGTAGAGCGCCCGGTACATCAGCACGCTCGTCGCCGAGGCGATCAGCGCCAGCGCCATCAGCACGAAGCTCGCCACGTAGACCGCCTGGCCGGACGCGATCAGCCCGGCCGGCACGATGTCGTCGAGAAAGCCGGCGGCGCCGCCCTGCTGGGCGACGTCGGTGCCGAACAGCACCGCCAGGAACGGCACCACGGCGCCCAGCGTCACCAGTTCGGCCATGGCGCCCAGGAACATCAGGCCGATGAGCAGGCCGAGCTGCTTGCGCCGGTGGGCGGATAGGTGGGCGTGGAAACGCTTCAGAAGCGACAGGAGCGATCCGCCCTCGGCTGCGGTTTTCGGCGCGGAGTTGGTCATGTCGGGCGCAAGGCTGTCCTGCTGGTGGCCGAAGTCCGGAAGGCTTGGTGCGCAAGACGCAACGCATCATCAAAGCGCAGCAAAATGCGCAGCAAAAAGCGCAGCAGTCGACCCGTTTAGGGGCGGAAAGCGCAGTTTGGGGCGCGCACTGCGCAGGGCGCCAACTGTAGCGACGGCCGAACGCGTGCGCAGCAAAAAAGGCGTGCCGTGCGGAACAGGGTCGAGTGGCCCGGAAAACGGCGCTCGAGCCTTTTCCGACCAGGTGGTCACACCTGATCGATAGGAAATGGCTCCAGAATCAAACCCTTGAGCAATTCCTTGTCGTTCAGATCGTTTCGATCTGAATGGGAAATGCTCTAGAAGAGCGGGGCGATTCGGTCGGGGCCTGCCCGTGCGGGCGGCGGTCGACAGGGGGAGGACTGGACCATGTCGATCCTGAGCGCGGCAAAGCAGGCCGTCCGGCGCGGGTTCGCCGGCCGCGACAGGGCGGTTCTCGGCCGCCTCCGTGCCAGCGGCGACGCCAGGGTCGCCGCGGTCGTCGATGCGGTGCTTGCCGTCTACGACGTCCAGCGCCGGCCGCCGGCCTCCGTGCAGGCCATCGAGGCGGCGCGCGGGGTGCGGGCCGCCGACACCCGGCCCCTCGTCGACGGCAGCCTCGGTGCGGCCGGCCCCTTCGACGACGGCGAGACCATCGCCAGCGCCTGCGCCGTCAGCAAGCCGCCCGCTCAGGCGGTGCTGCTCTACGCGCTCGCCTCGCGGCTGAAACCGGCCTCGGTGCTGGAACTCGGCACCAACATTGGCATCTCGTCGGCGTTCCTCGGGGCCGGCCTTGCCGACGCCGGCGGCGGCCGCATCCTCACCCTGGACGTCTCGCCCTACCGCGTCCGCACCGCCGAGGCGCTGCACCAGGAGCTCGGCCTGACGTCGATCGCCGCCCGCGTCGGCCTGTTCCAGGACACGCTCGCAGGCGCCATCGAGGCGGCCGCACCGATCGACATGGCGTTCATCGACGGCAACCACCACTACGAGCCGACGCTTGCCTATACCCACCAGATCGCGGCCCGGTCGGTAGCGGGCGCGCTGTTCGTCTACGACGACATCCGCTGGTCCGACGGCATGAAGCGGGCCTGGGCCTCGGTCTGCGCGAATCCGCAGTTTCCGGTGGTGATCGATCTTTATACCATGGGGCTCGCGATCTATTCGCCGACGGCCACGGCGGACAGGACCGTCACGGCCCCTCTCTATTCGGTGCTGGCGCGGCACTGAGCCCGCGACCGACAGGGGCCCCGCTCGAATGTCGACCGACCCATGACCCAGTCAACTCTCCGGCTGCAGCACATTTCCGAACTCCTTCGCGTGATCGATTTCGTCGCGGTGGTCGTGGTCGGCTACGGGATCTACCTGATCTATCCCGGCGTCAGCACCCGGCTGGGGGCCGAATACGCGCTCGCGACGCTGCTCGGCGGCGCCGTCTGCAGCTGGTTCCTGTGGCTGAACCGGGTCTACAACGACCAGCCGCACCGGGTCCGCCCGCGCCTCGTGCTGCAGCTCACCATCGCCGTGGTCTCGACGGTCACGGTGCTCGCCGCGATCGCCTTTGTGTTCAAGGAATCGGAGACCTATTCGCGGCTGTGGGCGCTGGCGTGGGCGGGCGGCACCTGGGCCGTCCTGGTGCTGCTGCGCGTTGCCGCCGCGGTGGCCGTCCGGCGGATCATGCGGGCGGGCGGCCTGATCCGCCGCGCAGCCATTTTCGGCGGCGGCGACCAGGGCCAGCTGCTGATGCAGTATCTGCTCGCCGCCCACGACCCGGGCCTGCGCGTCGTCGGCTTCTTCGACGAGCGCTTCGACCGGGTGCCGGAGAATTACGACGGGATTCCGAGGCTCGGCGGGCTCGCGGAGATGGAGGAGGCGGTGGCGCGCGGCGAGGTCGACACCGTGATCCTGGCGCTGCCGCTGAACGCGGTGGACCGGCTGATGTCCATCTCCAACCAGCTCGACCGCTACCCGGTGCTGGTGCTGCTGGCGCCCGACCTGATCATGTGGCGGGTGTTCCAGCGCAACTCCTACTCGCTGGCCGGCATCCCGCTGCCGCGCCTGCTCGATCAGCCGATCTTCGGCTGGGCCGGCGTGGCAAAGATCCTCGAGGACAAGCTGCTGGCGATGCTGCTGCTCATCCTGCTCGCGCCGGTCTACGCCGCGATCGCGCTGGCGATCCGCCTCGACAGCCCCGGCCCGGTGCTGTTCCGCCAGCCCCGCGCCGGCTTCAACGGTGAGCTCTTCACCATCTACAAGTTCCGCACCATGCGCAGCGAGGCGACCGACGTGGCCGGCGCCCGGCAGACCACCCGCGACGATCCGCGGGTGACGGCGGTCGGCCGCTTCCTGCGCCGCACCAGCCTCGACGAGCTGCCGCAGTTCTTCAACGTGCTGAAGGGCGAGATGTCGCTGGTGGGCCCGCGGCCGCACGCCGAGGGCACCATGCTCGGCGACGAACCGTTCGAGCGGTCGGTGCAGAACTACATGCAGCGCTACCGGGTTAAGCCCGGCGTCACCGGCTGGGCCCAGGTGAACGGCTGGCGCGGTGAGGCCGACAGCGCTGAGAAGCTGCAGATGCGCATCCGTTACGACATCGAATACGTCGACAGCTGGTCGATCGGCCTCGACCTCTACATCCTGCTGATCACCCCGTTCGTCGTGCTGTTCAAGCGCGACAACGCCTACTGAGACGGGAGGCTCAGCCGAGCCAGGCCCAGAGGCCGACCGCCGCTGCGGCCAGGGCCAGCAACGCCAGGGCACGTTCGGCGCCGACCGGGGTGGCGATCGCCAATCGCATCATGCTCTGCAGGAACAGCCAGCCGAACAGCAGCCCGAACAGGAGGCCGAGCCAGCGGACAATGGCGAGGACCGAGGCCGGGGCCGGCGGGATCGGACCAGGGAAATAGAAGACGGCCAGACAGACGAGCGAGAGCGCCGCGAAGGCGAGGGCGCTCCGGATCTCGTCCCGGCGGTCTTCGATGGAGCGAACCGGAAACGGCCTGGGGATCATCCGGGGTCTCTTCACATGGACAGGGCGCATTCCGGCCGGAGGGGGGTAGGTCGACCTGTAGCGGCGAGCGTTTCAATGCGTTGAGCAATTCCCGTCCGGTCGCATCGCGGCTCATTCGATATCTTGGAGCGGGAGGCGAGCGGACAACCGGTTGCCGCTTTTCCTCGGCCCGCTCTAACCGGGCAGTTCGCCCTCGGCGACCGGCTGCACGCGCAGCATGGTGATGCGGTTGCGCTCCTTCTTCTCCACCACGAAGCGGACCTTGTGGAAGGTGAAGGCCTGCTTCTCCTCCGGGATCATCCGTGCCTCGTGGATGACGAGGCCGGCGGCAGTCGTCGCCTCCTCGTCGGGGAGGTTCCAGTCCAGCGCGCGGTTGAGGTCGCGGATGGACACGCCCCCGTCGACCAGCAGCGTGCCGTCCGGCTGCGGCCGCACGCCCTGCACGACGATGTCGTGCTCGTCGGAGATCTCGCCGACGATCTCCTCCAGGATGTCCTCCAGCGTCACCAGCCCCATCACCTCGCCGTACTCGTCGACGACGAGGGCGAAGTGCGACTTGCGCTTCAGGAAGACGTTGAGCTGGTCGTGCAGGTTGGTGGTGTCGGGGACGAACCACGGCGGCTTGGCGATCGCCAGGATGTCGAGGCTGTCGACGTCGCCCTTGGCGGCATGGAGCGCCCGCAACAGGTCCTTGGCGTGCAGCACGCCGACGATGTTCTCCGATTCGCCCCGCCACAGCGGCAGCCGCGTGTGCGGGCTGGCCAGCGCCTGATCGACGATCTGCGCCGGGGTCTCGTCGGCGTTGAGCATCTGCATGGCAGTGCGGTGCTTCATCACGTCCGAGACGTCGAGTTCGCTGAGGTCGAGGATGCCGCCCAGCCGGTCCCGCTCGGCCTTGTGGAGGCCGCCCTGATAGTGCTGCAGGTCGACGGTGCCGCGGATCTCCTCGTGCGGCGAGATGCCCAGCGAGGCGTCGACGTCGATGCCGAAGCGGCGCAGCATCCAGCGCACGAAGATCTGCACGGCCATGGTGACCGGGCCGAAGACGATGACCACGACCCGCAGGATCGGCGCCACGGCCACGGCGAAGCGGTCGGGCGTGGAGATCGCCCACGTCTTCGGCAGCACCTCGGCGAAGATCAGCACCAGGAAGGTCATCAACAGCGTCGCGTAGACGACGGCCGCATCGCCGAGCACGGCGATGAAGGCGCTGGTGGCGAGCGACGAGGCGAGGATATTGACGAGGTTGTTGCCGAACAGCAGCGCGCCGATCAGCCGCTCGCGGATCTCGATCAGCTTGCCGGCGGTTCCCGCACGCCGGTCGCCGGCCTTTTCCAGCTGGTGCATGCGGGCGCGGGACGCGGCCGTCAGCGCCGTTTCCGAGCCGGAGAAGAACGCGGACAGCATCAGCAGGACGACGATCGCGCCGGCGATCAGCCAGAGCTCAAGTGCGGTCATCGGGCGAGTTCCACCTCCAGGAAGCCGGCGATCGCGTCGCGGGTGACGTCGCGAGCGATATAGGCCTTTCCGATCCCGCGTACGAGGATGAACGTCAGCATGCCGCGTTGCACCTTCTTGTCCTGGGCCATCAGCGCGAGCAGGCGATCGGCGTCGCGGGCCTCCGCCGGCAGGTTCGCGAGGTCGGTGGGCAGGCCGACGGCGGCCAGATGGCGCTCGACCGTTTCGGCGTCCTCGGCGGGGCAGAGCCCGAGGGCGGCGGAAAAGCGGAATGCCATGGCCATGCCGATCGCCACCCCCTCGCCGTGAATCAGCGCGTCACCATAGCCGAGCGCCGCCTCCAGCGCGTGGCCGAAGGTGTGGCCGAGATTGAGCAGCGCCCGGTTGCCGTGCTCGCGCTCGTCCGCCGCCACCACCCGCGCCTTGGCGCGGCAGCTCTCCTCGATGGCGCGGGCCAGCGCCGTGCCGCCGGCGAACACGTCCGACCGGTTGGCGTCGAGCCAGGCGAAGAAGGCCGGGTCGTCGATCAGGCCGTATTTCACCACCTCGGCGTAACCCGCCCGCATGTGGCGCTCCGGCAGGGTGGCCAGCAGGTCGGTGTCGATGAGCACCAACTGCGGCTGATGGAACACGCCGACGAGGTTCTTGCCGCGCGGCGAGTTGATGCCGGTCTTGCCGCCGACGGAGGAATCCACCTGGGCGAGCAGCGAGGTCGGCACCTGGACGAAGCCCATGCCGCGCCGGGCGACGCCGGCCGCGAAGCCCGCGAGATCGCCGACGACGCCGCCGCCCAGCGCAACGACGACGTCGCCCCGCTCCAGCCGGGCCGCGAGGATCGCGTCCACCACCTTCTCGAACATCGCGAACGACTTGGTCGCCTCGCCGGCCGGGACGGTGATCGCCTCGCTTTCCACCCCGCCGGCCGCGAGGCCTTTCTGCAGCGTTCCGAGATGGCAGGCGGCGACGGCTTCGTCGCTGACCACCAGGACGCGGCTGCCGGGGGCGATGCGGGCGAGGTGGCGGCCGGCCTCCGCCGCCAGCCCGGGTCCGATGAGGATGTCGTAGCTGCGGTCGCCAAGCTCGACGGTGACGGTGCGCGGGCGTGTCGTGTCGAGCATCATTCGGGGGGCTCCTGGGCGGACGTCTCGTGCCCCAGATGGGCCGCAAGGGCCTCGATCATGGTGGCGACGATGGTTTCGTGGGGTGTCTCCCACGACTGGATGGCGAGATCGGCCAGAGCGAACGTGGGCTCGCGGGCGACGAGCAGCCGGCGCATCACCTCGTCGGGATCCGCGTTGGCGAGCAGCGGGCGGTGGCTGCGCTTGCGCACCCGCTGCATCAGCGTCGCCAGGTCGGCGCGCAGCCAGACCGAGACGCCGGCCTCGGCGATGGCGGCGCGCGTCTCGGCGTTCATGAAGGCGCCGCCGCCGGTCGCCAGCACCTGCGGCCCGTTGCCGAGCAGGCGCCGGATCACCCGGCGTTCGCCGTCGCGGAAGGCGGCCTCGCCGTGCACCTCGAAGATGTCGGAGATCGCCATGCCGGCGGCCGTCTCGATCTCGTGGTCGGCGTCGACGAACGGGATCGACAGCCGCGCCGCCAGCCGCCGCCCGACGGTGGTCTTGCCGGCGCCGGGCATGCCGACCAGCACGATCGAGCGCCGGCCGAGCCGCGCCGCGACCTGCGCACAGGTGCGGTCGGGAGCGGAAGTCTGGCTCGGCGCGGAAGACACGAACAACGCTCGCTCGGGTGTTGAGGTGACGATCGTCTGGTTGAAAGGTGCGGCTAACGACCTGTCAAGTCTCGCCCGCTAGGTTCGTAGCACGGCCGGACCCCTCCGGCGCACCCGTTGACGGAACCCACATGGACCGGCCGGCGATCGAAATCGAACGCTTCCTGGAAGCGATGGCCGTGGAGGCCGGCGCCGCGCACAACACGCTGGCGGCCTATCGGCGCGACCTGGAGGCGTTCGCGCGCTTCCAGCGGGCGCGCGGCCGGAGCCTCGGCGCGGCCAGCGCCGACGACGTGTCGGCGCACCTTTCCGACCTGGCGGCGCGGGGCTTCGCGGCCTCCAGCCAGGCGCGCCATCTGTCGGCGCTGCGGCGGTTCTTCCGCTTCCTGCACGCCGAAGGCGACCGCGCCGACGACCCGGCCGGCCGGCTCGCCCGGCCGAAGCGTGTCCGGCCGCTGCCGAAGATCCTGTCGGTGGACGAGGTCGACCGGCTGATCGGCACCGCCAGGGCGGCGACCGAGGAGGCCGACCTCTCGCCGGCGAAGGCGCTGAAGGCCAGCCGCACCTACACGCTGCTGGAGCTGGTCTACGCGACGGGCATGCGCGTTTCGGAGCTGGTGTCGCTGCCGGTGTCGGCCAGCCGAGTGCGCGACCCGGTGCTGCTGGTGCGCGGCAAGGGCGGCCGCGAACGCATCGTGCCGCTGACCCGCGGCGCCTGCGCGGCGATGACGGCGTTCCGCGGCCTCCGCGATGCCCGCCCGCAGCTAGCGAAAAGCCGGCATCTCTTCCCCGCCGACAGCGACAGCGGCCATCTGACCCGGCAGGCGTTCGCCCGCGACCTGAAGGACGTGGCGATCGCCGCCGGACTGGAACCCTCGCGGGTCTCGCCCCATGTGCTCCGCCATGCTTTCGCCAGCCATCTCCTGCAGAACGGCGCCGACCTCAGGGTCGTGCAGCAGCTTCTCGGTCACGCCGACATCGGCACCACCGAAATCTACACCCATGTGCTGGCGGAACGGCTCGCCAGGCTCGTCGGCGAGCATCATCCGCTCGCGCGCCCCGCAACTTGACTTCCCGGGCGGCGGGTCTCACGGTCCCGCCACCCCGACCGCCGAAGGATCCGACACCTCGCATGCATAGCTTTCTGGAGTTCGAAAAACCGGTCGCCGACCTCGTCGGAAAGCTGGAGGAGCTGCGCGCGCTGGCGGCGAGCGACGAACGCTCGGTCGACGTCGACGACGAGATCGCCCGCCTCGAGGCCAAGGCGAACCAGGCGCTGAAGGACCTCTACGCGAAGCTGACGCCGTGGCAGAAGACCATGGTGGCGCGCCACCCGGATCGGCCGCACGCCAGCGACTACATCGCCGCGCTGATCTCGGAGTTCACGCCGATCGCCGGCGACCGGGCCTTCGGCGAGGACGCCGCCATCATCGGCGGGCTGGGCCGCTTCCGGGGCACGCCGGTGGCCGTGCTGGCCCAGGAAAAGGGCCACGACACCGCCACCCGCCTGAAGCACAATTTCGGCATGGCGCGGCCCGAGGGCTACCGCAAGGCGGTGCGCATCATGAAGCTGGCGGACCGCTTCAAGCTGCCGGTGATCGCGCTGGTCGACACCGCCGGCGCCTATCCCGGCATCGGCGCCGAAGAGCGCGGCCAGGCCGAGGCGATCGCGCGCTCGACCGAGGCGTGCCTGGCGCTCGGCCAGCCGAACGTCGCGGTGGTGATCGGCGAGGGCGGCTCCGGCGGGGCGATCGCGCTGGCGACCACCAACCGGGTGATCATGCTGGAGCATTCCATCTACAGCGTCATCTCGCCGGAGGGGGCGGCGTCGATCCTGTGGCGCGATTCCGCCCGGGCCCAGGACGCGGCCACCAACATGAAGATCACCGCCCAGGACCTGTTGCGGCTGAAGGTGATCGACGAGATCGTGCCCGAGCCGGTGGGCGGCGCGCACCGAGACCGGGCGGCGATGATCGGCGCCGTCGGCGACGCGGTGGAGGCGTCGCTCGCCTCGCTGGTGCGCGAGGACGCGGCGACGCTGAAGCGCGCCCGGGCCGACAAGTTCCTGGCGATCGGGCGAACCCTCGACCGCTGAGGCCGCCCGGCAGGCGCGCGTCACAACAACGCCGCAATTTCGGTGTGATGTGAGGGATTGGAAAACCGTCGGGCATTGGCCGGAGACGGGTTGCACCAGTCACCGGAATGGCGGTTACTGTTTGGCAACCCGGGTCGGGCACACTCGGCGTTCGTGAGGACGGCCAGGGCCGTCCCCGCCGAAGCCGGCCGCGGCATGGTAAACGTGGGCGCGGGGCTTCGGTTCCTTGGATATGATCGGCGGCCCGCATGGTTCATGCGGGGCCGGGATCAAACCGAAGGGTGACTGTCGTGACGAGTTGCCGAGGCATTCTGTCGAGCTGGCGCGGGCTGATCGCGGTCGCTGCGATCGGACTCGCGGTGGCGGGCTGCCAGGTCTCCGACCTGCCCAAGCACCTGAAGCCGCTGAGCCCGTCGATCATGGCGAAGATCAAGCGGCTCGACATGACCACCACGTCGCCGATTCTGGTCCGCATCTTCAAGGAAGAGAACGAGCTCGAGGTCTGGAAGAAGACCCGCGAGGGCAAGTTCGCGCTGCTGGAAACCTACGAGATCTGCGCCTGGTCGGGCGATCTCGGGCCGAAGAAGGTCGAGGGCGACCGCCAGTCGCCGGAGGGCTTCTACACGATCCGCCCGGCCCAGATGAATCCGAACTCGAGCTACCACCTCGCCTTCAACCTCGGCTATCCGAACAGCTACGACGCCTCCCTCGGCCGCACCGGTTCCTTCCTGATGGTCCACGGCGACTGCTCGTCGCGCGGCTGCTACGCCATGACCGACGAGCAGATCGAAGAGATCTATGCGCTCGGCCGTGAGGCCTTCCGCGGCGGCCAGCGTGCCTTCCAGGTTCAGGCCTATCCGTTCCGCATGACGCCGGAGAACCTGGCCAAGCACCACGGCGACGAGAACATGCCGTTCTGGTCGATGCTGAAGGACGGCTACGACCACTTCGAGGTGACGCACCAGGAGCCGCAGGTCGCGGTCTGCGAGCACAAGTACGTGTTCGACGCCGAGGCCAAGGACGGCAAGTCCTTCCGCGCATCCGACGCCTGCCCGGAGTACCAGGTGCCTCAGGACATCTGGATCGCGGTCGCCTCCAAGCAGCGTCAGGACAACGAGCGCACCCAGCAGATCCTCGCGTCGCTCGAGCGCAAGGAGAAGCGGGAAGAGGACTGGGAGGCCCGCAAGGCGGTCATCGCCGGCATCATCAAGGGCAACTCCGACAAGGACGCGGCCGGCGTGTCGCCGGCGCCCGCCGAGACGCCCCAGGTCATCCCCGGTGCCGCTCCGGCCGGTGAACCCACCGACGATCCGGCGCGGATGATGGAGATCGCCTCCAGCGTGCCGCTGCCGCCCCAGTCGCCGGCGGACGCCGCTGCGGCCCCGGCCGACGGGGCCGAGGGCGACGTCGCCGCCAAGTCGACGGCGCTGGCGCTGGTGCCGGAGGAGCCGCAGACCGGCGCCATCGGGCGCATCGGCAAGGCCTTCGACCGCGTCAACTCGGTGCTGCCCTGGAACTGAGGTTCCCGCCAGCGCCGATCCGCAGGACGCCTTCAACAACCCCTCGATCCAACGGTCGCGGGGTTGTTTCGTCTTGAGGGGATCTACTCGGCCGCTTGCGCCGGGCGGGCACCGCTGCGGAAGGCGCGGCGGAGCTCCTCGCGGGTGGCGTGCGCCCGGTCGATGGCGGCGTCCTTCACCGGGCCGTAGCCGCGGATCTTTTCGGGATAGGCGGCCAGCGCCACGGCGGCCGGCCAGGTCTCCGGTGCGAGCCCGCTGACGATCTCGTCGAGAACGCCTTCGTAGTCGGCCAGCACCTGTCGTTCGCGCCGGCGCTCGTCGGTGCGGCCGAACACGTCCAGCGGGCCGCCGCGGAAGCGCCGGGCCCAGGCGAGCATCGGCATCACCTTGAGGATCCACGGCCCGAAGGTGCGCTTGGCCGGGCGGCCGGTGCGCGGATCGGTCTTCGACAGGAACGGCGGCGCGAGATTGAGCTCCAGCCGCTCCCAGCTCTCGAACTGGCCGGCAAGCTGGGCGCGGAACGCCGGCGAGGTGTAGAGCCGGGCCACCTCGTACTCGTCCTTGATCGCCATCAGCTTGAACAGCGAGCGGGCAACGGTGTCGAGGAGATCGGAGCGCTCCGGCGCCATCCGGGTCTCGATCTGCCGGATCTGGTCGAGCCGCTTCAGATAGCGGGCGGCGTAGTCGGCATTCTGGTAGTCGGTGAGGATGCGGGCGCGCCGGGCGATCGTCTCGTCGAGATCCCCGGAGAGTTGGCGATGGGCGAGCTCGGGGGCCTGGCCGGCGCCGCCGAGGCCCTCGGCCGCCGTCGGATCGATGGCGAGCCGCCTGCCGAAGCGGAAGGCGGCGAGATTCAGCTTGGTGGCCACCCCGTTCAGCGAGATCGCCTTTTCGATCGACAGCGAGGAGACCGGGATCGTGCCGAGCTGATAGGCGGCGCCCAGCATGACCATGTTGGCGGCGATGGCATCGCCGAACACGGCGGTGGCGATTTCGGTGGCGGCGAAGAAGGCGGCGCGGTCGGGCCCGGCGGCGTCGCCGAGCGCCTTGATGACGCGGCGCGTCGGCAGCGAAAAGTCGGGATCCTTGACGAAGTCGCCGGGCAGCTGCTCGTGTGTGTTGGCGACGATGCGCGTCCGGCCGGGATCGATGGCGCCGAGCTGCCTGGCCATGCCGGCAACGGCGATGTCGCAGGCGAGCACCAGGTCGGCGCCGGCGGTGCCGACGCGGATGGTGTGCAGGTCTTCGGGCGACGGCGCCAGCTTGAGATGGCTGGTGACGGCGCCGCCCTTCTGGGCCAGCCCGGCCATGTCGATGATGCCGCAGCCCTTGCCCTCCAGGTGGGCGGCCATGCCGAGGATCGCGCCGATGGTGACGACGCCGGTGCCGCCGACGCCGGTGATCAGGATGCCGTAGGGCTTGTACAGGCCCGGCAGCGACGGCTCCGGCAGCGGCGCTGCGTGGGGGGCCTCCACGGCGGTCTCGGAGCGCCTGTGGAGGCGGGCGCCGTGGACGGTGACGAAGGACGGGCAGAACCCCTTCAGGCAGGAGAAGTCCTTGTTGCAGCTCGACTGGTCGATCTGGCGCTTGCGGCCGAACTCGGTCTCAACCGGCTGCACGGCAACGCAGTTGGACTGCACCGAACAGTCCCCGCAGCCCTCGCAGACCTCCTCGTTGATGACCACGCGCTTGTCGGGGTCGGGGAAGGTGCCGCGCTTGCGGCGGCGGCGCTTCTCCGCCGCGCAGGTCTGGTCGTAGATGAGCACCGTCAGGCCGGGCAGCTTGCGCAGGTCGCGCTGGACCTCGTCGAGATCGTCGCGGTGATGGACGCTGGTGCCCGACGGCCAGCCGGTGGTGTACTTGTCCGGCTCGTCGCTGACGACGACCAGCCTCTCCAGCCCGATGGCCGCGACCTCGGCGGCGATCTGCTGCACCGTCAGGCCACCGTCGTTGGTCTGGCCGCCGGTCATGGCGACCGCATCATTGTAGAGGATCTTGTAGGTCATGGTGACGCCTGCCGCCTTGGCGGCACGGATGGCCATGATTCCCGAATGGTTGAAGGTGCCGTCGCCGATGTTCTGGAAAACGTGGGGGGTGGTGGAGAACGGCGCCTCGCCGATCCAGTTGGCGCCCTCGCCGCCCATCTGGGTGAAGCCCTCGGTCGACCGGTCCATCCACATGGACATGAAGTGGCAGCCGATGCCCGCGAACGCGTGGCTGCCGTCGGGCACCACGGTGGAGGAGTTGTGCGGGCAGCCGGCGCAGAAATAGGGGCGGCGGCTGGAAATGTCGGTGGTCTCGGCGAGCCGGCGCCGGGCGGCGCGGACGCGCTCCAGCTTCGCGGCGATCCGCTCGTCGCCGGTGAGCGCGACGATGCGCGTGCCGATCGCCTCGGCGATCATCGTCGCGTCGAGGGCGCCGTTGGAGGGGAACAGCCAGGCGCCGCCGGTGTCGCGCTTGCCCTCGATGACCGGCCGCTCGGTGCGCGCGAACAGGATCTCCTTGAGCTGGCCCTCGATCAGGCCGCGCTTTTCCTCCACCACCAGGATCTGCGGCAGGCCGGCGGCGAACTCCGCCGCCCCCTCCGGGTCGAGCGGCCAGGGGCAGCCGACCTTGTAGAGGCGGACGCCGAGATGGGCGCAGTCGACCTCGTCGATGCCGAGGATGTCGAGGGCCTCCAGCACGTCGAGCCAGCTCTTGCCCACCGAGACGATGCCGAGCCGGGGCCGTCGGCCGCCGTGGGTGACGATGCGGTCGATCCGGTTGGCGCGGGTGAAGGCAAGTGCGGCCGGAATCTTGTGGGTGTGGAGGCGCTCCTCCTGGCCGAGTGCGTCGAAGCCCTGGCGGATGTTGAGACCGCCGGGCGGCATGGCGAAATCGGGCCGCACGATCGGCAGCCGGTCGAGGCTGCCGTCGATGGAGGCGGTCGATTCGATGGTGTCCTTGACGCACTTGAGCGCCGCCCAGGTGCCGGCGAAGCGCGACAGCGCGAAGCCCATGAGCCCGTAGTCGATGACCTCCTGCACGCCCGCCGGGCTGAGGATCGGGATCATCGCGTCGACGAAGGCGAACTCGGACTGGTGGGCGGTGGTGGAGGATTCGCAGGTGTGGTCGTCGCCCATCAGTGCCAGCACGCCGCCCCAGGGAGAGGTGCCGGCGAGATTGGCGTGGCGGAAGGCGTCGCCAGAGCGGTCGGCACCCGGACCCTTGCCGTACCAGACGCCGAACACGCCGTCGTGGCGGCCGGTGCCGCGCAGCTCGGCCTGCTGCGTCCCCCACAGCGCGGTGGCGGCCAGGTCCTCGTTGAGGCCCGGCTGGAACACGATGCCGGCCTCCTGCAGGCGATTGCCGGCGCGGGCGAACTGCTGGTCGAGGCCGCCGAGCGGCGAGCCGCGGTAGCCGGTGACATAGCCCGCCGTCGACTTGCCCAGCGCCGCGTCCCGGGCCTGCTGCATCAAGGTGAGCCGCACGACGGCCTGGGTGCCCGACACGAAGATGCGCTCGGTGGCCAGGTCGTACTTCTCGTCCAGGGTGACGGGGCGCGGGGCCATGCGGGCGATCCTCGGGAAGAGAGGTGGAGGGGTTGTCTGGAGAGACTCCAATTCCCGACCGCCCGGGTCAACCGGAAACGAAACCGCCCGCGCCGTTGTGATGACGGTGCGGGCGGTGGGCGCGAACGCGGCCGGTGTCAGTTGCCGTAGATGACCGTCGGCAGCCAGGTGGTGAGCTGCGGCACGTACCAGAGGATGAGCAGCGCCAGGATCTGGATCAGCACGAACGGGATGACGCCGAGATAAATCGACATGGTCTTCACCTCGGGCGGCGCGACGCCGCGCAGATAGAACAGGGCGAAGCCGAACGGCGGCGTCAGGAACGAGGTCTGCAGGTTTACCGCCATCATGATGCCGAGCCAGACGGGGCTCATCGGCTCGCCGTTGGGCATCTCCATCATCAGCAGCACCGGAGCGACCAGCGGCACGACGACGAAGACGATCTCCAGGAAGTCGAGGAAGAAGCCCAGGAAGAACATCAGCAGCATGACTGCGAGGATGGCGCCGATCGTCCCGCCCGGCAGGCCGGAGAGGAACTCCTTCACCATCTCCTCGCCGCCGAGGCCGCGGAAGACCAGCGAGAACAGCGCCGCGCCGATGAGGATCACGAACACCATGCAGGTGATCTGGGTGGTGCCTTCCAGCACCGGCTGCATGACGCCGGCCCGCAGCACCCGCAGGAACGCCACCAGGCAGCCATAGGCGACGAGGGCGCAAAGCGCGAACGCCACGTAGATGGCGAGCTGATCGCTGCTGCCGATGACCTCGCGGTTGACGCGCATGTCGACGGTGGCGACGAGGATGAGCAGCCCGACCACCGCGAGCCCGGCGACGTAGATCGGGATCGGCCGGCCCTGGTCGAGCCGCAGGCCGCCCAGCAGCAGCGCGCCGACGGCGCCGACCGAGGCCGCTTCCGTGGGCGTGGCGACGCCGGCCAGGATCGAGCCCAGCACCGAGACGATCAGCACGATCGGCGGCACCAGCGCGTGCATGAACCGGCCGAAGGTGACGTGTTCGCCCTCTTCCGGCGGCATGGCGGGGCTGGAGGCCGGCCAGATCAGCGCGACGATCAGCTGGTAGGCGATGTACATGAACACCAGCATCAGGCCGGGAAGCAGCGCGCCAGCGAACAGGTCGCCCACCGAGACCGTCTCGGGGGAGAAGATCCCCATGTCGAGCTGCGCCTTCTGGTAGGCGTTCATCAGCTGGTCGCCGAGCACGACGAGGACGATGGAGGGCGGGATGATCTGCCCGAGCGTGCCGGCGGCGGCGATCGAGCCGCAGGCGAGCCGCGGGCTGTAGCCGCGCTTCAGCATGGTGGGCAGCGACAGCAGGCCCATGGTCACCACGGTGGCGCCGACGATGCCGGTGGAGGCCGCCAGCAGCGCGCCGACGATGGACACCGACAGGCCGAGCCCGCCGCGCATGTGGCCGAACAGCTTGCCCATGGTGTCGAGGAGTTCCTCGGCGACCCGCGAGCGCTCGAGCATCACCCCCATGAAGATGAACAGCGGCACGGCGACCAGCACCTCGTTGGTCATGGTGCCGAAGATGCGCTGGGGCAGGGCGGCGAAGAAGGCGATGTCGAACACGCCGAAGAGCATGCCGATGAGGCCGAAGACCAGGGCGATGCCGGACAGCGTGAAGGCGACCGGGAAGCCCGACAGCAGCACGACGCATGCCGCCACGAACATCAGCAGGTCGAGAAGGTGGGCGAAATCGGCGAATGTCATGGGGCGCTCAGGGCGTTTGCATCGGGGCGTCGAGAGCGGCGAGCTCCCGTTCGTCGCCAGCGAGCGCGAGGAGGGAGTGGCACATCATCGAAATGCCCTGGAGGCCGATCTGCGCGGCGAACACGATGATCGCCGTCTTCAGGAGGAACACGCCGGGAATGCCCGAGGATTCCCGCGAGCCTTCGAAGATCGCCCACGAGTTGGAGACGTACGGCCAGCTGATCCAGCCGATCAGGATGCACACGGGAAGCAGGAAGAAGATGCAGCCGAGCAGGTTGACCCACGCCTTCCGGCGCGGCGAGGCCTCGCGGTAGAAGATGTCGATGCGCACGTGCCCGTCGACGCGCAGCGTATAGGCCGCCGCCAGCATGAAGAGGAAGGCATGCATGTAGATGATCAGCTCCTGCATCTGGATGGAGCCGACCCCGAACACGTAGCGCATCACCACGACGACGAACTGGACGACGACGATGGCGAGCGCGAGCCAGGACAGGATCTTGCCCGTCCAGAGATTCAAGGCATCGATCACGGTGGCGAGGGCACGCATGCGGACTGTTCCTGCGGGGTCTTGCGCGCGGGCCGCGCGCCAGATCGTCACGGAAGCGGCGCGGCGGTCTGCCGCGCCGTCCGATGAAGGGCGAGGGGCGGGGCCGCCCCCTGCGGCCTACAGCTTGCCGATGATCCGGTCGCGGCCCAGCGAGTAGGCCTGCTCGGAGATGTCGGTCCAGCCGGCGAGGTCCTTGCGGGTCTTGATGTAGCTGTCGTAGATCCGCTTGCCGAGATCGTCGTGCTCGGCAACCTTGGCCACCACCTCTTCGGAGGCGGAACCGAAGGCGTCGAAGATCTCGTCGGAGAACTTCTTCAGCTGGACGCCGTGCTCGTTGATGAGCGTGCTGAGCGCCTGGCCGTTCTTGGCCATGAACTCGGCGTACATGTTGTTGTTCTCGTCACGGGCGCAGGAGGCGACGATCGCCTTGTCGGAATCCGACAGCTTGTCCCAGATGCCCTTGTTGAGGCCGACGCCGAGCGTCGGGCCGGGCTCGTGGAAGCCCGGATAGTAGTAGAACTTGGCGACCTTGTAGAAGCCGAAGGCCAGGTCGTTCCACGGACCCACCCATTCGGTGCCGTCGATGGCGCCGGACTGCAGCGCCTGGAAGATCTCGCCGCCGGGCAGGTTGATCACCGATACGCCCAGCTGGCGCAGCGCCTCGCCGCCGAGACCCGGCATGCGGAACTTCAGGCCGCGCAGATCCTCCACGGTGTTGATCTCGTTGCGGAACCAGCCGCCCATCTGGACGCCGGTGTTGCCGCACTGGAACGGCTTGATGTTGAACTGCGCGGAGAGCTCGTCCCACAGCTCCTGGCCGCCGCCCCACTGCACCCAGGCGTCCTGCTCGCCGGCGGTCAGGCCCATCGGGACCGTCGCGAAGAAGGCGAAGGCCGGGTGCTTGCCCTGCCAGTAGTATTCCGCGCCGTGGTAGAGCTCGGCCGTGCCGTTCTGCACCGCGTCGAACGATTCGAACGGCGGAACCAGTTCGCCGGCCCCGTAGAGCTTGACGGTGATGCGGCCGTCGGTGGCGGCGGTGAGCTTGTCGGCGAAGCGCTGGGCGCCGGTGCCGAGGCCGGGGAAGTTCTTCGGCCACGTGGTGACCAGCTTCCACTCCTGCAGACCCTGGGCGATGGCGGGCGCGGCCAGCGTGGCCGACGCCGCGGTGGCGCCGGCGGCGACGCCTGCAGATTTCAGAAAAGAACGGCGATCCATGGGTTTCCTCCCGGTTGAGACGCTGGTGACGCACGGACCACTCGTTGCCGACACGGACGGCAGGCGGCGGTTCTTTTTACGCACCGAGCTCAGATATAAAACGCATGTTTCCGGAGCCGACAAGGGTCGCAGTTGCAATTGGGCAGATTTCTGAACCATTTCGAAGCGCGCCTCATGGCGCGCGCCGACGCGGCGACGAAGTGCTAAGAACTGGGCCGTGTGTTTCAGCACAGGAAGTTAGGCAAGGTCGAATGTCAGCCCCCCTTATTCTCGTCACGTCGGACCAGAGGTCGTTCGACAAGTATGTCTGGGCAGCAACCCCCACCCAGTATCTGGAGGCCGTCGCCCAGGTCGCCGGCGGCGTGCCGGTGATCGTGCCCACCCTCGACAAGCCGCTGAACGTCGACGACCTGCTCGACCGCGCCGACGGCGTGGTGGCGACCGGCTCGCGCTCCAACGTGCATCCGTCGCGCTATGGCGGCACGCCCACCGAGGAGGCCGAGCCTTACGACCAGGCGCGCGACGCGGTGTCGCTCAGGCTGATCGCGCGGGCGATCGAGCGCGGCGTGCCGCTGCTCGCCATCTGCCGCGGCATGCAGGAGCTCAACGCGGCGCTGGGCGGCACGCTGCATCCGGCCGTCCACGCGATCCCCGGGCGGATGGACCACCGCCCGCCCGAATCCGACGACAACGCCGAGCGCTTCAAGCTGCGCCACGCCGTCGACCTGGTGCCCGATGGCGAGCTGGCGGCGATCATGGGCGAGACCAGCTTCATGGTGAACTCGCTGCATCGCCAGGCGATGTTCACGCTGTCGGACCGGCTGGTCGTTGAGGCCACCGCGCCGGACGGGACCATCGAGGCGGTGCGGGTCAGGGACGCGCAGGATTTCGCGTTCGGCGTGCAGTGGCATCCGGAATTCTGGGCGCGCACCGATCCGCCGTCGCGGCGGCTGTTCGAGGCCTTCGGCGATGCGGCGCGGGCGTTTGCCGCCCGCCGCACGGCCGCCGCGGCGCCGGCCGCCGTCTGACGTGGACAATGGCCGGACGAACGCATCTGCCGCAGTGACTTGCCGGTACCGGCTTGGCATGGTGTCAGCATGGGCAGGGTGAGAAGCACGGCAAGGGTCGGCGCGTCCGCCGCTTCGGCGGTGGCGATCATCTATCTGTGCCTGTTGCAGGCGTTCCTGTGGGGTGCCGCGCAGGGGGCGATGGCGACGGTCGCCTTCGACCCGCTGCAGGTGATCTGCTCGTCGACCGGAGCCACCGCCGACGGCACCGGCGGGTCCGATCGACCGGCCGAGCGCCGGATGGACTGTCCGCTCTGTGCCCTCAGCCGCGTCGCGGCCGCCGCGATGCCGGCCCCGGATGCGCCGTGCGCCATCGTTGGCCGGCTCGAGCCGGCGGCGCTCGTCCGCGCATCCGCACCCCGCACCGTGCCGTCGTCGCTGCTGCGCATCCGCACGGCGGAGGCGAGGGCCCCACCCGCGATCTCCTGACGCACCGACGCAGACCGGCCGCCGCGCGCGGCGCCGATCCCCTTTCGATGTCAGGAGTTTCCCATGTCCCACGTTGCCTCCGGGCCCGTGCGCACGGCCGCCGTGCGTGCGCCCACCGATCTCTACCGCGCCGTCTGGCGCTGGCACTTCTACGCCGGCCTGCTCGTTCTGCCGTTCATGGTCCTGCTGGCGGTGACCGGCGGGATCTACCTCTTCAAGGACGAGATCAACGACGCCGCCTATGCCCGTCTCCGGCTGGTCGAGCCGGCCGCGACCCAACCGCTGGCGCCGTCGGCCATCGCCGCCGCGGCGCTCGCCGCCCATCCCGGCACACTGACGTCCTACATGCCCGCCGCCGCCCCCGACCGATCTGCCGAGGTGAAGATCAAGGGGGCGGACGGCGTCAAGGACACCCTCTACGTGAACCCGTACACGGGGGTGGTCCTCGGCAGCGCATGGGACGCGGGCTCGTCGGGAACCGGGCTGATGTGGACCGTGCGCAAGCTCCACAGCCTCGATCTCGTCGGCTGGTGGGGCAACCGCCTCGTCGAGGCGGCGGCCGGCTGGGCCGTGCTGCTGGTCGCCACCGGGATCTTTCTGTGGTGGCCGCGCGGCAAGGCCGTGGGCGTCGTCCGGGTGCGCAACAAGCGCGGCCGGCCGTTCTGGCGCGACCTGCACGCGGTGACCGGCCTCTACGTGGGCGTGTTCATCGTGTTCCTGGCCGTCAGCGGCCTGCCGTGGTCGGGCTTCTGGGGCAACCAGTTCTACGATCTGTCCTACAAGGCCGGCCTCGGCATGCCCGACGGCTACTGGGGGAGCTACCCGACCTCCACCATGCCGACCGGCGAGGCGCTCGACCGGGCGCCATGGATCCTCGAGCACCAACCGATGCCGGTGTCCGGCGCTGCCGCCGGCGTGCCCGCCGGTCTCGACCAGATCGTCGCGACGATCGAGGCGCGGGGCATCCATCCGGGCTATGCGCTCAACATGCCGAGCGGACCGGAGGGGGTGTTCACCGCCTCCGTCTACCCCGACGACGTCACCCAGGAATGGGTCATCCATCTCGACCAGTACACCGGCGACGTGCTGTTCGACATGGGGCTTTCGGACCTCGGGGCCCTCGGCCGCGCGGCGGAATGGGGCGTCAGCCTGCACATGGGCCAGGCCTTCGGGCTCGCCAACAAGCTCGTCCTGCTGGGCGCCTGCATGGCGATCGTGCTGCTCGCGGTGTCGGGCGGGGTGATGTGGTGGAAGCGCCGCCCCGCCGGCTCGATGGGGGTGCCGCCGATGCCGCTGGACCGGCGGGTGTTCGCCGGCCTGCTGGCCATGCTCGTGGTGGGCGGGCTGGTCTTTCCGCTGGTCGGGCTGTCGCTGGCGGTGATGCTGATGCTCGACCAGCTCTACGTGCGTCTCCGCGACCAGCGCCGGACGCCCGGGCCGCGCGCGGCCTGACCACCCCGACACGATGGTTCGGCGGGCCCGGCCCGGCTTTTGCGGGGCCCGCCGACCCGTGCTCGGAAGCGGCTCGACCACCGCGGCGCGTCGGGTTGCCGCGCGGCGCGCGTTGGGCAAGCACGGACCGGCCATTGCATTCGGCCTTGCGCGGGCTATGGTCCGGCCGGCCGGGCGCCAGCGAGCACCCGGCGGTCACATGTTCCTGACGGCGTACCGCGCGTGATGCAGCCTCTCGATTCCGCCCCGCAACCGGCCGGCACCCCGGTTTACGGCCCGCACAGCGCGCCGGAGATCACCGTCGTGCTGCCGACCTACAACGAACGGGACAACATTCCGGTCGCGATCGAGCGCGTCGGCACGGCGCTTGCCGGGCGCAACTGGGAGATCATCGTCGTCGACGATGATTCGCCCGACGGCACGGCCGACGTGGTGCACGCGCTCGCCGAACGGGACGGCCGCGTGCGCTGCATCCGCCGGGTGGGCCGGCGCGGCCTCTCCGGCGCCTGCGTGGAGGGGATGATCGCTGCCGCGTCGCCGATCGTCGCGGTGATGGATTCCGACCTGCAGCACGACGAGACGATCCTGCCCGCGATGCTCGCCGCCATCGAGAGCGGCGACGCCGAGATCGCCGTCGGCAGCCGCTACGTCGACGGCGGCGCCTCGACCGAAGGGTTGTCCGCGGTGCGCCAGGCCGGCAGCCGGCTTGCCAACGGGCTCGCCCGGGTGCTGCTCGGCGTGCGGCTCAACGATCCGATGAGCGGCTTCTTCATGCTGAAGCGCGAGATGGTCGAGCGCCTGGAGCCGAAGCTGGCGCGCCAGGGCTTCAAGATCCTGCTCGACATCGTCGCCTCGGCGCCGCGCTCCACCCGCGTCGTCGAGATCCCCTTTTCCTTCCGCGAGCGCGTCGCGGGCGAGAGCAAGCTCGATGAGCTGGTGACCATCGAGTTCCTGGCGCTGATCCTGTCGAAGCTGCTGTTCAACGCCGTGTCGGTGCGCTTCATCCTGTTCATGGGCGTCGGCGCCACCGGCGTCGTGGTGCATCTGGCGACGCTGCGGGCAGGCATCGCCGTGCCGGGCATGGCGTTCGGGGTGGCCCAGACGATCGCCACCGTGGTGGCCATGACCTGGAACTTCTTCCTGAACAACTGGCTGACCTATCGCGACCGGCGCCTGCACGGGCTGGCGATGCTGCGCGGCCTGGTCTCCTTCTATCTGGTCTGTTCGCTGGGGGTGGTGGCCAACGTGGGGGTCGCCAGCGCGGTACACGGGTCCGATCACGTCTGGTGGGTGGCCGGCATCGCCGGTGCGGTGGTGGGCTCGGTGTGGAACTACGCCGCCAGCGCCGCGCTCACCTGGCGCGTGCGCTGAGGCGGTCGCCCGTGCGCCCGGCCCCCGCCACCTCGGTCTCCGCGCCGCGCCGCCCGCTGGTCGACCTCGCGTCGCCGGCGACGATCGTCACGATCATGCTGGCACTGACGGCAATTCGGCTGGTGGCGGCCGCCACCATCGAACTGACCGAAGACGAGGCCTACTACCGGCTCTGGGCGATGGCGCCGGCCTGGAGCTACTACGACCACCCGCCGATGGTGGCGTGGTGGATCGCCGCCGGCCAGGCGATCTTCGGCGACACGACGCTCGGCATCCGCTTCTTCACCGTGATCGCCGTCTCGCTCGGGTCGCTGGCGATCTGGCGCACGGCGATCCTGCTCTACGACGAGCGCCGCACCGCCGGCCGGGCGGTGATCTGGTTCAACGCCACGCTGCTGGTCGGCATCGGCGCGATGATCGCCACCCCGGACGTGCCCTCGGCCTTCTTCTGGGGCCTCGCGCTCTGGGCGCTGGTGGAGCTGGACCGGTCGTCGGACGGGCGCTGGTGGCTTGCCGTCGGCCTCTTCGCGGGCTTCGGGCTGCTGTCGAAATATTCCGGGCTTTTTCTCGGCGGTGGCATCGCGCTCTGGCTGGTGCTGATTCCCGGCGCCCGGAAGTGGTTCGCCAGCCCCTGGTTGTGGGTGGGAGGCGCGCTGGCGCTGGCGCTGGCGGCGCCGGTGGTCTGGTGGAACGCCCAGCACGACTGGGTGTCCTTCGCCAAGCAGTTCGGCCGGGTGGCCGGCGATCACGTCGAGATCCGCTTCATTCCGGAGTTCCTGCTTGCGGAAGTGGGGCTGATCGGGCCGCTGATGATCCCGTTCCTGGTGCTGGGCATCCGGAACATCCTGAGATACGGGCGGCGCGACGGCGATCCGGGCCATTGGCTGCTGCTGCTCTCCAGCCTGCCGTTTCTGGCGTATCTTCTGCTTCACGGTCTGCACGACCGGGTCCAGGGCAACTGGCCGGCGCCGCTCTATCCGGCGATCGCGCTTATCTCCGCCGAGGCGGCGAACCTGATGTGGATTCCGATCGCCCACCGCAAGCCGTGGGAGCGGCTGCGGCCTTGGGTGGCGGCGGTCGGCATCGGCCTGGCGCTCCTGGCGATCGTCCACTCGGGGTTCTCGGCGGGCTTCGTCACCACCAAGGATCCGACCAAGCAGCTGCGCGGCTGGGGCACGTTTGCGACCGAGGTCGACAACATCCGGGAGGCGCAGGGGGCGGCCTGGATCGGTGCGGTGCACTACACCGTCACCGGCGAACTCTCCTTCCACCTGCCGCAGGTGCCGGTGTTCGGCATCGTCGAACCGCTGCGCTACGCCAACCTGCCGGCGCCGGACCTTTCGCTGTTCGAGAAGCCCGGGCTGGTGCTGGACGAACACCGCCGGCTCGGCACCGACATTCTGGGCGCGCGCTTCGAGCACTTCGAGCAGATCGGAACGCTGACGCGATCGGCGAACGGGGTGCCGATCGCCCGCTACGACATCTGGCGCGTCAGCGGCGCCAAGGGCGATCCGACCCGGCGCAGCGACCTCTTCGACACGGCAGCGGATTAACGCCTTCCCGACCAGACAAACGGATCTCGTCGGTAAAAAATGGCTGCAGCATCAACGTCTTGGGCATTCCTCGCCGCCCGGAGCGGCAGGCCGGATGCCTGGACCGGGTGCTGCCCTATTTGCCTTCCTCGCAGATCATCTCGACGCCGGCGGTGCTCGTGCACGCGGCGATCGCCTCGTTGCGCTCTGCGGCCGCCTCGAGCCGGGCCGACAGCGCGGCCGCGTCGACCGGCAGGGCGAATTGCTCGTCCACGGCAAACGACCCGACCGCCTGGCGGACCTGCTCACGGTCGCTTCCGGAGGCCGACTGAGGCAGGTAGCGCAACTGCTTCAGGCGGCTGACGACACCGGGGTCGGACAGCGCGGCGCTCATGTCGGTGTCGGTGTCGTCCCGCTGGGGCGGCGCATCCGTGGGCCTGGGCTGGGCGGCGCCATCGAGGTCGGCGCCGCCGGGATAGATGACGCGCGAGACCTTGTCCGCCTCGGTGATCTGCCGGGCCGGCGGGGTGTCGACGGGGGTCGTCGACGTTCCGCCGATGACCTCGTTCTGCGCCTGTGCGCCGGCCAGCGGCTCCGTGCCGCTCTCGGTTCCGGCGGTCTGGGCGGGCGGGCCGTCGCCGGGCTGGCCGGCGGTGGCGTCGGGGAGCGGCGCGGACTCGATCTCGCCCTGGCCGGCACCGGCCCCGGCGTTCTGCCCGAAGGTGTCGGGGATCGGAACCCCTTCCTGGGTGCCGTCGGCGAGCTCTCCATCCGGCGTCAGCGACTGCGGCGTGCCGTTGGCGATATCGGGCGACAGCGGCGGCAGCAGGCCGCGGTTGCGGAGCTCCTCTTCGGACATCTCCGGCACGTTCTCCAGGCCGGGCTGGCCGTAGATCGGCGCCTCGGGCACGGTCGATTCCCGCGCGATGATCGTTTCCGGCTGCACCATCACCCACATGCCGCCGGAGTTGCGGCAGCGGAAGCCCTCCAGCACGACGCGCTCGGCCTGGTCGGCACGGGTGTAGGTGACCTCGTAGCCGCGGCAGGGATTGGCGCAGTTGATGCACAGCGCATTGGAGCGGCGGGAGACGGGTTCGAAGGGGCGCACGCTGATGCCGGCGCCCGAGGGCGCGCGGAAGTACTGGGGCACGTTCGGCTGCGCGACCGGCAGGATCGACTGCAGCTGCTGGTCGATCGCGCCGAGATCGCGCGGCGGAATCGGGCCTTCCTGGGCGAGGGCCGGGTCGGCGATCAGCCCGGTACCCAGCGCGACCAGGGCGAGCGGGCGCACGGCCCGCGGTGCCGTGTGCCGCAGCAGGGTCCGAAGTCGCGCGAAGTGGGACAGCAATGCCATCGGCTCGTCCTTCTCGTGGTCGGTGCCCGGCGTGCCCGCCGGCAGCGGGGGCGGTGCCGGACGTCGGCGCGCGGGCCGGGCCGCAACCGGATGCGGTTAGCCCGCCCGTCCCATCCATTCAAGCCGACTTCGGCGGTATGGTGGCAGCGGCGTGCGATTTTTGCGCACGGCCGGCGGGGCCGGACCGGTCGAACGGGCGACGCGCCGAATTTGGATGCGCCCACCCGTGGATTGCGTGCTTTCGCCCCTTGCCGACGCGCGCCGTGCTCCTTATAACCCCGCCAGCGTTTGCGAAAGCGAGCGTCGTGCGCCCTTCGTCTATCGGTTAGGACGCCAGATTTTCATTCTGGAAAGAGGGGTTCGACTCCCCTAGGGCGTACCATTCCCGCATCTGCGCTTTTTTGCGCTATTTTGCGCATTCAGGCCTTTTTGCGCTGCGCACGGGCCTGCGTACGCGCAGTGCGCACGGGCCTGCGCACACCCCCCAAGCGACCATCCCGACGCGTGCGAACTCCCCCCGCCGGAGATGACCGGAAGCGTGACCGCTTCCGCGCGCTAGCGCCGCTGCTTCGGCCGGGCTGTCATCGACCCGTCGGCGTGCGCGGCGATCAGGGCGCGGCGGATCGAAACGTGGGCGGCGCGGATGTCCAGGTTCACCGCCCGCCGTGCCGCGGCCCGGTCCTTCCGGGCGATCGCCTCGATGATCTCCTCATGCACCGAGCAGCCGATGTCGAACAGCCGTTCGAACAGCCCTGCGCTGTTGCGGGAGGCGGCCAGGATCGGGCCGGTGCGAAGCCAGAGGCTGGCGATGATGTCGACGAGCTGCGGCGATCCTGCGGCGCGGTAGATCTCGAAGTGGAAGGCCTGGTTGGCGGCAAGCGCGGCCTCGAAGTCGGCCGAGCCGAGGGCCCGGCGCATCGCCTCGTTGTGCGCCGCCAGGGCGTCGATCATCTGCGGCGTCTTCGCCACGGTCGCCCGGTCGGCCGCGTAGCCCTCGAGCTGCATCCGGATCCGGATGTACTCCTCGTGCTCGGCCGCCACGTAGGGGGCGACGCGCAGCAGGCGGTCGGTGGACTGCTCGAACGCCTTTTCGGAAACGAGCCGCCGCACCGCTTCCCGCACCGGCATGGCACTGGTGCCGAGCGCCTGGGCCAGGTTGCGGATCGACACCTGTTCGCCGGGCAGGAACTGGCCCTTCAGAAGGGCGAGGCGAAGGCTCTGATAGACCCGCTCCTGCACGGTCGAGACGTCGACCGGATCGAGGGAGAATGTGGCGGGCCGGGGCTCTAGCGTGGTCAACTCTGGATCTGCCTCGATGCAGGGGAATCGGTCCGTCCGCCAGGGACGTGGCCGACTTTCATACCCCGTCCTGACGGTGAGATGCGAGTGGGCAGCGTTTCCCGGGCCGATTTCCCGGGTCCGCCGCCTTGGCGGCGGCCGCCAGTCCGGGCCCGTTCGGGCGGGTCGGGCTCCACGCATTGGCGGCGGTGGGGAGACACTGAATTAGGCTCTCCTAATGTGTGATCACAGATCAAGCATCTATCATCTGACATCTTTACATGATGCGCGTTTCGCGTAGTCTTGTCTCGATGCAAGAGGCGCAAACGCCCTTGCGAGGAGTGCGCGGCCGTCCTGGCAGGCGGCGGGCGCTCGAAAAAGAACTGTTCCTGGGAGGGAAACACCATGCGACATGAAGCCATCGCCGTGGCTCTGGCCTCGGCCTGCGTACTCGGCGCGACGCCGCTCAAGGCCGAGCCCCTGAAGATCGGCATCATCGAGAGCCTGTCCGGCTCGCAGACCTCCACGGGCCGGATGTTCTCGGCCGGCGTGCAGTACAGCATCGACCAGCTGAATGCGGCGGGCGGCTTCAACGGCGAACCCGTCGAGGTGATCGAATACGACAACGCCGGCGGCCCGACCGAGGCGGCCGACAAGTTCCGCCAGGCCGTGGCCGACGGCGTCGACATCGTGTTCCAGGGCGCCTCTTCCGCCATCGCCGGCCAGATCACCGAGGACGTGCGCAAGCACAACCTGCGCAATCCCGGCAAGGAGATCATGTTCATCAACCTCGGCGCCGAGGCGATGGAGCTGACCGGCGGGAAGTGCCACTTTTACCACTTCCGCTACACCACCAGCGCCCCGATGCGCGTCAACGCGCTGGTCAGCGCGATGAAGGAAGCCGGCGATCTCGGCACGCGCGTCTACGCGATCAACCAGAACTACTCCTGGGGCCAGGACATGCAGGCGGCGACCGAGGCGGCGGCCGAGGCCGGCGGCTACACGGTCGTCGAGACGACGCTGCACGACGTCAACAAGATCCAGGATTTCGCGCCCTACGTGGCCAAGATCAAGGCGGCCGCCCCCGACACCGTCGTCACCGGCAACTGGTCGAACGACCTGCTGCTGCTGATGAAGGCGACCGGCGATTCCGGCCTCAAGGTCCGCTTCGCCACCGCCTTCCTCGATCAGCCGGGCAACATCGCCAACGCCGGCGAAACGGCGCTCGGCCACTACATCGCCAACAGCTACGACAACTCCGCCGCCACCGACGACAGCTTCGCCGAGGCATACAAGGCGGCGATGGGCCACTATCCGACCTTCGTCGAGCCCCAGGCCGCGTTCGCCGCGGGCGCGCTCGCCCAGGCGCTGGACGGGCTGGACTTCAAGGGCGGCGACATCGACGTGACGGCGATCGCCACGGCGCTGGAAGGCACCACCTACGAAACCCCCGTCGGGCCGATCTCGGTGCGCAAGGAAGATCACCAGACGATCCGTCCGGTGGTCGTCTCCAAGGTGGTGAAGAACCCGAAATATCCGGCCGACGATACCGACATGGGCTTCGAAGCCGTGTCGGTGGTGCCGGGCGACCAGGCGATCTATCCGGTGCAGGACACCTGCGAGATGAAGCGGCCCGACTGAGGCAAATCCGGAGCCTGGCGTCCGGCCCGGCAGGTGCCTGCGGGCGGCTGACGGCTCCGGATGCCAGGGACAGCCGGCGGTCGGACCAGACCGGTCCGGCCGGTTGCCCCTTCCGGATCCGCCCGGCCGCGCGCCACCGCCCGCGGCCGGACCATCCCGCCGAAGATCGACCCGAACGGTCCCGAGCCCCTCATGGAATTCGTCCTCGTCTCGACCCTCAACGGCGTCATCTACGGCCTGCTCCTGTTCATGGTGTCGGCCGGGCTGACGCTCATCTTCGGCATGATGGGCGTGCTGAACTTCGCCCACGCGTCGTTCTACATGCTCGGCGCCTACGTCGCCTACGCGGTCTCGTCGGTGTTCGGCTTCTGGGCGGGGCTGCTGGCGGCGCCGATCGTCGTGGCGGTGTTCGGCTTCGCGGTGGAACGCTTCCTGCTGCGCCGGGTCCACGCCTTCGGCCACGCCCACGAGCTGCTTCTCACCTTCGGGCTGGCGCTCATCATCGAGGAGCTGATCAAGCTCTTCTTCGGCGACTTCCCGGTCAACTACCAGATGCCGGACCAGCTGCGCTTCGCGGCGTTCAGCATCTTCGGCACCGACTATCCGTTCTACCGGATCTTCATCGGCGCCGTGGCGGTCGTCATGTTCGTGGTGCTGTGGCTGCTGTTGTCGCGCACCCGGATCGGCATCGTCGTGCGCGCCGCCGAGCGGCTGCCGTCGATGGCCGAGGCGCTCGGCCACAACATCCCGATGGTGTTCATGGGGGTCTTCGGCGTCGGCGCGGCGCTCGCCGGACTGGCCGGCGCAGTCGCCGGTGCCTTCTACCCGACCAACCCCAACATGGCGCTGGAGCTCGGCGTCATCGTCTTCGTGGTGGTGGTGGTCGGCGGGCTGGGCTCGCTCAAGGGCTCGCTGGTCGCGTCGCTGATGATCGGGCTGTTCTCGTCCTTCGCCGTCGGCATCGACTGGTCGCTGGCGAGCCTGTTCGCCATCGTCGGGCTCGGCGAGTGGGCGCGCTCGGTCGGTGGGCTGATGACGATGACGGTTTCCTCGGTGTCGGGCACGATCCCGTTCGTGCTGATGCTGGTCGTCCTGCTGGTGCGCCCGGCCGGGCTGATGGGCGAGCGCAGCTGAGATGGCCCGCATGAGATCCCTCGTCCTGATCGCCGTGGCGCTGGCGCTGCTGATCGCGCTGCCGCCGTTTCTCGGCCTCGGCTGGCAGAACGCGCTGATCAACATCCTGATCGCCAGCCTGTTCGCGCTCGCCTTCAACCTGCTGGCCGGGCAGGCGGGGCTGCTGTCGTTCGGCCACGCGGCCTATTTCGGGGTGGGTGCCTTCGCCGTCCTGCACCTGATGCGGGCGGTCGAGGACGGCTTCGGCTTCCCGACCCCGCTGCTGCCGCTCGCCGGCGCCGCCGTCGGCCTCCTCGTCGGCCTCTGCGCGGGCTTCTTCGCCACCATGCGCTCCGGCGTCTACTTCGCGCTGGTGACGCTGGCGATCGCCGAGCTGCTGCATTCGCTGGCCCCCCACTGGCAGGGCGTCTTCGGCGGCGAAGCGGGGCTGTCGTCGATGCGGATGCCCTGGCAGGGGATCATCTTCGGGTCGCTTCTGGAGGTCTACTACCTGACGCTCGGATGGGTGGCGCTGTCGATCCTGCTGCTGTGGGCCTACACGCGCACCCCGTTCGGCCGGCTGACGCTGGCGCTGCGCGACAACGAGGAGCGCGTGCGCTTCCTCGGCTACAGCGCGCACGCCTCCAAGGTGATCGTGTTCGCCATCTCGGCGATGTTCTCCGGCGTCGCCGGCGGCCTGCAGGCGATCTCGAACGAGGCCGCCAACTACGCGCTGTTCGGCTCCGGTGTGTCGGCGCAGGTGGTGCTCTACACCTTCGTCGGCGGCTCGACGATCTTCTTCGGGCCGATGGTCGGCGCCGTGACGTTCACGCTGTTCGCCTACCTGGTGTCGGACCTGACGCGCTCCTGGCTGTTCTACCAGGGCCTCGTCTTCGTGCTCGTCATGCTCTACGCGCCGACCGGCATCGGCGGTGTGGTCCAGGCGCATCTGGCCCGCCGCCACGAGCTGGACTGGTCGCGGCTGGCGGGACCCTATGCGATCGGAGCGGCCGGCGGCGTGCTGGTCGCCGCCGGAGCGGTGTTCCTCACCGAGACGCTGGCGATCCTGTTCGGCGACGGCTACGCGGTGCTGCGCCGGGACGCCGGCGGGGGCTATCCGCCCTACGCCGCGTTCGGCGCCGACTGGAGCCCGACGAGCCCGATCACCTGGCTGCTTCCGGCGGCCCTTCTCGTCGGCGGACTGGTTCTCATCCTCAAGGTGCGCGCGCCGATCGCGGCGGCGTGGGAAAGCGTGCAGGCGGCCCGATCCGAGCCCGAGCCCGGACCCGACCGGCCGGCCGCAGACGGGAGGGGGGCATGACCGCAACCGAGCTTCCCGCGCTCGAACTCGCCGGCGTGGTCAAGTCGTTCGGGGCGATCGAGGTCATCCAGGGCGTCGACCTCGCCGTGCGCTCCGGAGAGCGCCACGCCGTCATCGGCCCCAACGGCGCCGGCAAATCGACGCTCTTCAACCTGATCTCCGGCCAGTTCCCGCCGACGGCGGGCGAGATCCGCCTGAACGGCCGGTCGATCGCCGGCCTGCCGCCGGAGCGGATCAACCGCGCCGGCCTCTCCCGCTCGTTCCAGATCACCAAGCTGTTCCACCGCCTGAGCGTCTTCGAGAATCTCCGGATCGGCGTGCTGTCGCGCCACGGCGTGCGCTTCGGCCTGTTCCAGCCGGTCTCGCGCATGCGGGCGATCAACGAGGAGACCGCCGAGGTCCTGGCGCTCGTCGGGCTCGCCGCGCGGGGCGAGCATCTGGCCGGCGACCTGACCTACTCCGAGCAGCGCGCGCTGGAGATCGGCATGACGCTCACCACCGGCGCCGACGTGATCCTGCTCGACGAGCCGACCGCCGGCATGTCGCGGGAGGAGACGGCGGAAGCGGTCGAACTGATCCGCCACGTCACCAAGGGCAAGACGCTCCTGATGGTCGAGCACGACATGAGCGTCGTGTTCAGCCTGTGCGACCGCGTCTCCGTGCTCGTCTACGGCTCGATCCTCGCCACCGGCACGCCGGAGGAGGTGAGCGCCAATCGCGAGGTCCAGACGGCCTATCTCGGCGACGAGGCGGCATCATGAGCCTGCTCCAGGTCAGCGGGCTGCATGCCCACTACGGCAAGAGCCACATTCTCCACGGGGTCGATCTCGACATCGCCGACGGGGCGATCGTCTCGCTGCTCGGACGCAACGGGTCCGGCCGCTCGACGACGCTGAAGGCGATCATGGGGCTGGTGCCGCCGACCGCCGGTGCCGTCTGCCTCTCCGGCGCCGATCTCGCCGGCCATCGGCCCTACGACATCTGCCGCCGCGGCATCGGCTACGTGCCCGAGGAGCGGCTGGTCTTCTCCAACCTGACGGTGGAGGAGAACCTGCTGATGGGCGTGCAGAAGGCGCCGGCCAGCGCGCACAGCTGGTCGGTCGACGCCATGTACGACTACTTCCCTCGGCTCAAGGAACGCGCCGCGATCCGCGCGGGCTACCTGTCCGGCGGCGAACAGCAGATGCTGACGATCTGCCGGTCGCTGCTGGGCAATCCTCGCATCCTGCTGATCGACGAACCGACCGAGGGCCTCGCCCCGCGCATCGTCGAGGTGGTGATGGAGGTGATCCTCGACATCGGCCGCCGCGGCGTTGCGGTGATGCTCGTCGAGCAGAAGCTGACCATCGCGCTCAAGGTGGCGGCGGAAGTGATGGTGATGGGCCATGGCCGGATCGTCTTCCGCGGCCCCCCCGACGCGCTCGCCGAGCGCTCCGACGTTCGCCGCCAATGGCTGGAGGTCGCGTGACGCGGCCGGCCGCCCCAGGGAGACTGGAAACCCATGAGCCTGATTGAACGGATGCGGCCCCGGCCGGGCCTGCGCGTCGTCGTCACCGCCGGCGCGTCCGGCATCGGCGCGGCGATCGCGGCGGCCTTCCTGGAGGCCGAGGCGAAGGTGCTGGTCTGCGACGTCGACGCGGCGGCGCTCGACGCCTTCGGCAAGGCGCATCCGGCGGTGATGACGACCGAAACCGACGTCGCCGACGAAGCGGCGGTCGCCAGCCTGATCGCGGGCGCGGAGGAGCGCCTCGGCGGGCTCGACGTGCTCGTCAACAACGCCGGCATCGCCGGGCCGACCGACCTCATCGACGATCTCGAGATCGCGGACATCCGCCGCACGCTGGACATCAACCTGGTGAGCCAGTTCCTGACGGTGCGCCTGGCGGCGCCGATGCTGCGGGAGAGCCGGGGATCGATCGTCAACCTGTCGTCGGTCGCCGGCCGACTCGGCCTGGCGCTGCGCACGCCGTATGCGGCGTCGAAATGGGGAATCGTCGGCCTGACCGACAGCCTTGCCAAGGAGCTCGGCCCCGATGGCGTGCGGGTGAACGCGCTGCTGCCCGGCTTCGTGCGCGGCCCGCGGATCGAGGGGGTGATTCGCGCCCGGGCCGGTGCTTCCGGCCTGTCCTACGAGGCGATGGAGGCCGACTACCTGAAGGCGGTGTCGCTGCGCCGGATGGTCGAGCCGGAAGACGTGGCGGCGATGGCGCTGTTCCTGTGCTCGCCGGCCGGCGCCAACATCTCCGGCCAGGCGATCAGCATCTGCGGCAACGTCGAGCACATCTGAACGGCGCTGCGGAGCGGTTGCCTCGACCCGGACCGTCCGTCACGGCGAGGCCGCCAGGCCGGGCGCGTGCCGGCTTTCCGCGGGCGCCGCGGAGCGGTCGCGGCCGAGGAAGCGCGCCAGGCGCGCCATCAGCAGATCGATGCGGTCGTGGCTGCGGGCGTTCGGCTTCTCCGGCCGGTTGAGCCGGAGACGCCGTGTGGATCCGTGATCTTCCGTCTCGACGCGTGCCATCGGGGTCTCCCGTCGGTTGCCCCGAGTGCAGGCTGCCGATGGCGGGGTTGTCGACTGATATCGGCTGGCCCAGGATCGAGGATTCCTCCCTCGATCCGGGGGGCCGAAAGGCGCACGGCCGGTCCTCTGCAACCCGAACGGTGATCCGCCATGACAACCTCCCCCGTCGTCACGCTCGCCCGGCTCGCGCTGCAGCCGCAGGTCCACGGCGACAGCTTCGAGGCGCATGTCGCGCCGATCGCGGCCCCGGCCGGCGCGCGCCGCCTCGGCTCCCGGCTGGTCGAGGTGCCGGCGGGCAAGCGCGCGTGGCCGTTTCACTGCCACCACGCCAACGACGAAATGTTCGTGATCCTCGGCGGCGCCGGCACGCTGCGGTTCGGGACCGACACCTACGAGGTGGCGGCCGGCGACGTCGTCGTCTGCCCGGCGGGCGGGCCGGAGACGGCGCACCAACTGACCGCCTCCGCCGACGGCCCGCTGCGCTACGTGGCGGTCAGCACCATGTGCGAGCCGGACGTGATGGAGTATCCGGACTCCGGCAAGGTGACGGTCTTTGCCGGCGCGGCGCCCGGCGGCGACAAGGCGGCACGGCGGATGGCGCTGACCGTGCGGGCCGGCGACGCCGTCGATTACTGGGACGGCGAGGGCTAGGCCAGGCCGATCGGGGTAGCGCTCCTCGGGCTGCCGTCAGGGCTGAGCCCGCCGGACGGACCGGGCCTCTACGAAATCTCGAACTGGGCGGCCATCGACGAGGCGAGCTGGTCGGCGAAGCGCGCCGCGGCGACCGGCAGCGTGCGTCCCTTCAGCTGACCCATGTAGAGCACGCCGGCGGGCACGTCGCGCCGGTCGACCGGGCGCGAGGTCATGTCGCCGTCCATCATCGAGCCGGCGAGGCCGATCGGGATCTGGAAGCTGAGGATGTTCTCGGCGATCGCGTGGCTGCGCAGGAATTCGAAGCTGTCGGACAGCACGACGGGCTCGAGGCGCAGCGATGCGCCGTGGACCGCGATGTCGAGCAGGTGGCGCACGCCGTAGCGCGACGTCGGCAGCGAGATCGGGTGGGCCAGACAGTCGCTGAGCCGGACGGTCTCCTTCGCCGCCAGCGGATGGCTGTGCGACATCACCGCGTGCACCGGCTGCAGCACCCGGATGAGGGTCATGAAGTCGGCGAGCCGGACCGGCTCGAACACGATGGCGATGTCGGCGGTGTAGTCGAGGAGCGCCTGCTCGGCCGCCTCGCGATCGCGCAGGTGGACGCCGAAGGTCACCTTCGGATGCTCCTTGCGGTAGTGCGCGATCTCGGCGGGCAGGAAATACGGCAGCAGCGCCTGGCTGCAGGCGATCGACACATGACCGCGCCGCACGCCCGACAGGTCGGCGATCTGCGACTTCACCCGCTCCATGTCGGACAGCTGGTGGCGGATGTGGTGGATCAGCACCTCGCCCGCCGCCGAAAGCCGCACGCCGTGAGGCAGCCGCTCGAAGATCGGCACCCCCAGCTCCTGCTCGACCGCGAGGATGCGCCGGTTGAGCGCGGTCGAGGTGATCGCCAGCGAATCGGCCGCGCCGCGGATGGAACCGGCCTTGGCGACGGCGTCGATGTAGCGGGCGGAGGTGAGGTAACGCATCCGGCCCCTCCCGGGTGGTGCATATTTTGCATCGGGCTGCGGAAAACTTAGCACAAGACAGAAGCACCACCATCCGGATTACTGACGCAGGGCCATGACGGGCGGGGATCCGCGGGGCCGGCCGGAGCCGGCCGAAGGCCTCCGCACCCAGAGGGAGATCACGCGAGATGACCAGCACACGGACGCCGAACCGCCGCGACTTCCTGCGCAACTCGGCCGCACTCGCCGGGCTGGCCGCCGGCGCCGGCGCCTTTCCGCTCGCCGCCGCCCGGGCGGCGGGGCTCACCGTCGGCTTCATCTATGTCGGACCGAAGGACGACTACGGCTACAACCAGTCCCATGCCCAGGGCGCGGCCGCGGTGAAGGACATGCCCGGCGTCACCGTGGTCGAAGAGGAACAGGTGCCGGAGACGGTCGACGTCCAGAAGACCATGGAGAGCATGATCAACTTCGACGGCGCGTCGCTGCTGTTCCCGACCTCGTTCGGCTATTTCGACCCCCACATCCTGGCGCTTGCCGGCAAGAACCCGGACGTGCGCTTCGAGCACTGCGGCGGCCTGTGGACCGAAGGCATGCCGAGCAACGTCGGCTCCTATTTCGGCTACATCGGCATGGGCCAGTACCTGAACGGCATCGTCGCCGGGCACATGACCAGGTCGAAGAAGATCGGCTTCGTCGCCGCCAAGCCGATCCCGCAGGTGCTGCTCAACATCAACTCCTTCCTGCTCGGCGCCCGCACCGTCGATCCGACGATCACCTGCCAGGTGATCTTCACCGGCGAGTGGTCGCTGGCGGTGAAGGAGGCCGAGGCGACCAACGCGCTCGCCGACCAGGGCGTCGACGTCGTCACCTGCCACGTCGACGGGCCGAAGGTGGTGATGGAGACGGGGGCCGCGCGCGGCATGTATCTGTGCGGCTACCACGTCGACCAGAGCGCGCTGGCGCCCGACAAGTACCTCACCGGCGCCGAGTGGAACTGGGGCAAGGTCTACACCGAGATGGTGCAGGCCCGGCTGTCCGGCGGCACCATCCCGAACTTCGTCCGCGGCGGCCTGGCCGAAGGCTTCATCAAGATGAGCCCGCTCGGCCCCGCCGTGACCGATGCCGCGCGCCAGCAGTTCGAAACCACCAAGGCCGATATCCTGCTGGGCGACTACGCGGTCATCCGCGGGCCGCTGAAGGACAACCAGGGCAACGTGATCGCCACCGACGGCCAGTCCTTCGTGGAGAGCGCCGTCGAGCTGGAAAGCATGGGCTACCTGGTCGAAGGCGTCCTCGGCTCGACCTCCTGACGGTCGCCGGAGGGGGAGGCGAGCCATGAGCGTCGAGGCGCAGTCCGCAATCGCAGCCGTCCCGGCGGCGCGCTTCCTTACCGAGGCCTGGGCCCGCCGGATCGAGGCCGTCGTGCTGCCGCTGGCGGCGCTGCTTGCCGGCCTCGCCGCCTTCGCGGTCTTCCTCGTGCTGATCGGCAGCTCGCCGGTCACCTTCTACGGCCTCGTCTACAAGGCGGGCTTCGGGACGGCGTTCTCGTGGACCAACACGCTGTCCCGGGCGGCGCCGCTGCTGCTTGCGGCGCTATGCGTGGCGCTTCCCGCGCGGCTCGGCCTGGTGGTCATCGGCGGCGAGGGGGCGATCGTGCTCGGGGGCGTCGCGGCCGGCGCGGTGGGCATGCTGGCGCCGTCGCTGCCCGGGCCGTTCGGCATCGCCGCAATGGCCCTGGCCGCGGTGCTGGTCGGCGGCATCTGGATCGGTGCGGTGGGGGCGCTCCGCCACTATCGCGGCGTCAACGAGACGATCGCGAGCCTGCTGCTCGCCTACATCGCCATCGCCCTTATGAACCATCTGGTGGAAGGGCCGCTGCGCGATCCGGCGAGCCTCAACAAGCCGTCGACGGCGCCGCTTCCCGAGGTGTTCCGGATCGGCGAGATCGCCGGCATCGGCGTGCACTGGGGCCTGGCCGTCGGCATCGTCGCCTGCATCGCGAGCTGGATCCTCGTCGAACGGACCACCTGGGGCTTCGCCGCCCGCATCGTCGGCGGCAACGTCCGCGCCGCCCAGATCCAGGGCCTGCCGGCCGGGCTTCTGGTGGTCGGCTTCACGGCGCTGGGCGGCGCCTTCGCCGGGCTCGCCGGCATGTTCGAGGTCGCTGCCGTACACGGTTCGGCGAACGCCTCGCTCGCCGCCGGCTACGGCTACACCGGCATCCTGATCGCCTTCCTCGCCCGCCACAACGGGCTCGCCATCATTCCCGCCGCGATCCTGTTCGCCGGCTTCGAGGCGTCGAGCGGGCTGATCCAGCGCCGGATGGACCTGCCCGACGCCACCATCCTGGTGCTGGAGGGCATGGTGTTCATCGCGATCCTGGTCTCCGAGACGATGCAGGACCGGCTGGACCTGCGCGCGCTTGTCCAATGGAGGCGGTCATGACCGACGGGATCGGCATATGGGGCGTACCGCTGGCGATCATCGGCGGCGCGATCCGGGTCTCCACGCCGTTCATCTTCGTCAGCGTCGGCGAATGCCTGACGGAGCGCTCGGGCCGCATCAATCTGGGTCTGGAAGGCACCCTGGTGTTCGGGGCGATGAGCGGCTACGCGGTCGCCTATGCCACGGGATCGCCGTGGATCGGCACGTTCGCCGCCGCGTTCGCCGGTCTGCTGTTCGGGCTGTTCCACGGCTGGGTCTGCAAGCTGCGGAAGGTCAACGACATCGCCGTCGGCATCGCCCTGATGATCCTCGGAACCGGGCTCGCCTTCTTCTTCGGCAAGCCGTTCGTGCAGCCGGTGGCGCCGGACCTGCCGTCGATCTCGTTCGGCTGGTGGTCGGACGTGCCGCAGATCCGGGCCGTGCTCAACGTCAACGTCCTGTTCCTGGTCGGCATCGCGCTCGCCGTCGCGGCGGCGTGGATGCTGCGCGCAACGCGGGTCGGGCTCATCATCCGCGTCGCCGGCGACAGCGCCGACGCGGCCCGGGCCCTCGGCATCAACGTCAACCGCGTACGGCTGTGGGCGACGGCGGCCGGCGGCGCGCTCGCCGGCATCGGCGGCGCCTACCTGTCGCTCTACTACCCGGGCAGCTGGAACGAGGGGATCTCGTCCGGCCAGGGCCTGATGGCGGTCGCCCTCGTCATCTTCGCGCGCTGGAGCCCGATCAACTGCCTGTTCGCCTCGCTGCTGTTCGGGGGCGCCGGTGCGCTCGGCCCGGCGCTGCAGTCGGTCGGCGTCAGCGAGGGCTACTACCTCTTCTACGCCGCTCCGTACGTGCTCACCCTCGGGCTGCTGATCGCCACCAGCTCGCCGCGGCGGGCGATGACGGCCGCGCCGGGCGAGCTCTCCATCACGAAATAGGACGCTGCCGGCGCCCCGGCGCAGAGCCACCCCAGACACAGGACCGATCGCTCCCATGACCACCGTGCAGGCAGATCCCTACCTCTGGCCCTACAACGGCGATCTCCGGCCGGAAAACACGACGCTCGTCATCATCGACATGCAGACCGACTTCTGCGGCGAGGGCGGCTACGTCGACAAGATGGGCTACGACCTGAGCCTGACGCGGGCGCCGATCGAGCCGATCAGGGCGGTTCTCTCGGTCATGCGCGCGAAGGGCTACCACGTCATCCACACCCGCGAGGGCCACCGGCCGGATCTCTCCGACCTGCCCGCCAACAAGCGCTGGCGCTCGCGGCAGATCGGCGCCGGGATCGGCGATCCCGGGCCGTGCGGGCGCATCCTGGTACGCGGCGAACCGGGCTGGCAGATCATCGATGAGCTGGCGCCGCTTCCCGGCGAGCCGATCATCGACAAGCCGGGCAAGGGCAGCTTCTGCGCCACCGACCTGGAGCTCTTGCTGCGCACGCGCGGCATCGAGAACATCGTGCTGACGGGCATCACCACCGACGTCTGCGTGCACACCACCATGCGCGAGGCGAACGACCGCGGCTTCGAGTGCCTGCTGCTGGAGGACTGCTGCGGCGCCACCGACCCGGCCAACCACGCCGCGGCGATCCGGATGGTCAAGATGCAGGGCGGCGTGTTCGGGTCCGTGTCCGACAGCGCCGCCTTCGTGGAGGCGGTGTCGTGACGCTGGGCCCCAACACGGCGACGACCCCGGCCGGGGCGATTTCCGTCGAGACCGTGGGCATGACCATGCGCTTCGGCGCGTTCACGGCGCTGAACGACGTGTCGATCGCCATTCCGGCCGGCAGCTTCCACGTGCTGCTGGGCGAGAACGGCGCCGGCAAGTCGACGCTGGTCAAGTGCATGATGGGCTTTTACCGGGCCACCTCCGGCCAGATGATGGTGGAGGGCCGCGAGGCCGACGTGCCCGACACCCGCGCCGCCCACGATCTCGGCCTCGGCATGGTCTACCAGCACTTCACGCTGGTGCCGTCGCTGACGGCGGCGGAGAACCTGGTGATCAGCCGGGCCGACGTGCCGATGCGGATCGACTGGGCCAGGGAGCGCGCCGACCTGGCGGCGTTCATGGAGCGGATGCCGTTCTCCGTGCCGCTCGACATGCCGGTGGGGTGGCTGGCGGCGGGCGAGAAGCAGAAGCTGGAGCTTTTGAAGCAGCTCTATCTCGGGCGCCGGTTCCTGATCCTCGACGAGCCGACCTCGGTGCTGACGCCGGCGGAGGCCGACGAACTGCTCGGCATGGTGCGCGGGCTGACCAGCGCCGGCGAGCTTACCTGCCTGATGATCTCCCACAAGTTCCGCGAGGTGATCGCCTTCGCCGACGCGGTCTCGGTGCTGAGGCGCGGCGAGCACGTCGGCGGCGGCAGGGTCTGCGACCTGACGACGGAGGCGATGGCGGCGCTGATGATCGGCGACAAGGAACTGGTCCGTCCCGCCGCCCGGGTGGCGACCGAAGGCCCGACGGTCCTGTCGGTCGAAGGCGTCCGCGCGCGGGACCGGACGGGCCTCAAGACGATCGATATCGACGGGATCGCGGTGCGCTCCGGCGAGATCGTCGGCGTGGCGGGGATCTCCGGCAACGGGCAGATGGAGCTGATGGAGATGCTCTCCGGGCAGCGCCCGCTGGAGCGCGGCGAGATCCGCGTCGAGGGCACGCCCTTCCACGCGACCCGGGGCGAGGCGCGGGCCCACAAGGTGCGCTACCTGCCCGAGGAGCCGCTGAAGAATGCCTGCGTGCCGCGCATGAGCGTCGCCGAGAACATCTTTTTCCGCGATTTCGACGACCAGCGCGGCAAGCGGCCGATCTGGCTGAACGGGCGGCGGATGATCGAGGAGGCGGCGCGGCTCGTCGGCGAATTCAAGGTGAAGACGTCCTCGCTCGCCGCCCCGATCGCATCGCTCTCCGGCGGCAACGTGCAGCGGGCGGTGCTGGCGCGCGAGCTCAACGGCGCGGTCGACCTGCTGCTGATCGCCAACCCGTGCTTCGGCCTCGATTTTTCCGCGGTGGCGGAGATCCGCGCGCGGATCATGGCCGCCCGCAACGCCGGCGCCGCCATCCTGCTGATCAGTGAGGACCTCGACGAGATCCTCGAGCTGTCCGACCGCATCCTGGTGATGTCAGAGGGTCGCATCGCCTACACGACGAGCGCCGCGGCCGCCGACATCGGCGAGATCGGCCGGCACATGGCGGGGCATCCCTGATGGCGAGGATCGACGCCCGCCCGTTTCCCTTCGAGCTGGAGCCCGGCGCCGCCGCGCTGGTGGTGATCGACATGCAGCGCGACTTCATCGAGCCCGGCGGTTTCGGCGAGACGCTCGGCAACGAGGTGGCGCTCCTGCAGGCGATCGTGCCGGCGACGGCGCGGCTGATCGCCGGCTTCCGGGCGGCCGGCCTGCCGGTCATCCACACCCGCGAGTGCCACCGGCCGGACCTCTCCGATTGCCCGCCGGCGAAGCGGGACCGGGGCGACCCGACGCTGCGGATCGGCGACGCCGGACCGATGGGTCGGATCCTGATCGCGGGCGAGCCGGGCGCCGACATCATTCCCGAACTGGCGCCCGTCGCCGACGAGATCGTCCTCGACAAGCCCGGCAAGGGCGCGTTCTACGCCACGCCGCTCGACGCGATCCTGCGGGAAAGGGGGATCCGCCAGCTGGTGTTCGCCGGCGTCACCACGGAGGTCTGCGTGCAGACGACGATGCGCGAGGCGAACGACCGCGGCTATGAATGCCTGCTCGCCACCGACGCCACGGAAAGCTACTTCCCCGCCTTCAAGGCGGCGGCGATCGAGATGATCACCGCCCAGGGCGCGATCGTCGGCTGGGCGGCAAGCGTCGACCGGATCGTGGAGGCGCTCGATGGCTAGCGCCTGGACCTGCGACGACTTCCTCGGCGGCGGCTGGCGCCGCTGCGCGTTCGAACCGTTCCGCGACGGCGTGGAGATCTGCAGGCTGGTCGCCGGCGAACCCGAGCTCGCGCTGCTGCGCTATGCGCCGGGGGCCCGCGTTCCCCGCCACCTACATCAGGGACTGGAGACCATTCTCGTGCTGGAAGGCTCCCAGAGCGACGAATTCGGCCGCTACGGCGAAGGCGCGCTGGTCGCCAACGCGGCCGGCAGCATCCATTCGGTGGCGTCGGAGGAGGGATGCGTCGTGCTGATCCAGTGGACGCGACCGGTGGCCATCCTATGAGCGGGCCGCACGTGCCCGGCGGGGCGCTCCGGGACGCCCCGTTCACCCTCGCGGGCCTGCGGGCGCTCTATGCCGCAGGCGTCCGGCCCGAGGTGGTGATCGACGAGGTCTGGCGCCGCATCGAGGCGGCCGGCGATCCCGGCATCTTCCTGCATGTGGCCGACATCGACGCGGTGCGGGCGCAAGCGCGGGCACTGGGGGCGCCGGATCCGGCGCGGCCGCTGTGGGGCGTTCCGTTCGCCGTCAAGGACAACATCGACGTGGCCGGCATGCCGACCACCTGCGCCTGCCCGGCCTTCGCCTACCTGGCGGAGAGCGATGCGCAGGCGGTGGCGCAGCTTCGGGCGGCCGGCGCCATCCCGATCGGCAAGACCAATCTCGACCAGTTCGCGACCGGGCTGGTCGGCGTCCGAACGCCCCATCCCGCGCCGAAGAACGCCGTCGATCCGGCCATCGTGCCGGGCGGGTCCAGCAGCGGCTCGGCGGTTGCGGTGGCGCGCGGCATCGTGCCGTTCGCGCTCGGCACCGACACGGCCGGATCCGGGCGGGTGCCGGCCGGCCTCAACAACATCGTCGGCCTGAAGCCCAGCCTCGGCGCGGTCTCGGCGACGGGCCTGGTGCCGATCTGCCGGACCCTCGACACCATCTCGGTGTTCGCCCTCACCGTCGAGGATGCCTTCGCCGTCTACGAACAGGTGGCCGGCTACGACGCGGCCGACGCCTATGCACGGCCACTGTCCAAGCCGGTCCGGGAGGCTTTCTCTCCCGGCCTGTGCGTGGGCGTTCCGGATGCCGCCTCGCGCCGCTTCTTCGGCGACGGCGCCCAGGCCGCGTCGTTCGAGGCGTCGATCGCGGCGCTGGAGGCCCTCGGCTGCCGGGTCTTGCCGCTCGACTTCGCGCCGTTCTTCGACGTCGCCGAGATGCTCTACGACGGCGCCTGGATCGCCGAACGCTATGCGGTGACCGAGGATCTCCTGCGCGACGCGCCCGAGGCGGTGCATCCGGTGACGCGGGCGATCATCTCGAAGGCGGAGGGCCTCTCTGCCGCCGACGCGTTCCGGGGCTTCTACCGGCTCGCCGACCTGAAGCGGGCGGTGGCGCCGGTGCTCGGCTCCGTCGATCTCCTCTGCGTCCCCACCGTCCCGCGCTTCTATTCGGTGGCCGACCTGGTGGCCGACCCGATCGGCCCGAACGCGGCACTCGGCACCTACACCAACTTCGTCAACCTTTTGGAGCTGTGCGGCATCGCCGTGCCGGTGGCGGCCCGCCCCGACGGCCGGCCGGGCAGCGTGACTCTGCTCGGCGAAGCCGGCCGCGACGGCCGGATCGCCGGCGTGGCAGTGGCGCTTCAGGCGGCCGCCGCGGCCCCGCTCGGTGCCACCGGCTGGGCGTACGAAGCCGGGCCCGCGCCAGCAGCGGAGCCCTCCGGCGACGAGATCGCCGTCGCCATGGTGGGCGCCCACATGCGCGGCCTGCCGCTGAACGGCGAGGTCACCCGCCTCGGCGGCCGCTTCCTCCATGAGAGCGCGACGGCGCCCGGCTACCGCTTCTACGCCCTCGCCGGCGGCCCGCCGGAGCGGCCGGGGCTGGTGCGCGCCGACGGCGGCTCGTCGATCGCGCTGGAGGTGTGGGCGATCCCGCGCGCCCGCTTCGGCGACTTCATGGCCGGGATCCCGGCGCCGCTCGGCATCGGCACCGTCGAACTCCGCGACGGGAGCACGGTGAAGGGCTTCGTCTGCGAGACGGCGGGGCTTGCCGGGGCGCGGGAGATCACCGCGTCGGGCGGCTGGCGCCGCCATCTGGAGACGGCGCGCCCGTCCCCCGCCAGGATCGCGTAGAGCGGCCCTTAGCGGCTGCTCGGCCCGTCCGGGCGCGAACCCCCGGAGGTGGTTGCGGGGCGGGCCTTCCGGGGCCCGTCCTATTTCCGGAAGAATGCGGCGAAGGCCTCTTGCGCCGCCGGTTGCCGCCTGAGCGTCTGGAAGGTCTGCGCCTCGATGGCCAGCGCCTCGGCGACCGGGCCGGCGGTGGCGTGGCGGAGCAGGCGCTTGGTGGCGACGACGGGGTCGAGCGGAAGGGCGGCGAGCGCGACCGCCCTCTCGAGCGCGGTGGCGAGGGCCGCGCCGTCATCGGTCACCGCGTTGACGATGCCCGCCTCTTGCGCCCGGGCGGCGGTGAACGGCTCGCCGAACAGCAGCAGCTCGGCGGCGGCCTTGGTGCCGGCGATGCGCGGCAGCAGATAGGTCGATGCGCCCTCCGGGCAGAGGCCGAGATTGACGAACGGCATCCGGAAGCGGGTGTCGCGGCCCGCGAAGGCGAGGTCGCAGTGCAGCAGCATGGTCACGCCGATACCGACGGCGAACCCCTCCACGACGGCGATCACCGGTTTCGGGAAGGTGGAGAGCACGCCGAGGAAGGCGAGCGCCGCGCTCGGGCCGCCGCCGTCGGACAGGTCCTGGAAATCGGCGAGGTCGTTGCCGGCGGTGAACACTCCGCCGGCGCCGGTCAGGACGACCACATGGACGGTGTCGTCGGCGGCCGCGGCCGTCAGCGCTGCCTCTAGTGCCGCATAGGTGGCCTTGTCGAGGGCGTTGCGGCGCTCCGGCCGGCTGATGGTCAGCTGGCGGACGCCCGGATGCGGATCGGTGATGACGAGGCTGTCGGCCATGGCGGCGTCTCCTGTCGCGGGCTCAGTCGCCGAACATCGCGGCGGACGCCGCGACGCGGTCCCGGGCCCAACGGTATTCCTCGGCCAGGCGGTCGACGAGGTGGGCGACCGGCGGCGCGTCGCAGATGGTGCCGACGCCCTGGCCGGAGCCCCAGATGTCGCGCCACGCCTTGGCGCTGCTGGCGCTGAAATCCATGCTGGTCTTGTCGGCCGCCGGGAGGTTGTCCGGATCGAGGCCGGCGGCGACGATGCTCGGTTTCAGATAGTTGCCGTGCACGCCGGTGAAGGTGGGCGAATAGAGGATGTCGGCGGCGGCGGACGCGGCGATCATCTCCTTGTAGCCGGCGGCGGCGTTGGCCTCGGCGGTGGCGATGAAGCGGGTGCCCATGTAGGCGAGATCGGCGCCCATCGCCTGGGCGGTGAGGATGGCGTCGCCGGTGGCGATCGCGCCGGCGAGCGCGATCGGGCCGTCGAAGAAGCGGCGGACCTCGCCGAGCAGCGCGAACGGGCTCAGCGTGCCGGCGTGGCCGCCCGCGCCGGTGCACACGAGGATGAGGCCGTCGACGCCGGCCTCCAGCGCCTTTTCCGCGTGGCGGACGGTGGTCACGTCGTGGAAGACCACGCCGCCGTAGGAATGGGCCTGGCGCACGACTTCGCCGGGCGGGCGCAGCGAGGTGATGATGATCGGCACCTGGTGGGCGACGCAGGTCTCCATGTCCTCGGCGAGCCGGTTATTGGAGGCGTGGACGATCTGGTTCACCGCATGAGGTGCGATGCGGCGCTCGGGATCGGCGGCCTTGGCCGCGGCAAGTGCCGTCTCGATGCGGGTGAGCCAGCCGTCCAGCGTCTCCGGGGCCCTGGCGTTCAGCGCCGGGAAGGCGCCGACGACGCCGGACAGACATTCGGCGATGACGAGATCCGGTCCGGAGACGATGAACATCGGCGCGGCGATGACGGGCAGCCGAAGGGTGTTGCGGAAGGCGGCGGGAAGACGGTCGGCGGCAGCTGTCATGGGCGGCGCTTTCGTTCTCGAGCTTCGGACGGCGGACACGCCTCGATCTTAGAGCTCAAGCACGGCAGGCATACGAAAAACCAGCCCGCCGATTTCCGCACGCCGCGCGTTCGTGCGGCGCCGGGACGATGCGCCGCGCCCCATGGGTGGGAGACGTCAGTCCAGGGTCTCCGAGCCGAGCGCCTTGCGGGTGCGTTCCGCGCCGACCTCGATGACCGCCCGCATCGCTTCGCGGGTCGCCTCCGCGTCGCGCCGTTTCATGGCGTCGACGATGGTGCGGTGATTGCGCGCGGTCTCCTGGATGAGGGCGGGATCGTTGGCCGGCGACGACAGCTTGAAGGCGATGGCAAGGGCCGCCTCGATCAGGCTTCCGATCGCCCGCATGAACGGATTGTGGGAGAGATCGGCGACGGCCACGTGGAAATCGAGATCGGCGCGGGCCAGGCTGGCGCGGTCGTTGGCCGGATCGCCGAGCCGGTCGACGATCGCGTAGAGCCGGTCGAAGTCCGCCTCCGTCGCGCGCTCGGCGGCCAGCGCCGCCGCCGCCGGCTCGAAGGCCAGCCGCATGGTGGCGAGATCGGCGATGAAGGTCTCGTCGAGGCCGGCCTCGACGCGCCAGCGCAGTACGTCCTGGTCGAGCAGGTTCCAGCGGCTCTTCTCGAGCACCCGGGTGCCGACGCGGGTCTTCGGCTCGATCAGCGACTTCGCGGCAAGCGTCTTCATGGCCTCGCGCAGCACGGTGCGCGAGACGTCGAACCGCTCGCCGAGCTCCTTGTCGCCGGGCAGGATCGAGCCGGCTGCGAAGATTCCGGCGACGATCTCGCGGCCGAGCACGCCCACCACGAAGGCGTGGCTGGTGCGCGGCTCGCGCTCGTCGATCGCTCTCTGCAGCAGCCCGGTCATGCCGATTGGGCCCGCATCGCCGCGATGCGCCGCTCGGAGAGCCACATGAGGCCGCGCTGAAGCGCGATGAACGAAAACAGCAGCAGACCGATGACGATCTTCGTCCACCAGCTGGAGAGCGATCCGTCGAAGATGATGTAGGTCTGGATCAGGCCCATGATGAGGATGCCGATGAAGGTGCCGGCGACGAAGCCGGATCCGCCGGTGAGGAGGGTGCCGCCGATGACGACCGCGGCGATCGCGTCGAGCTCGACGCCCACGGCCGCCAGCGAATAGCCGGCCGAGGTGTAGAGAGAGAACACGATGCCCGACACACCGGCGAGGAAGCCCGACAGGGCATAGACGCTGACCGTCGTCCGCGCAACGGGAACGCCCATCAGCTCGGCGGACTGGCGGTTGCCGCCGAGGGCGTAGACGTTGCGCCCGAACCGGGTGCGCTGGGCGATCAGGATGCCCGCCGCGAACACCGCCAGCATCACCATTCCGACGAAGGTGAGCCGTCCGCCGCCCGGCATCCGCCAGTAGATGTCGTGCAGCGCATCGTAGAGCGGCGCGTTGATCGGCACGGATTCCGTCGACACCAGGAACGCCATGCCGCGGGCGAAGAACATGCCGGCGAGCGTGACGATGAAGGCGGGCATCTCCAGATAGTGGATCATCGCGCCCATGATCGCCCCGAACAGGGTGACGATGACGAGCAGGAGGCCGATCGCGACGACCGGCGGAATGCCCCATTCGCCCATGCCGACGGCCAGGAACACGCCGGTGAAGGCAATGACCGAGCCGACCGAGAGATCGATGCCACCGGACAGGATGACGAACGTCATGCCCACCGCCGCGATGCCGAGGAAGGCGTTGTCGGTGAGCAGGTTGCCGAGCACGCGGGTGGACAGCATGTTGGGGAACTGCGCCACGCAGAGCGCGTAGGCGAGGACGAAGATCGCCGCGGTGGTGATCAGCGGGAAGTAGCGCGACGAAGTCATGACGGCACCTTCTGCACGGCGGCGGCCGGGCGCGCGGCGCGGCTGCGGGCGCGGCGGAACGCGATGGTGTTGCGCGCCGCCGGCGACTGCACCACCAGGATGACGACGATGATCGCCGCCTTGATCACCAGGTTGAACTCCGGCGGGAAGCCGGCGAGCAGGATGCCGGTGTTGATCGCCTGCAGGATCATCGCGCCGAGCAGCGATCCGGCGATCGAGAACCGCCCGCCCAGCAGCGAGGTCCCGCCGATCACCACGGCGAGGATCGCGTCGAGCTCCAGCCAGAGGCCCGCGTTGTTGGCGTCGGCGCCCTTGATGTCGGCGGCCGCGATGATGCCGGCCAGCGCCGCGCACAGGCCCGAGGCGATGTAGACGGTGAACAGCAGCGCGCCCGTGCGCACCCCGGCATAGGTCGAGGCGCGGCGGTTGATGCCGACGGCCTCGATCATCAGGCCGAGCGCGGTGGAGCGGACCACGACGGCCACCGCGACGCCGGCGGCCAGCCACAGGAGCACCGGCACCGGAAGCCCGAGAACGTGACCGCTGCCGATGAAGATCAGGCCGGGGTGGTTGAAGGTGAGAATGACGCCTTCGGTCACCAGCTGGGCGATGCCGCGTCCGGCGACCATGAGAATGAGCGTGGCGATGATCGGCTGGATCGCCAGGATCGACACCAGCGCGCCGTTCCACAGGCCGCACAGGGCGCCGACGCCGAGCGACACCGCCACGGTGGTGGCGAGCGAAGAGCCGGAGGTGATCAGCGCGGCGGCGACCGCGCCGGCGATCGCCATGACCGCACCGACCGAGAGGTCGATGCCGCGGGTGGCGATGACCAGGGTCATGCCGATCGCGAGCAGGGCCGTCGGGGCCCCCCGGTTGAGGATGTCGATCAGGCTGCCGTACAGGCGCCCGTCGGAAAAGGACACGTGCAGGAAACCAGGTGCGATGGCGGTGTTGAGCGCCAGGATGACGGCGAGCGCCGCGATCTGGGGCGCGAGACGCACGAGCGGCTTGATGAGGCTGCCGGTCATGCGGCGTGCTCCGGGTGGGGGGCGCTCGCGGCGATCGCCTTCAGGATGTTGTCGAGGGTGACGTCCGCGCCGGCCAGCTCGCTCGCATGCCGCCGTTCGGCGAGGATGCGCACCCGGGTTGCGTAGGCAACGAGCTCCTCCAGTTCCGACGAGACGACCAGCAGCGCCATGCCGTCGGCGCAGAGCGTCTCGATCAGGCGGATGATCTCGGCGTGGGCGCCGACGTCGATGCCGCGCGTCGGTTCGTCGAGGATGAGGAAGCGCGGATTGGTCGCCAGCCAGCGGGCGAGGATCACCTTCTGCTGGTTGCCGCCGGAGAGGAACTTGATCGGCGTTTCGCGGTCGCTCGTGCGGATGTCGAGGGCGGCGATGTAGCGGTCGGCGATCGCGATCTGCTCGCGACGGGAGAGCGGGCGCGCCCACCCGCGCCGCGCCTGCAGCGCCAGCACGACGTTCTCGCGCACCGAGAGGTCGTCGATGATGCCGTCGGTCTTGCGATCCTCCGGGCAGAACCCGAACCCCTGGGCGATCGCCGCGCGCGGCGATGACAGCGACTGCCGCACGCCGTCGATGGTGAGGTCGCCCCGGTCGGGCTGGTCGATGCCGAAAAGAAGCTCCGCCGTTTCGGTCCGGCCCGATCCGAGCAGGCCGGCGATGCCGATCACCTCGCCCTTCCGGATATCGAGGTCGAAGGGCACGACCGAGCCGCACTTGCCGTAGGCGCGGAAGCTGGCGATCGTCTCGCCGGCTGGAGCGGCCGCGTCGGCAATGCCGCGGGCCTCCTGCTCTTCCAGGTCGCGTCCGAGCATCATCGACACGAGATCGAGGCGCGGCAGCTCGGCGAGCGCGCGGGTGCCGATGCGGCGGCCGTTGCGCAGCACGGTCGCCCGGTCGGCGACCCGGTACACCTGATCCAGGAAGTGGGTGATGAACACGATGCCGAGGCCGCGGTCCTTCAGGCGCCCGATGATGGCGAACAGCCGGTCCACTTCGGCGGCGTCGAGACTGGCGGTCGGTTCGTCGAGGATGAGCACCTTGCCGGACAGGTCGACCGCGCGGGCGATCGCCACGATCTGGCGGACGGCGACCGAATAGGTCTCGAGGACCGCGGTCACCTCGATGTCGAGCCCGTAGCCGGCGAGCAGGACGCGGGAGCGGCGGTTGATCTCGCCGGTGTCGATGAACCCGAAGCGTTTCGGCTCGCGGCCGAGGAACAGGTTTTCCGCCACCGTCAGGTTCGGCAGCAGGTTGACCTCCTGGTAGACGGTACCGATCCCGAGGCGCTGGGCGTGCTGGACGTCGCGGGGGTCGATGGCGGCGCCGTCGAGCTCGATGGTTCCGGAGTCGCGCCGGTGGGCGCCGGTCAGAACCTTGATCAGGGTCGATTTGCCGGCGCCGTTCTCGCCGAGCAGGGCGTGCACCTCGCCGCCCTGGAGTTCGAAGTCGACGCCGTCGAGCGCCGCGATCCCGAAGAAGGACTTGGTGATGGCCTGTGCGCGGAGACGCGGCGCGCTTCCGGTCATGGTTCGCTCCGTATCGGAGATGCGGGGAGGCGGGGGCAGCGGGCTTGCGGCCCCAGGTCGGAGTGGGGCATCCCGTCCGGAGCGAGGCATCCGGACGGGACGGGCACGACCTGTGACCAGTGGCGCCGTTCCGAGCGGCCGAAGCCGGCCGCCGGGACGGAAGGCCCTGGAGCCTCTTCCGGTCGGGTGGTCACACCTGACCGATAAGAAACGGCTCCAGAGTCAATACTTTGAGCAATTCCTCTTCGTTCGGATCGCTTCGATCCGAACGGGACATGCTCTAGTAGCCGAGGCCCTTCTTCTCCTCGTAGACCTTCATCGGATCGTCGGCCTGGGTGTAGAGCTTCGATTCCGTCTGGATCCACTTCTTCGGCTCGGTGCCGTCGGCGCGGTACTTCTCCAGGGCGTCGAAGGCGGGGCCGGCCATGTTCGGGGTCAGCTCGACGGTGGCGTTGGCCTCGCCGGCCGCCATCGCCTGGAAGATGTCGGGCACGGCGTCGATCGACACCACCAGGATGTCGGTGCCCGGCTTCAGCCCGGCTTCCTTGATCGCCTGGATCGCGCCGACGGCCATGTCGTCATTGTGGGCGTAGAGGGCGCAGATGTCCTTGCCGCCGTTCTCCGCCTTGATGAAGCTCTCCATGACTTCCTTGCCCTTGGTGCGGGTGAAGTCGCCGGTCTGGGAGCGGGTGATCTTGATGTTGTCGTGGCCGGCGATCGCCTCTTCGAAGCCCTTCTTGCGGTTGATGGCGGGCGAGGAACCCGTCGTGCCCTGGAGCTCGACCACGTTGCAGGACTTGTCGCCGACCGTCTTCACCAGCCAGTCGCCGGCGACCTTGCCCTCGTGCACCTGATCGGAGGTGACCGCGGTCAGATAGAGCGTATCCGGCGCGTCGATCTGGCGGTCGAGGAGGATCACGGGGATGTTGGCGTCCTGGGCTTCTTCCAGGACCTGGTTCCAGCCGGTGGCAACCACCGGGGCGAGCAGGATGCCGTCCACGCCCTGGGCGATGAACGAGCGGATCGCCTTGATCTGGTTTTCCTGCTTCTGCTGGGCGTCGGCGAACTTCAGCGTGATGCCACGTTCTTCGGCCTGCTGCTTGGTCAGGCTCGTCTCCGCGGCGCGCCAGCCCGACTCCGAGCCGATCTGCGAGAAGCCGACCGTCATGTCGGCGGCAAATGCCGGTGCGGCGACCAGCGTGGCCGCCACCGCGGCCCCGCAAAGGGTGGTCAGGATCTTCATCGTATTTTCCTCCCGTTCTGCGTACCGGTCTCCGCCGGAGCGTTGAAATATAATATTATATGACTTATAAAGTCTACGCCTTTCGGTGGTCTTTCGATGGTCCTGGCGGCGATATCGCCGGCAGGCGGGGGCCGGGGCTGACCGCTCAGTCGATCCGCACCGGCGGAGCGAACCAGCCCTTCACCGCAACGTCGAGCAGGAACACCTGTCCCCCCTCCGGGTCATCGCGGCGGTCGGCGGCGTTCATGCCGAACCGGGCGGTGGTGACCATCAGGCGATCGGCGGTGCGCCCGACGAAGGCCGGACAGGTCGGCTGCCGGGCCGGGACCGTCAGGCTCGCCGTCCGGTCGCCCGCCGCCGAATAGCTCTCGATGCGGCCGCCCGCCCAGATCGCCACCCAGAGCGTTCCGTCGCGATCCACGACGGCGCCGTCGAAGCCGCCCTCTCCCTCGCATCCGTCGACCAGCACTTCCGGCTCGCCCAGCGGCAGGCCGGTCGCCGGATCGGTGCGCACGCGCTTCACGCGCCCCACGGCGGTGTCGACGAAATGGGCGAACCGCCCGTCCCGGGTGAAGGAGATGGCGTTCGGGATCGTCAGGCCGGGAAAGATCGTCCGGATCTCTCCACGGAACGCGTGATAGATCGCCCCGGCGCCCGGTTCGGCGGCCTTGCCCATGGTGGAAATCCACAGCGCGCCGCAGGGATGGACCGCGCCGTCGTTCGACCGGGTGCTCGGTTCGTCGGCTTCCAGCGGCAGGTGCAGGGTGAGCGCGCCGCTGGATACGTCACGGATGTAGAGGCCATCCTCGGCGGCGACGAGTTGCCGCTCCGCGTCGATCGGTGCGATGGCGCTCGCCATCATCGGCAGCTCGTGGCGGATCGTCCGGGCGCCCGCGAAGCGATGCTCGTAGAGCGCCTTGCCGACGATGTCGAACCACCAGGCCGTGTCGGTCGCGGGGTCGTAACGCGGTCCCTCGCCGAGTTCGAGCGGCTCCGCATGGAGGATGGTTGCGCCGGCAGGCGTGCGCTCCTCGGTCATGTCGGGTCTCCGAACGCCAGGTCGTAGGCGGCGATGGTGGCGCGGGCGCGGGTCCCCACCTCGCCGGGCGTCATGCCGGGCCTGTAGAGGCTCGACCCCAGGCCGAAGATGCGGATGCCGGCCTTGGCGAAGGCGGTGAAGTCGGCCTCCGACACGCCGCCGACCGCGCCGATCGCGGTGCCGGGCGGCAGCACGGTGGCGATGGCGGCGATGCCGGCCGGACCGAGGATCGATGCCGGGAAGAACTTGAGGGCGGAGGCGCCAGCGTCGAGCGCGGCGAACGCTTCGGTGGCGGTGAAGACACCCGGCATCGTGACCATCCCGCGGGATGCGGCCCGGGCGATGACGTCCCGGTCGGTGTTCGGGCTCACGACCAACCGTCCGCCGGCGCGGGCTACGTCGTCGACCTGGTCCGCAGCGAGCACGGTTCCGGCGCCGATGAGGCAGGAGGAGGGGGCGGTTCTCGCGGCGATCTCGATGGACCGACAGGGCTCCGGCGAGTTGAGCGGGATCTCGATCGCCTCGAATCCGGCGTCGACGAGTTCGGTCACGACGGCCGCGGCATCGTCCGGCGCGATGCCGCGGAGGATGGCCACGAGCGGGCGGCGAAGCGCCGGCCAGGGGACGGTCGGCGACTTCATGCCCGGCACTCCTGCTGTGCGAGCAGCGGCCCGGCGGCGGCGAACAGGCCGCGCCGCACCGCCTCTTCGGCATCGACCCGCGTGACCGTGAACCCGGCCCGGGGCAGGGCGCTGGCGTACAGGTCGGCGAGGGGGCCGGTGGCGACGAGATGGACGCGCGCATCGCCGCCGGCGAACCGACGGGCGCCGGCAAGCTCGATGCCGATGAGCAGGCCGGAAAGCCGCGCGCGTCCGGCTGCCGGCGGTCGATCGGTCAGCAGCGATGCGGCCCGGATCTCGAACAGCCGGTTCGTGATGCGCTCGGGCTCGGCAAACGCCGCGTCGACACCGTCTGCGAAGGCGGCCGCATCGAAAGGGGCGCCCGGAAGACCGAGCGCGTCGGCGAGCGTCGAGTGGGCCGCCAGAAGGGAAAAGAGTTCGCCGGTGGCAAAGGTGGCAAATGCGCTGACGGTCGCGTCTTCCATCCGCACCCATTTGGAGTGGGTGCCGGGAAGACAGACGAGCGCCGAGGAGATGCCGCTGGCGGCCAGCCCCAGGAGCTGCGTCTCCTCGCCGCGCATCACGTCGAGGCGGTCGGGGTCGCGCTGGGCGAGGCCCGGCAGAATGCGGACCGGGCGTGCCTGCCCCGGGACGGCAACGGCGCGTCCCAGCAGCGTGTCGAGGCGCGCTGGAACATCGACGTACGCCGCCTCGTGCCAGCCCTGCCGGGCGCCGGCCATGCCGGCGATCACCACGGGCAAATCCGGCGACGCAACGAGATCGGCGAGGTGGCTTTCGAGCACCGTCTCGAAGCTGTCCGTGGCGGCGCGGACCATGCCCTGATCGCTGCGCCGTTCGGCGAGGACGCCGCCGCTCTCGTCAAGCAGCCACAGGCGAAAGGTCGAAGTTCCCCAGTCGACCACCGCAACCCGCGGCGGCCCGCCTTCGCCACGGACGGTCGCGTCAGTGGTTGTCACGCGGCACCCCCCTGGTCTGGGCGATGCGCTGGTAGGACACCGCCGGCTCGAGCACCATGCCGGTGTCGTGCTGGGAGACGATCGCGCGCTGGATCTCCTGCCAGGGCGTCTGGGCGGCCGGATACGGAAAGCCGCCGGCCGCTTCGAGTGCCGCGCGACGGCTTGCGAGTTCCTCTTCGGACACCAGGATGTCGGCGGTGCCGCGGCCCAGGTCGATGCGCACCCGGTCGCCCGTCTGCAGCAGCGCCAGGCCGCCGCCGGCTGCCGCCTCGGGTGAGGCGTTCAGGATCGACGGCGAGCCCGAGGTTCCCGACTGGCGCCCGTCGCCGACGCACGGCAGCTCGTGGATGCCGCGCTTCAGCAGGTAGTCCGGGGCGCGCATGTTCACGACCTCGGCGCCGCCGGGATAGCCGATCGGCCCGACGCCGCGCATGAACAGGATGGTGTCCTCGTCGATGGCGAGCGCCGGATCGTCGATGCGGGCGTGGTAGTCCTCGGGCCCGTCGAACACCATTGCCGTCCCCTCGAAGGCCATCGGGTCGTCCGGGTTGGAGAGATAGCGCTTGCGGAAGTCGTCGGAGACGACCGAGAGCTTCATGATGGCGGAGGTGAAGAGGTTGCCCTTGAGGACGCGGAAGCCGGCCGCCGGCATCAGCGGGCGGTCGAACGGCCGGATGACGTTCTCGTCGAGGATTTCCGCGCCCCGGCAGTTGTCGCCGATGGTCCAGCCGTTGGCGGTGATCTGGTCCTCGTGGATCAGGCCCTGGGCCATCAGCTGGGCGACGACGGCCGGCACGCCGCCGGCGTGGTAGTAGTCCTCGCCGAGATATTCGCCGGCCGGCTGCAGGTTGACCAGCAGCGGGATGTCCTCGCCGTAGGTTTGCCAGTCGTCGACCGACAGCGGCACGCCGAGGTGCCGCGCGAGGCCGTTCAGGTGGATCGGCGCGTTGGTGGAGCCGCCGATCGCCGAGTTCACCCGGATGGCGTTGACGAAGGCCTCCCGGGTCATGATGTCGGTGGGCTTCAGGTCCTCGTGCACCATGTCGACGATGCGCAGGCCGGTGCGGTAGGCCATCTCCTGCCGGTCCCGGTAGGGGGCCGGAATGGCGGCCGACCCCGGCAGCTGCATGCCCAGCACCTCGGCCAGCGAGTTCATGGTCGTCGCCGTCCCCATCGTGTTGCAGAAGCCGGTGGAGGGCGCTGACGAAGCGACCAGGCGGATGAACTCCTGGTAGTCGATCTCGCCGGCGGCCATCAGTTCCCTGGCCTTCCAAACGATGGTGCCGGAGCCGGTGCGCTCGCCTCGGAACCAGCCGTTGAGCATCGGGCCGACCGACAGCGCGATCGCCGGAATGTTCACCGTCGCGGCCGCCATCAGGCAGGCCGGCGTGGTCTTGTCGCAGCCGATGGTCAAGACGACCCCGTCGAGCGGATATCCGTAGAGAAGCTCCACCAGCCCCAGATAGGCGAGGTTGCGGTCGACCGCCGCGGTCGGCCGCTTGCCGGTCTCCTGGATCGGATGGACGGGAAACTCGATGGGGATGCCGCCCGCCTCACGGATCCCGTCGCGGACCCGCTTGGCGAGTTCCAGATGATGCCGGTTGCACGGTGACAGGTCGGAGCCGGTCTGGGCGATGCCGATGATCGGCTTGCCCGACTGGAGCTCCTCCTGGCTCAGCCCGAAGTTCAGGTAGCGCTCCAGATAGAGCGCGGTCATGTCGGGATTGGCGGGATTGTCGAACCAGGCGCGCGAACGCAGCGTCTGTCCCTTGAGGCCGGTCGACTTGCTCATGATGGCCGTCTGCTCTCTCACTCGAACCGGCGCGCCGCACCGTTCACGTCGTCTTCAGTTGGTAGACCGACACCTGCCGGCAGGTGTCGCCGGGATCCAGTCGGGCGGATGGAAAGTCGGGCCGGTTGGGCGCATCCGGAAAGCGCTGGCGCTCCATGCAGAAGCCGGTCGAGCGCCGGATCACGGCGGGTCGCCGCCCGGGCGTCTCCTCCTGGAGAAGCGCGCCGGAATAGAGCTGCAGGCCTGGCTCGGTGGTCAGGATGGCAAGCGACCGCCCCGAGGTGTCGTCCTGGACCCGCGCCGCGAACTGCAGCCCGTCCTCACGGTCGACGAGCGCGAACGTGTGGTCGAAGCCGCGTTCCTGCAGCAGCTGCGGATCGGAGGTGTCTCGAATGCGGTCGGCGAAGGTCTTCGGCGTCCGGAAGTCGAAGTCCGTGCCCTCGACGGGCCGCCGCTCGCCGGTCGGAATGCGTGTCGCGTCGATCGGCAGTACCGCGTCTGCGGCGATCCGGACGCGGTGGTCGACGATGGTGTTTCGGTCGTCGCCGGTCAAATTGAAGTAGGCGTGGTTGGTCATGTTGACGACCGTCGGCCGGTCGGTCGTCGCCGTGTAGGCAATGGTCAGTTCGCCGGGTCCCGTCAGCGCGTAGCGCGCCGTGGCGACCAGATGGCCGGGAAACCCGTCCTGGCCGTCGGGACAATCGAGCTGCATCGCCACGAACGGATCGCGCGCGTCGCCCGTGTCGGTGATCGTCCACGTCCGTCCGTGGAAGCCGAGCGGTCCGCCATGAAGGCAGTTCGGCTCCTCGTTGCGCGGGAGCGTGAAGGTCGTGCCGTCCAGATCGCAGCGTCCGCCGGCGATGCGGTTGGCGTAGCGGCCGATGCTGGCGCCGCAGTACGGCGGCCGGAGGGCCTTTGCTTCCAGGCTGTCGAACGCCAGCACCACCTCGCCCATGGCTCCCTTGCGATCGGGCGAGCGCAGAGAGGCGATCGTGGCGCCCAGCGTGATCACCGTCAGGGAGATGCCCTCTCCGGCGAGATCGACCGCCTCGACGGACGTGCCGTCGTCCAGCGTTCCGAATGGGCGCCTGCGGACCGTCATCGGGCCAGCGCCTCCGGTGTATCGTCGTGGAACGGCGCGACCGTCTCGAACCGCGCCATGAGGAAGGCGTCGGCGACGTGCCGGAACGGCGCCAGATCGACGTCTGAGGTTCCCGCCTCGACGAGGGCGGCGAAGCGGGCATAGATCGCCGCGTACTCGCTGTCCGGCGCCTCGACTTTGGCGACGCCGTCGACGTGCATCTCCGCGCCGCCCTTCGACAGGACGAGGCGGCCACCGTCGGTCGCGATCGCGATGTCCCACGTCTGCGGGCCTTCCTGGCGAAAGTCGAAATCCGCCGTGATCGGCGTGCCCTTCGCGTCGGTGAAGGCGAGGTCGGCCGCGATCGGGGCGGCGCAGTTCTCCGGAACGGAAAGGTGCGAACTGACAAGGAAGAACGGGTCGAGGATCCGCGTCGCGATGGACAGCGCGTTGATGCCGGGATCGAAGACGCCGAGACCGCCGGGCTCCCAGATCCAGGCCTGGCCGGGATGCCAGCGCTTCACGTCCTCCCGCCAGGTGATCTCCACGGAGCGCACCGTCCGGCCTTCGAGCCACGTTCGCGCCGGCTCGACGGCGGCGGCGAACCGCGAATGCCAGGTCGCGAACAGGGTCAGGCCCTGACGTTCCGCGAACGCCGCGAGGTCGATCACCTCGCTCACCGTCGCCCCGGGCGGCTTTTCCAGGAGAACGTGCTTGCCGGCGGCAAGGGCCTGGCGGGCGAGGCGGCAGCGCACCTGGGGCGGCGTGCAGAGAGAGACGGCGTCGATCTCGGCGCCGTCCAGCATCACCTCCAGGCTGGTGAATTCCGGCACGTCGGGAAGCCCGCCAGCCGGATCCGCAGTGGCGACCAGCGCCACGGCGTCGCAACCGGCGATCGCCGGCAGGTGCTGGTCGCGGGCGATCTTGCCGAGCCCGGCGATGCCGATGCGCAAGGGGGTCATGGCTGCCGCTCCTTCACAGCGCACGCACGCGGGTCTCGACCGGGGGGGCGACCCGGAGCGGGTTGACCAGCGGCAGGGCGAACGGTGCCGCGGAGATCTCGAAGACATCGCCGGGTGCGGTCGCGATTCCGTCGGAGAAGGAGAGCGTCGCGGTCCCGAAGAAGTGGACGTGCACGTCGCCCGGCCGGCGGAACTGGGCGTACTTGAAGTGGTGGTGCTCGAGGTTGGCGATGAAATGGGACATGTTGGCCTCGCCGGTCAGGAACGCGCCCTGCCAGATCACCACGCCGTCTCGCGTCACCCTGGAGGTGCCGCGCACGTCCTCCGGAAGCTCCCCCACCAGGATTTCCGGGCCGAGTGCGGCCGGCCGCAGCTTGGAATGGGCGAGCCAGAGATAGTTCTGCCGCTCCGTCACGTGGTCGGAGAACTCGTTCGCCAGGGCGAAGCCCAGCCGGTGCGGCATCCCGTCGGGGCCGTTGACGTAGATCGCGGCGAGTTCCGGTTCTTCCGATCCGTCGAGGGCAAAGGCCGGCGAGGTGAGGGGCGCGCCCGGGCCGACGAGGGCCGTGCCGTCGCCCTTGTAGAACCACTCCGGCTGGACGCCTTCGGCGCCGTCCGCCGGCTTGCCGCCTTCCAGGCCCATCCGGAACATCCGCATGGAATCGGTCTGCTTGGCGTCATCGACGGTCTTGGCATGCATCTTGTCGCGGCCCTCGGCGGAACCGAGATGGGTCAGTCCGGTGCCGGTCATGTGCAGGTGGGCGGGATCGGGATGGTCGATCGGCGCGAGAATGCGGCCGGCGGCCAGCGCCTCGTGCGGGTCGATCACGGCGCCGCGCCCGAGCCGCGCCACCGTCTCGGCAAGCGTGGTGCCGGTCTCGATGGCCTGGAGCGCCAGGCCGTAGGTCGTCTCGACGCCTTCGACCAAGTGGGTGGTCTCGCCATCGCTGGCTGCGACGCTGCGGCGGCCGTGGTCGTCGGTAAGCTGCAGAAGCCTGAACGTCATGGTGGTCTTCCCCCTGTCGGTGCCGTCAGGCCTTGTTCTTGTTGTAGACGTCGAAGATCACGGCCAGCAGCAGCACCAGCCCCTTGACCACCTGCTGGTCGTCGATGCCGATGCCCAGCATCGACATGCCGTTGTTCATCACCCCCATGATGAAGGCGCCGACCACCGCGCCGACGATGGTGCCGACGCCGCCGGACATGGACGCGCCGCCGATGAAGACGGCCGCGATCACGTCGAGCTCGAAGCCGAGGCCGGCCTTCGGCTGGGCGGTGTTGAGGCGGGCGGCGAAGACGAGGCCGGCGAGCGCTGCCAGCATTCCCATGTTGACGAAGGTCAGGAACACCAGCCGCGGCGAGTTGATGCCGGAGAGGCGCGCCGCCTTCTCGTTGCCGCCGACGGCATAGATGCGGCGGCCGATGGTCGTGCGCGAGGTGATGAAGGAATAGACGCTGACCAGCAGCGCCATCACGATGAGGACGTTGGGAAAGCCTCGGAACGTCGCCAGCACCCAGACGAAGTAGCCGATGGCGCCGACGAACAGCAGGATCTTGGCGACGAAGAAGCCGAGCGGTTCGTCGTCGTGGCCGCCGGCGCGGCCCCGGAATCGGCTGCGCAGGCCGAAATAGAGGATCGCCGACACCACCGCCAGCCCGAGCAGCAGCGACAGCACGTTGAGGCCCTTTACCGACGCGATGTCGGGCAGGAAGCCGGAGGCGAGGAGCTGGAAGCCGCGCGGGAACGGCCCGACGGACTGGCCGTCGAGGAGCTTCATCATCAGCCCCTTGAAGACCAGCATGCCGGCAAGCGTGACGATGAAGGAGGGGATCTTCCAGTAGGCCACCCAGTAGCCCTGGGCGGCGCCGATCAGCGCCCCCGCGACCAGGCAGAGGGCGCCGGCAAGCAGGTAGTTCATGTCCCAGTTGACGATCATCACCGCGGCGAGCGCCCCGATGAAGCCCATCACCGAGCCGACCGACAGATCGATGTGGCCGGAGACGATCACCAGCAGCATGCCCACCGCCATGATGACGATGTAGCTGTTTTGCAGGATGAGGTTGGTCAGGTTGACCGGCTTCATCAGGATGCCGTCGGTCATCACCTGGAAGAACGCCATGATGACGATCAGCGCGATCAGGATGCCGTATTCCCGCATGTGCCGGCGCAGGAACGCGCTGCGCGATCCGTGGGCGGCGGACGGCGCGCCGCCGGTCGCCTTTGCGGACAGGTCGATGCTTTCGCTGAGGTCTTGCGACATGCGCGTTTCCTAGTGGTCTTTGCCGGAGCGGACGATGAGCGACATGATCGCCTCCTGCGACGCGTGCGCCGCGTCGAGCTCGCCCACGAAGCGGCCTTCGTTCATCACGTAGATGCGGTCGGAGACGCCCAGCAGCTCCGGCATCTCCGAGGAGATCATCACGATCGCCTTCCCGGCCGCCGCCAGGTCGGCGATGATCCCGTAGATCTCGGTCTTGGCGCCCACATCGATGCCGCGCGTCGGCTCGTCGAGGATCAGCACCTCGGGTCCCGCGAACAGCCATTTCGACAGCACGACCTTCTGCTGGTTGCCGCCGGAAAGGTTGACCACTTCCTGCCCCACGCCGGAGCATTTGATGTGCATGCGCTCGCGGTAGTCGCCCGCCACCGCGAGCTCGCGGCCCTCGTCGACAACGATGCCGTCGGAGATGCCGAGGAGGTTGGCGAGGGGGATGTTCCGCCGGATGGGCTCGTCGAGGATGAGGCCGTAGGTCTTGCGGTCCTCGGTCGCGTAGCAGAGGCCGTTGCCGATCGCCCGCGCCACCGTCGAGACGTCGGCCGGCGCGCCGTTGATGCGCACTTCGCCGGAAATGCGGGTTCCGTACGACCGGCCGAACAGGCTCATGGCGAGCTCGGTGCGGCCGGCGCCCATCAGCCCGGCGATGCCGACCACCTCGCCGCGCCGCACGTGAAAGCTCACGTCGTCGACCACCTTGCGGTCGGCGTGCAGCGGATGGTGGACCGTCCAGTTCGACACCTCGAGGATCGTCTCGCCGATCTTCGGGTCGCGGTTCGGAAACCGGTCCTCCAGATTGCGGCCGACCATGTCGCGGATGATGTCTTCCTCGCTCACCGCGCCGGTGGCGCAGTCGAGGTTGGACACCACGCCGCCGTCCCGCAGGACGGTGATGGTGTCGGCCACCTTGGAGATCTCGTTCAGCTTGTGGGAGATCAGGATGGAGGAGATGCCGCGGCGCTTGAACTCCAGGAGAAGCTCGAGCAGCGCGTCGCTGTCGTGTTCGTTGAGGCTCGATGTCGGCTCGTCGAGGATCAGGAGCTTCACCTCCTTCGACAGCGCCTTGGCGATCTCCACCAGCTGCTGCTTGCCGAGGCCGAGGTCCGTCACTCGGGTCTTCGGCGATTCCGTCAGCCCGACCTTGGCCAGAAGCTCGGCCGTCCGCTCGAAGGTCTCGTCCCAGTCGATGACGCCGCGCGTGGCGCGCTCGTTGCCGAGGAAGATGTTCTCGGCGATCGACAGAAGCGGGATCAGCGCCAGCTCCTGGTGGATGATGATGATGCCCAGGCGCTCGCTGTCCGTGATGCCCGAGAAACGGCACTCCTCGCCCCGGAAGGCGATCGATCCCGTGTAGCTGCCGTGCGGATAGACCCCCGACAGGACCTTCATCAGGGTCGACTTGCCCGCCCCGTTCTCGCCGACGAGCGCGTGGATCTCGCCTTCACGCACCGACAGGCTGACGGTGTCGAGGGCGACGACGCCGGGAAACGTCTTGGTGATGCCGTGCATCTCCAGGATCGGCGTCGGGGCAGCGGTCATCGGGGCGTTCATCGACAGGTGATCCTGAACTTTGGGGCAGGGCCCCGGCGCCGCGTTCGGGAGGCGGGTGCCGGCCGCGCCGGTACGCTGCGGCGGCCGGCTCCCCCGCTTCGGCGCGCGGTCGGGCAAGGGGAGAAACCCGATCGCGGCCCTGGGCCTGGCGTCGTCGTCGGTCAGGCGCGGGGCCTGACCGAAAGGCGCTCTAGAACACCTGGTCTTCGGTGTAGTAGCCGCTGTCGACCAGCACGGACCGGATGTTGTCCTTGGTCACGATCACCGGCTTCAGGAGGTAGGACGGCACCACCTTGACCCCGTTGTCGTAGGTCTTGGTGTCGTTCACCTCGGGCGTCTTCCCGTTGAGGACGGCGTTGACCATGTCGACCGTGACGCCGGCAAGCTGCCGGGTGTCCTTGAAGATGGTCGAGTACTGGTCGCCCCGCAGGATCGCCTTCACCGAGGGGATTTCCGCATCCTGGCCGCTGATGATCGGCATCGGCATGTCGCCGGAACCGTAGCCGACGCCCTTCAGCGAGGAGATGATCCCGATCGACAGCCCGTCATAGGGCGAGAGCACCGCGTGAACGTGCTTGTCGCTGTAGTAGGCGGACAGCAGATTATCCATGCGCGCCTGGGCGAGCGAGCCGTCCCAGCGCAGGGTGCCGACCTTGTCCATGCCGGTCTGGCCGGAGACGATCGCGATCTTGCCCTGGTCGATGAGCGGCTGCAGCACACTCATGGCGCCGTTGTAGAAGAAGTAGGCGTTGTTGTCGTCGGGCGACCCGCCGAACAGCTCCACGTTCCAGGTCTCGGCGTCGGGGAAGCGCTGCTTCAGGCCGTCGACCAGGGTCTCGGCCTGCTGCACGCCGACCTGGAAGTTGTCGAAGGTCGCGTAGTAGTCGACGTTCTCGGAATCGCGGATCAGCCGGTCGTAGGCGATCACCGGGATGTTCATGGCGGCGGCATTGGCGAGCACGTTCGACAGGGTGGTGCCGTCGATGGAGGCGATCACCAGCGCGTCGACGCCCTTCGTCACCATGTTCTCGATCTGCGAGAGCTGGTTCGGAATGTCGTCTTCGGCGTACTGCAGGTCGGTGGCGTAGCCGGCCTCCTGGAACTGCTTGACCATGTTGTTGCCGTCGGCGATCCAGCGGGCCGACGATTTCGTCGGCATGGCGATGCCGACGGTTCCCTTGTCCTGTGCGAAGGCAGCCTGTGGTTGTGCGGCGGCAAGGCCGAGCGCGGCGGCCGCCAGGACGAGCGTCCTCAAAAGCATCGTTGTCTCCATCCCTGTCTGGCGTCCGTCGGGGCGGGCGCGCGTTTCCTCACCGCACGTGAAGGCGGTCTTTCTCGTTGGCGACGGGCATCGTGCCCGGCCGCTCCCCGTCGCCTGCTCCGCCATCGGCGTAGAGCGCGAGGAGGACGTCGTCGAAGGCGCTTTCGATCAGCCTTCGCATGTAGATCTCGGCGAGTTCCCCGTCGCCGCTGCAGATGGCGTCGTGGACGCGGGCGTGCTGGCGGACGGTCTCGTCCTGCGGATTCTGCCGCCAGCTCATCGAGAACGAGATCGACAGGCTGCGCTCGATCATCGCGCCGAGCGAGCGCAGGATCGGGTTGCCGGTGGCGCGCAGGATGATGCGGTGGAAATCGAGGTCGGCGGCGATCAGTGCGTCGGAGCCGCGCGGGTGCTGCGCCATGCCGTCGAGGGCGGCGCCCAGCGCGCGCCGGTCGGACGGATCGATGCGGTCGGCGGCGATCCGGGCGGCGGCGGGCTCGTTGATCAGGCGCATCTCGTAGAGCGCCTCGACGAACGGGCGCCGGACCTCGGCGAGGAGATGCCAGCGCATCACCTCCGAATCCAGCATGTTCCAGTCGGTCTCGGGACGGACGCGCATTCCGACTTTCGGGCGCACCGAGATCAGGCCCTTGCCGGCCAGATGGCGCACCGCTTCGCGCACCACGGTTCGGGACACCCCGTACTCGGTCTGGATGTCCTTCTCGGTCGGCAGGAGTTCGCCGGGAAGCAGCCGGCCGGAGGCGATCCGGCAGCCGATATGGGTGGCGACACCGGTCGTCAGGTTCGACCGCTCGCCGTCAGCCCCATTCTCGTCGGCCCAACCCACCAGAGACACGCGTGATCCTCCCAGATCTCTATTTATCGTACAATTAGATCAAGAGGTGGGCTTCATCAAGCGTGATTTGGCCAATCGCCCCCTATTCATATGATGAGTGAGCGGGGCGCGTGGCCCTGATGATGGGCGGGGGCTGCCCTTGATCGCCATGAGAGGGCGGGTCGGCGACCGCTGGCGGGCTTGCCGGCCGCACGCATCGTCAAACCGCTGGCCCGTGATGCCGGACACATGCGGATTGGCGGGCGTCGGGCTATAAACGACATCCTGCGCGGGCTGCCGGTGTCATCTGCCGGCCGCCGGACACTCAGACGGTCGGGGGGCCGAGTCGGGGAGGGACGATGCCGATCGTCAGCCTGAGAGCCAGCGATTTCGATGCGGCGACGCGCGTCGCCGCCTTCCAGGACGCGGTATCTGCGATCTGCAAGCTCGACATCGTACCGGACCATCTCGACCGCTTCACATCCGAGACGGTGATCGGCGTGCTGCCGACGCTGGTGACGGGGATCGGCATCCATTCCGCGTGCCGTGCGGAACGCACCACGGGTCTCGCCGCCGAGACCGGTGACAATCTGATGATCCACATTCCAGTGGCTGGCGGCTTCTCCATGCATCAGCAGGGCGGTGTCCCCGTCGATTGTGCGCCGGGGACCATCTACGTCGACCCGAACGAGGTGCCGGGGCGGGCGCGGTTCCACGGTGCCCGGTCCGAGGTGTTCTATGTCTCGCTGCCGCGCGGCGTGCTGGCGAGCTGTGGCAGCAGGCTCGACCGGATGCTGCGCGGCACCGCGCCGCTGACGCCCCAGTGGCGGTTGTTCAGCCGCTATGCCCGCGCCTTGCACGACGAGATGGCCGGGCTCTCCACCGACGAGGCGCTGCGCTGCGCGGTCCACGTTCAGGATCTCGCCCTGCTGGCGCTCGGCGCCGACCGCGACAGCGCCGAACAGGCCCGCGGTCGGGGCGGCCGTGCGGCGCGCCTGGCGGCCATCAAGGCAGACATCGAGACCCGCCTCACCGAGCCCGGCCTCTCGGTGGAGTGGATCACTGGCCGCCACCGCATTTCCGAACGCTATCTGCGCGCGCTGTTCGCCGGCGAGGAGACCTCGTTCCGCGACTACGTCACCGCACGGCGGCTGCTGTTGGCCTATCGCGAACTCACCGATCCGGCCGCGTCCCACCGGTCGGTCGCGGACATCGCCCTGTCGTGCGGCTTCGGCGATGTGTCCTGGTTCAACGCCCTGTTCAAGCGTGCCTTCGCCGCAACCCCGCGCGACGTACGCGCCCGCGCGGCGGCCGGCGTGACACCGGCGCCGGCGTTCCGTGATGCCCCGGCGGGCCGCCCGCGCCCGGCCTGATCCGGGAGGGGGGCGTGTGGGACCTCCGTCGCCCCGCTTTGTGCCGCGCTCCCCCGCTCCACTACCGGCATCCCCAAGAACCGCGCGGACGCGTCGCGTAGGGTCAGGCAACCGACGGGCATTCCGCTCGGCCGCCACCTCGACACCAGACGCGACGGAAACCGATGCCGCACATCCGCTTCTCCCGACCGCCCCTTCTGTCCGCCACGCGTGTGGCGCTCGGCCTGCTCGTCGGGTCCCTCGTCCTGGCGCCGACGATGCCGGCGCGGGCGGCGGATTCGCAACGGGCCTCCATCCTCGTGCTCGACGCTTCGGGATCCATGTGGGGCCAGCTCGACGGCGGTCGGACCAAGATCGAGATTGCCCGGGACGTGCTCACCGACTTCTTTACCCTGCGCGACCGCAGCGTGCCGCTGGGCGTCGTCGCCTATGGCCACAACCGCAAGGGAGACTGCTCCGACATCGAGGTGATTGCCCCCACCGGCCTCCAGGATCCGGCGGGCCTGGCTGACCGCGTCTCCCGGATCTCGCCGAAGGGCAAGACGCCGCTCGGTCAGTCGTTGCGAATTGCAGCCTCCCAGATCCCCCGCATGGCCGAGGAGGCCGACATCGTGCTGGTGACCGACGGGCTGGAGACATGCGGCGTCGATCCGTGCGCGGTGATCGACGCGTTGCTGGCGGAAGGCATCCGCGTCCGGGCCCACGTTGTGGGTTTTGGCCTGACCGAGCAGGAGGCGGAAACGCTCGCCTGCATTCCGGCCAGGACCGGGGGGCTGCTGCTGCGGCCGCAATCCGGCGACGAACTGGCCGAGGCGCTGGTGCGCACAGGAGCCGCTCCGGCGGAGACGCGGACGGCGGGCGTGCACCTCCTGTTCGTCTATTCCGGCGGGATGCCAGACAGCTATGCGTGGCGGGTGCGCGACGACGGCGGGCAGGAGCGCGTCGCCGCCACGGTGACCGGAGACGACCGCTACGCACCCTATCCCGTGGAGCTGCCGCCCGGTGCGTACGTGGCGAGCGTGGAGGCGGCGAACGGCTACGGCGAGGCGGCGTTCACGGTGGCGGCCGGCGAGCCGCAGGACGTTCCGGTTACCCTGATCGGCAAGCTGCCGCAGGTCGCCCTCCGCGATCGCGGCCCCTATGCGGCAATCGGCGAGACGACCCAGGTGGACCTGGAGATCCTGCACGAAGGCCAGGAGACCAACGGGGCGGCGCTCGCTCTGCAGCTCTACCGGCTCGCGGCCGACGGCAGCCCCGGCGAGTCCATCACCTACAGCACGGTCGAGGGCACCAAGGGGCGCAAGAACGCCGGCATCAACCTGCCGGCCGGGTCCGGCCGCTATCTGCTGCGGCTGGAGAGCTGGGGCGGCGAGGCGATCGAAAGCGTGGTCATCGAGGCAGAGATGGAGCCAGCGGTTGCCTTGAGCGCGCCTGCGCGCGTTGCGCCCGGAGCCCCGATCCCGGTGGAGACACGCGGCAGCCAGCTGCGCAACGACCGGATCGAGATCTGGCGCGGCGAAGAGCGCATCGGCTACGGCCTGAACCTGGGCGAACTGGCCGAAGGCGGGGTTTTGGCCGCCCCTGACGAGCCCGGCACCTACGCCCTCGTCTATCGCGGCTACGACGCGACCGGTGAGCAGGCGGAGAAGGCGCGGATCCCGCTCGAGGTGGGCGCGGTCGAGGACGACGCCACCGGCGCCGGTGCGATCGGGCGCAAGGCGGAGGCGGACGACGCGGGCCATGGGCCCGACGACGGCGCCGACGGCAAGCGCTGGGAGGACTACGCCTTCACCTGTCTCGGCGCGACCGATTGCGCGCTCCGCGATCCGGCGACGGGGCTCGGCTTCACGCTGCCGGCCGGATGGGTGGCGACCGCGCCGAGCGTAGCTCCACAGTCGGCGGGCGCGCAGGCGGCCGGCGAGCGGCTCGACCGGCCGATGGTGGAATTCTACGAAGCTGGCGGCAATCTCAATATGCTGCTTCTCAATCCGCGCCAGTGGATCGAGGCGAACGGCATCTGCGGCGCCTCCCGAGCCGGCGACGTCTGCCTGTGGCGCAACGATGCCGCCCCCGATGACGCGCAGGCGTTTGCTGCCCTCGACACCCTGCGCGCCAGCCTTACGCTCAGCCCGCAGCCTGTGGCCGCGCGCTGCGCCGGTCCCGCGCCGTGCCGTTTTGCCCTCGCCGATCCGCCCCTGTCGGGAACCCTGCCCCCCGGGTGGTCGGTGGAATTGCCGACGCGCACAGGCGACGGCCGGATCGCCACCTGGTTTCACGACCGCGATCCGGGCGGCAACGTGAAGCTCGTCGGTCTCAACCAGCCGAGCGCCGATCCCTGCGTCGACACCGCCCTCGGCCCGCTCTGCGACGTCACGCCCTACGTCTCGACCGACGAACTGGAGGCGCTGGCGGCTGGATTGACCGCCGCGGCGGGGCCGGTCGGTCAGGGACGGCAAGTCGATGGGGCGGCGTTCGATGCCTTCATGTCCAAGGTGGGAGGCGCAAAATGATCCGCCCGATCATCGTGCTCGCTGGCCTGGCGGCCGGTGTCTCCCCGGTTTTCGCAACCTGTCCGTCGCCGCTGGTCGTCGTTCGGCCCGGCGAGGCGCCCACGTATCAGGTCCCGGAGAGCGAAGTGCGCGGCGAGATGGAGGCCCTGTTCGGCTCGGCGCCGGATCCGCGCTCGGTGCTGGTCGTCGCACCGGCCGACCGAAAGGGATACTGGGTCGCCCGAGACAGCCTGCAGGAGGCGGCCGTGGTGCTCGGCGCCGACCGCACGGCCTTCGTCTATTCCGGTCCGGACACGTGCGTCCCTCGGGACGTACCGATGGATCTCGATCGGCTGCCCGAGACACCGGTCCAGCCGCTCCCCGACGGGACGCGCAAGCCGATCGAGCTGTTCCCGGACGGGACGGCCGGCGGGCCGCAGCCGCGCAGCGGTCTCTGGCAGGCCCGGCTCGGCGAGACGCAGATGCGGGGCTGTCCGCCCATGATGCAGAAGGCGTTTCCCGTCTCACCGGGCAAGCTGCCGGCCGAGATGATGGCGCCGCGCCGGCTCGACGTGCGCCGGCCCTTCCATCCCGACCAGTTGCCGATGACGCAGCAGATGAAGGTGCGCTGGAAGCCCGCCGGCACCAACCGCTGGACGACAAGCGTGATGCCCGGGACGTTCGCCAAGATCCCGGGCGGCGGCAGCTCGCTGGTCTGGTCGTTGCGGGTGGTCGACGCTGCGACCATCGAGCACATCACCACGGTGACGGTCTCGTTGCCGCCGGAAGCTGCCGCCGTCATGGGCACTGCGAAGGATTGCCGGGTGGAGAGCGTCAATCACTGGGTGCGCGTCGGCGACTGACCGGAACGGGGACTAAGGTTCGTTGCCGGCCGCCGATCCCAGCGAGCGGCGGATGACCAGCTCGAACTCGAAGCAGCGGTTGTCGACGGGTGCGCCGTCGATCATCCGGCGCAGCATGTCGGCGGCAGCCCGGCCCATCCGCCGATGCGGCACCCGCACCGTGGTGAGCGGCGGATCGACGGCGATCGACAGGTCGATGTCGTCGTAGCCGACGACGGACACGTCCTCCGGAATGCGCAGCCCGAGCTCCTTGGCGCCGACGAGCGCGCCGGCGGCCAGCACGTCGTTGCCGCAGATGATGGCGGTCGGGCGCGGGACGCGCGTCAGGATATCCCGCGCGGCGGCGGCGGCCGCTGCCAGCTCATAGGGGGCTTCCACCAGCAGTGGTGGCGCGAGTTCGATGCCGCGCATGGAGAGGGCACCCGTGACGCCGTCGACGCGGGAGAGGGCGCGGTCGTTGTCGCGGGTGACGCCGGCGATCATCGCGATCCGGCGATGCCCGTTGTCCATCACCAGGTCCGCCATCGCGCGCGCCGCGGCGTGGTTGTCGAAGCCAGCGAACGGTGTGCCGGCGTTGTCGCTCCGGTTCCACAGCGTCACGAACGGGACGCCCCGGGTGCGCAGGATCTCGTAGGTGCTGTCGGGTCGCGCCTGACCGATGAGGGCCAGCGCGTCGACGCCGCGGGCCAGCAGTGCCCGCACCTGCCGGGCCTCGCGGTCGGGATCGTAGTGGGAGGTGGCGACCAGCAGGGTGATGCCGTGGTCGCTCAGCTCCTCCTCCATCGCCTGCAGCCCACGCGCGAAAATGGCGTTTTCCATGGTGGGGATCACCGCGCCGATGGTGTCGGTGCGGTTGGAGGCGAGCGCCCGTCCACCGAAATGGGGCGTGTAGCCGAGCGCCATCACCGCGTCCTCGACGCGCTTTCGGGTGTCCGTCTTCACCAGGTGCGGCGTGTTGAGCGCGCGCGAGACCGTCGCCGTGGAGACGCCGGCGTGGCGGGCGACGTCGTTGAGAGAGGCGGCGGACTTGATGAGACAGCTCCTGAAGACGGACACGAACCTTGCGGGTGGCAGGAATGTAAGCGCTTGCATTTCGTCTTTGCAAGCGCTTACGCTGATGATGCGCGCGCAGGCCGGCGCTCTCCACGCCGCTTCTCCCCCACGTGTACAAGTGAGGATTCCATGACCGTCCAGTATCTCAAGAAGGCCGAAAGAGCCTCCACCGACGACGCCGCCGACGTGCGGGCGACGGTGCAGGCGATCCTCGACACGATCGAGGCGGGCGGGGACGACGCGGCGCGGCGCTACGCGGCCGAATTCGACCGCTACGAGGGCGACATCGTGGTGGGGAGGGCCGAGATCGAAGAGGCCGCGGCGAAGGTGTCCCAGAAGCTGAAGGACGACATCCGCTACGCCCACGACAACATCCGCCGCTTCGCCGAGGCCCAGAAGGCGACGATCGTCGACATGGAGTTCGAGATCGAGCCGGGGCTCATCGCCGGCCAGAAGGCGATCCCGTGCCAGGCGGCAGGCTGCTACGCGCCCGGCGGCCGCTATGCCCACATCGCCTCGGCGCTGATGACGGTGACGACGGCGAAGGTGGCGGGCTGCGGCCACATCGCCGCCTGCTCGCCGCCGCGGCCGGGCGTCGGGATCCACCCGGCGATCATCTACACCGCCGACCTGTGCGGTGCCGACCGCATCCTGGCGCTCGGCGGCGTGCAGGGCGTGGCCGCCATGGCGTTCGGTCTGTTCGGCCTGCCGAAGGCCGACATTCTGGTCGGGCCGGGCAACCAGTTCGTCGCCGAGGCCAAGCGCATCCTGTTCGGGCGAGTCGGCATCGACATGTTCGCCGGCCCGACCGACAGCCTGATCCTCGCCGACGACGCCGCCGATGCGGAGATCGTCGCGGTCGACCTCGTCAGCCAGGCCGAGCATGGCTACAACTCGCCGGTCTGGCTGGCGACGACCTCGCGGGCCCTGGCGGAGCGGGTGATGGCGCGGGTGCCGGAGCTGATCGCCGATCTGCCGGAGCTGAACGCCAGGAACGCCGAGGCCGCCTGGCGCGACTATGCCGACGTCATCCTCTGCGCCGACCGGGAGGAGATGGCGCGCGTGGCCGACGACATCGCGGCCGAGCATCTGACCGTGCAGGCGGCCGACCTCGACTGGTGGCTGGGGCGGCTGCAGTGCTACGGGTCGCTGTTCCTGGGCGAGGAGACCACGGTCGCGTATGGCGACAAGGCGGCGGGCACCAACCACGTGCTGCCGACCTCGGGGGCGGCGCGCTACACCGGCGGTCTGTCGGTCCACAAGTACATGAAGCTTGTCACCTGGCAGCGCGCGACCGCCGATGGTGCCAAGCGGGTCGCCGAGGCGACGGCGCGCATCTCCCGCCTGGAAGGCATGGAAGGCCATGCCCGCAGCGCCGACATCCGTCTCGCGAAGTATTTCCCGGGCGAGACGTTCGATCTCAGCGCGGCGGAGTGAGCATGGTGGACGATCGCTTTTCCGTGGCCGGCCGGGTGGCCTGCGTGACCGGCGCCAGCGGCGGGATCGGGCGCGCACTGGCCGCGGCGTTCGCCGCCTCCGGCGCGCAGGTGGTCGGGGTGGCGCGGCGTGCCGAAGCGCTCGAGGACTGGCGCCGGGAGGCCGACGGCGAGACGGCAGCGATCGCCGCCGACCTGTCGGACTACGCCTCGCTCGACGCGCTCGCCGAAAAGATCTCGCAGCCGTTCGGCCCGCCGGACATCCTCGTCAACGCCGCGGGTCTCACCGCCCGCCAGCCGGCCGACGAGGTGACGGTCGAGGCGTGGCGGGCGACCATCGACCTCAACCTCGCCACGCCGTTCTTTCTGGCGAAGGCGCTGGTTCCGCCGATGAAGGCGCGGGGCTGGGGCCGGATCCTCAACATCGCCTCGCTGCAGACCACGCGCGCCTTTCCGGGCGGGCTTGCCTATGGCGCCTCGAAGGGCGGTGTCGGACAGCTCACCCGGGCGATGGCCGAGGCCTGGTCGCGCCACGGCATCACCGCCAACGCGCTGGCGCCGGGCTTCTTCCCGACCGAGCTCACCGCCGCCGTGTTCGCCGATGCCGAGCGCACCGCCCGCAACGCCGAGCAGACCTGCATCGGCCGCAACGGCGTGCTGGAGGATCTGGTCGGGCCGGCGCTGTTCCTCTGCTCGGATGCGGCGGCCTACGTCACCGGCCAGATCCTGCACGTGGACGGCGGCTTCACCGCCAAATGAAGGCAGGCGTCCACACCGGTGCGCAATCGGTGGGCCTCGGGGTCAGGCCCCGGCCGGCATTTTGGTGACCTCGACCTCGACCGACATTTGCTGGAAGTCCTCGGCGGCGCCTTCGAAGCTGCCGACGACCGGCATCGCCTGCCGGATATCCCGGGCGACCGCCACCGGGATCAGGTTGGCGCCGCCGACGCCGAGATTGGTCGGGTCGAAGGTGATCCAGCCGGCCCCCGGCACATAGACTTCGGCCCACGCATGGGTCGAGCCGGCGCCCTGGGAGCCGGTGAGGCCGTTGCCCGCGCTGCAGAGATAGCCGGAAACGATGCGTGCCCCGAACCCGAGGCTGCGGACCGCTTCCACCAGAAGCACCGCGAAGTCGCGGCAGGAGCCGGCGCCGCGCTCCAGGGTGCGCAGCGGAGATTGGGTGCCTTCGTCCTCGCGGACCTCGTAGCGGATCCGGGCCGTGATCCCGGCGTTCATGTCCTTGAGGAGGGAGAGCGTATCGGTGGAGTAGCCGGCGACGAAACCTTGCGCCCACCGGGCGAGCTGCCCCTGCGGGTCCTCGTACTGGCAGGCGGAGAGTTGGCCCAGATCCTTCCAATCGTCGTCGGAATATCGGAACGGAAAGTGGATCGCCGACGCGGCGATGTCGAAGATCGGCCAGTCGACCGCATAGAGTTCGAGTTCAGTCGCGCATTCTATGGTAAGATTCGCCGTCAGATCCCCGAAGGTCGCTGTCGTTACGGCATTGCCATAGACATCGTGCGCCCAGGTGATTGTCGCCGCAGGCCGGACCATGAGATCGTTACGGATGAGCCTCAGGTCGCGGCTTTCGCGCGGCCGCAGCATCAGCCGGTGCGGTCCCAGCCTGAGCGGACGGCGGTAGTCATAGGTCGTTCTATGAACAATCCTGAGCGTCGTCACGGCACCCTCCAGGCGGCCACGGGTTGCTGAACGTTCATCGCAGATCATCGATCGCGCCGGATACCGATCTTGCCGTCCAACGAGAGGATTAACGTCGTGTCTGAGCATTCCAAGCGGCGCCAGGAGGCAGATGCCGCTTTCAAAAAAGTGCAGAAGGGCGGCGGCAAGTCGGCCTCGGAACCGCGGCAGGCGTACGAGAGCGATGCCGAGGAGGCGCGCACGAATTCCGCACGGCTCAAGGAATTGCGGCTCGCCAGAGACGAGGCTGCCGCAAAGGGCAAGCCGTCAAAGGCCTAGGGCCGGACGCGTTCACGCGGTTCCGGAGGGCATCCGGCGACTGCGCTGCGAACGGCCGCGCTTCCGCATCATGTATCACATCCGCGCCGCGCTGGCGCCTGAGGCGGGAGACTGTCCGCCCGGCAGCGGGCGGTCTGCCACGGCTGGGGGCGGCCGTGTGAGCGCATATTTCTTGGCAATTTGAAATACCACTTTTGTCGTTTTCCTGGAATATTGGGCTTTCACCTGTATATTTGTAAATATTTTCGTATATGATGAAAGTCACATCATAAGTTCTGAGATTTGGCCTATCTTTGCCGGGAGGGATAGGCTCCCGGTGCTGTGCGCCGGATGATGGCGCGTGCTTTCATGTCTGCGATGCGCCCGTCTGCAGCCATCTCGTGCCCTCGAATTCTTTCCGGTCCGGTGGCGCCGCCCGAGCGACGGAACGTGACCTCAGATCCCGTCCTCTGAGCAATCCCATCGGTTCGCATCGGCCAGATCCGCGACAGACCCACCCGCACGCCCCTCCCGAACCTCCGGGACGGGTTTCGCCCCGGCCGATCGCCGCAAACAACACCAACCCAGAAGGAAACCTCTGCATGGCCGTCCAAACCGACAAGAAACCGTCGATGTCCAAGCGCTGGGAAGCGTATCAGCCGACGAAGACGATCCTGCTCTGGGCCTGTGTCGCCTGCGTCGCCGCCACCCTGGTGGTCGGCTTCACATGGGGCGGCTGGATGACCGGCGCCAAGGCGCGCGATGCCAGCGAAGCCTCCGCCGATGCGGCGCGCAGCAAGCTGGTCGCCGAGATCTGCGTCGCGCGGTTCAACGCCGCCGACAACTCCTCGGCCCGCCTCACCGAACTGAACGCCATCACAAGTTCCTACAAGCGGCGCGAATTCGTCGAGGAAGGCGGCTGGGCAACGATGCCCGGTGAGACGTCAGCGACCCGCGACGGGGCCGAGGCGTGCGCCGATGCGTTGACCGCGTAACGCCAGCGCTGCGCTCCCGACCCTGACCGATGCCGCCGAGGACCGTATTCCTCCGGCGGCATCATCGTGTCTGGGTGCCGTTCGTGCCGCCATGGCCTGGAGGTTCAGGCGATCGGCCTCTCAGGCAGCGCGCCGGGGCTGGCCTGATAGCAGCCGGCGGGTCTGCTCATGCCGGACCCCCGATCCCAGGTCTCCGACCTCGAACCGGTCGACCATGTGTCCGTCGTGCATGACCACGATCTCGTCCGATATCCAGCGCACGACTTCGATGTCGTGGCCGATGAAGGCCATGGCGAAGCCGCGCTCGGCCTGCAGCCGTCGCAGGAGCGCGAGGATCTGCACCTGGACGGTCATGTCGAGCGCCGAGACGACTTCGTCGCAGACGAGGATCCGGGGCTCGCAGAGCAGCGCGCGCGCGATGCACACCCGCTGGCGCTGGCCGCCGGACAGCTGGTGGGGATAGCGCCCGGCCAGAGACGGCTCGAGCCCGACGTCTTCCAGCGCGGTCTCGACCCGCGCCGGCACCTCGTCGGCAAGGCCGGCCAGCCTCAGCGGCTCGGCCAGGAGCCGGCGGACGGTCAGCCGGGGATTGAGCGCGCCGAGCGGGTTCTGGAACACGAACTGGATCGGGCGCCGCAGCGCGCGGGGAAGATGCGGCGCCGCCGGCGTCAGGGTCCGGTCGATGAGCCGGATCGAGCCGGTGGCCGGCGCGCGCAATCCGCAGAGCGCCGCGGCGAGCGTGCTCTTGCCCGAGCCGGACTGTCCCAGGATGCCGAGGGTGCGGCCTTCGTGCAGCGCGATCTGGACGTCGTGCACGGCGCGCGTCGGCCGGCTGAACAGGCCCTTGCCGGGATAGTCGACGGAGAGGCCGACGGCGGAGGCGAGACAGGCCGCGCCGCGCAGACCGATCGGTGGCGCCGAGGCCTGCAGGGTGGCGCGGGCCGCCACCAGCCGCCTGGTGTAGGGGTGGCGCGGTCGGGTCAGCACCTCGTCGGCCGGTCCGATTTCCAGCAGTTCGCCATCGTGCATGACGGCCACTTCGTGGGCGAGCGCGCCGGCCACCGACAGGTCGTGGGTGATGAACAGCATGGCCATCCGCCGCCGCTCCTGCAGGGCGGCGAGAAGCGCGATGATCTCCACCGCCACGGTGGCGTCGAGGGCGCTGGTGGGTTCGTCGGCGATGAGCAGGTCGGGCTCGCCGGCCAGCGCCATGGCGATCATGACGCGCTGCTGCTGGCCGCCGGAGAGCTCGTGCGGATAGCGGCCGACGAGGGCGGGATCGGGGAGTTCGACCTCCTCCATCAGGCCGGCGATCCGCCGCCGGCGTGCGGCGGCGTCGCGCATGCCCGCCCGCACCAGCGCCTCCTCGATCTGGCGGCCCACCCGCATGAACGGATTGAGGCAGGCCATCGGATCCTGGAACACGACGCCGATGCGCGCGCCGCGCAGCGCCCGCATGCCGGCCTCGTCGCCGAGCGGCAGCGGCGCGCCTTCGAACAGGATGCGGGCGCCCGTCCCGTAGTCGACGCCGCGCGGCAGCAGGCCCAGGATGGCCAGCGCCGTCATCGACTTACCCGATCCGGACTCGCCGATCAGCGCGAGGGTGCGCCCGGCCGCAAGCGGGAAGGAGACGCCGTTCAGGATCGCGGTGTCGGCGGTTCCGACGTGCAGGTTGCGGACGTCCAGAAGGGGCGTGTCGGTCATCGCGCGATCCTCGGGTCGACGGTGCGGTGGACGATGTCGATGAGCGCGTTGACGACCACCAGGCCGACGGCGGCGACGGTGATCGCCGCCTGCACCACGGGGTAGTCGCGGCCGTGGATGGCGTTGAGCATCAGGCTGCCGAGGCCCGGAAGCCCGAACAGGATCTCCATGGTCAGCGTGCCAGCGACCAGGCCGGCGAGCACCAGGCCCGACATGGCGAGCGCCACCGGCAGCGCGGTCGGCAGCAGGTGGAAGAAGGCGATGCGCACCGGCCCGAGGCCCTTGGCCCGTGCGGTCCGCACGTGAGCGGAGGTCGCCGCCTCGCGCAGCTCTTCGAACAGCGGCTTGCCGATCTGGCCGGCGTTGTCCATGCCGATGATGATCACCGGCATCAGGAGGCCGCCCAGGACCGGCAGCCAGCCGAGCCAGATGGAGAAGACCAGGATGGCGATCACCCCGACGCAGAAGGTCGGCAGGGCGATCGACCAGACGTTGACGAGGTTGACGAGGCCGGAGAGCCAGGGGCTGCCGGTCATGGCGGCGGCGACCGCCAGGCCGATCGCCAGCGTCAGCCCGAACACGAACGAGAACACCGCCAGCTTCAGCGTCGTCGGCAGCGCCGTCGCCAGCATGTCGGACACCGGCCGGTGGTAGCGCAGCGAAGTGCCGAAATCGCCGCGCACCGCCTCGCCGGCCCAGTCAGTGAACTGGGCGGCGAGGCTGCGGTCGAGACCCATCTCGGCGCGCAGCGCGCTTTCCTGCGCGCTGGTCAGCCCGCCTTCCAGCGCCATCCGGTCGACGGCGTCGCCGGGCACCACCCGGCACAAAAGGAAGACGAGCACCACGATGCCGGCTGCCTGCAGCACCATGCGCGCGAGGCTGGTCGCGAGGGCAAGGAGACGTGCGGTCACGGGGCCACCTCCACGACGGCGCGCTTCACCCGGCGCAGGGGGTCGAGGTGGGCCCGCAGGGCGTCGCCGACGAGCAGCAGGCTGACGGTGAGCGCGATCAGCGCGATCACCGGGGCGAGGATGGCGTGCGGCGCGATCTCCAGATAGCGGCTGGCATCCGAGACCATGCGGCCCCAGGTCGGCGCGTCGGGGGAGGCGCCGAGGCCGAGGAAGCTCAGCACCGATTCCGTCACGATGCAGCGCGGCAGGATGATCGCCGCCTGGGTGATCAGCCCGCCCATCACGTTGGGCAGCACGTGCAGCGTCAGGACGTGCAGCCGGCCGCCGCCGAACAGGCCGGCGGCGCGCACGTAGTCCTGGGCGGCTTCGCGCTTGTAGGCGGCGCGCGAGACATAGGCGAAATGGGGTGCGTAGGAGAGGCCGAGCGCGAGCAGCACCGGTCCCGTTCCGGCGCCGATGGCGACGATCAGCAGCAGCGCCAGCAGGATGCCCGGCATGGCGCGGACGATGTCGATCGCGCCGAAGACGATCGCCTCGGGGATCCGTCCCAGCGCCAGCGCGGTGAGGCCGCAGCAGGCCCCCAGGACAAAGGCCACCAGCGTTCCGCCGATGCCGACAAGGAGAGTGGTGCGGCCGCCCATCAGGAGGCGCGAGAAGACGTCGCGCCCGAGATGGTCGGTGCCGAGAAGATGCGCCGCGCTCGGACCCTTGTTCAGGTTGAGGAGATCCTGGGCGAGCGGATCGTAAGGGGCGATCAGCGGCGCGAAGATGGCCGCCAGCACGATGATCAGGACGATCGCGCCGCCGATCAGCGCCCCGGGGGAAACGGCCCCCGGGACGTGTCGTCGGACGCCGGCCGAAGCCGGCGGTGCCAAGTCTGCGCCCGCATCGCGCTCCGGTTTTCCAGAGGCGGCCACGTGGTGGACGGCGGGCCGGTTGGATCCGATGTCGTCGTGAGCGGAGACGAGCGCCATGACGGTCAGTCCTGCTTGAGCCAGGTCTGGGCGATGCCGCCGCTCGCCCAGTTCGGCGACCAGGTGAAGCCCGGCTCGTAGCCCTGGACCGCCTCGCGCATGGCGATGGTGTTGGCGGCGTGGCCGAGGACGACCGTGTAGTAGTTGTCCAACACCCGCTGCCAGGCGGCGAGATAGAGCGCCTTGCGCTTGTCCTCGTCGGTCTCCGCGACGGCCTGCTTGATGAGCGCGTCGAGTTCCGGATCCTGGACGCCGCCCCACAGGACGGGGTTCGGGCCATCGCTCATCAGCCGCACGAAGCGCAGGAAGATGTCGGCGCGCGGCCCGGAGGCCATGGTGTTCATGTCCCAGTCGTACTGGCCGAGGCGGTTCTGGGCGCCGAGGTCGTCGAGGGCGACGTGGTTCACCTGGAAGCCGAGCTGGCGCACCATCTGCACGACGACCTGCGGATAGTTCTCCTGCCAGGAGACGAACTCGATGGTGACGTCCTCCGGCGTCACGCCGGCCTCGGCCAGCATCGCCTTCGCCTTGTCGAGATGCGGCGCGGCGTGCTTGTCGGCGTCATGCAGCGCCTGGTCGAAGTAGACGTGCCCGGGCATGACCATCTGGTTGGTCACCACGCCGTCGTCGCCGGCCAGGAAGTTCATGAAGGCCTGCTTGTCGACCGCGTACATGATCGCCTCGCGGACGCGGGGATCGTCGAAGGGCGGGCGCGGATTGCGGTTGTTGAAGGAGACGAAGTACCAGGTGGAGTCCTTCAGGGTGCTCACCCGGACGTCGCCGGTCTTGGCCAGTTGGGTCGACTCGTCGCGGGGAACGCTGGCGATGTCGATGTCGCCGGCGCGCATGGCGCCCGACTTGTCGAGGTCCTCGCGCAGGTTAGCCTCGACCGCCTCCAGATAGGGCATGTCGCCGCGCCAGTAGGCCTTGTGGGCCGGGGCATACAGCCGGATCTGGGGCTGCCATTCGCCGAACGAGAACGGCCCGGTGCCGATCGGGGTGGTGATGGTCTCTTCCCAGCCCGGCGACTTCGGCGACAGGATCCACAGCTCCGAGAGCAGGTTGGTCAGCGGCGCGTAGGGTTCCGTCATCTGGATGACGACGGTGCGGCCGTCCGTGGCCTCGGCTCCATCGACGAGCTTCATGGCGGAGGCGAGCCAGCCGCCCTTCACGTTGGAGCGCACGCGCTCGACGTTGGCGACCACGTCGTCGGCGGTCAGCGTGTCGCCGTTGTGGAAGGTGACCCCGTCACGGATGGTGAACGTGTAGGTCATGCCGTCGTCTGAGACCTCGACGGCTTCCGCCAGGAACGGCTCGACGCGGCCATCCGGCCCGATGGAGGTCAGCGCCTCGGCATAGAGCTGCTGCACGGCGATCGAGCCGGTGTGGCGGTGCGGATCGGAGGTGTCGAGGCCGAGGGTCGCGTAGCGCAGCACGCCGCCACGGGTGACATCCTGGGCATGCAGCGAGATCGGAAGCGTCGCGACCAGCGCGGTGGTGGCGGCGCCCAGCATCAGCTGGCGACGGGTGAGCGAAGGGGATTTCATGGTTCAGGTCTCCGGCGTCATGGAGGGGGAAGCGGCTTGCAGGGCCCGCCCGTCGAGGTCGTCGGCAGGAAGGCCGAGATGGGCGAGAAAGGTGGGGGCGAGATCGACGGCCGATGTCGTCGCGCCGTGGCGGCCGCCGGGCGCGAACCCGCGTCCCGACAGCATCAGGACCGGCGACTGCTCGCGGGCCGCGAGGCCGCCGTGCTGGCCGCAGCCGGTGCGGTCGGCCTTGCCCGGACCGGGCATCACCGCAGCGCTCAGGCCCGGCACGCCGAAGGCGTTGTCGGCGTCGCTCGCCGCCATCGAGAGGGCGATCGCGGGACCGGTCTCCGGGTGGTGGCGGATGTCAGCCAGTGCTGCGCCGTGAAAGACCGGGCCGGCCCAGGGCTGGGCGGCGAGATGCGCGGCAATCGCGTCAATCCGTTCCGCGTGGTCGGGGTGGATGTAGATCAGGGCCGCGGTGCCGTTGGGCGCCACCACCACATCGTCGGAGGTGTCCGCCTGCTTGAGGCCTGCCGCGACGAGGGAGCCGGCGACGTCGATCGTCTCGGTGACCGTCTGGTGGCCGTGGTCGGAGCCGACCGACAGCAGGATGTCCTCACCGGCGGCGATGCGGGCGTCGACCGCGCCGATGACGGTGCCGGCAAGCGCGTCGACCGCGGCGAGCAGGTCCAGGTGCTCCGGCGAGCCGAGCGGCAGGGCGTGTTGGGAGGTGTCGGGTTCGGACAGCCAGAGCAGCGCGAAGGCGGCGTCGCCGTCCACACCTTCGGCGACGAAGCGGCGGGTCATCTCCCGGTCGCCATCGATGCCGAGCGCGATCGCCAGCGCGTCGGTCTCGGGGACCGGTATGCGGCCGGGCCCGAACGATCCGGCGCGATGGTAGACGTGGCCGTGCCCGTCGGGATCGTGGGCGTAGGCGGCTCCCGGCGAGACGTTGTTGAAGACGATCGCGCCGCCGTGGGGGGCGACCCGTTCGGCCAGCGTCGGCATGGCGAGCGAACATCCGGTGACGGCGCGCTTGTGCTGCAGGAACTCCGGCTTGCCGGCGTCGTGCAGCACCAGCCGACCGTCTTCCATGAGGGCCATCGCGTTGCCCTGCAGGCCGTTGCGCGCCGGGTGGCAGCCGGTGGCGAAGGCCGCCGAGACGACGCGGGTCGCCGACGGAAACACCGACCGATGGGCCTCGAACACCGTCGCGCGGGCGGCAAAGCGGACGAGGTTGGGCATGATCTCCGGGCGCACGAAATCGCGCCTGAGGCCGTCCAGCATGATCGCGATGACGCGGGCCATGACTTCAATCCGTCCCGTTGATGGCGAACTCGAAAATGTCGAAGTTGCGCAAGGTCCCCTCGGCGCGCGCGCGATAGGCGGCGTTGAGCGGCCGCGAGAGGATGAACGGCACCCGCTGCTCGGACAGGCCGCCGTGAGACCGGAGCCTTGTACCTGCGAGCTGTGACAGGTCGTGGTCGGCCGACCGGGCGCCCAGCGCCACGCCGGGCGCGCCGACGACGACGATGTCGGCCTCGCGGTCCGCCGGCAGTTCGAAGCGTGCGCAAGCCTCGTCCCGGCCAAGTGCCAGGTCGACGCCGTCGATGGCGGCGACGTATGCCAGCACCGTCCCGGCATCGAGCCCCGCGTCGAGGACGTGGACCCGCACGAAGCCGCCGAGCGCGCCGTGGTGGCGGACGAACGGATCGGTGATCGGGCAGATGACGCGGGTGCGGCCTTCGCCGAAGCGGGCGTTCAGCGCGTCGCCGAGATAGACGACGTTGGGGCTGCCGTCGGCGGTCGCCATGTCGGTCATGCCGTGGTCGGCGACGATGCCCACGGTGGCGCCGAGCTCGGCCAGCCGGCCGAGCCGCGCGTCCACCTCGGCCATGAAGGCGTTGGCGTCCGGGGTGCCGGGGGCATGGCTGTGCTGGACGAGATCGGAGAGCGACAGGTAGAGGAGGTCGGGCGACCGCTCCTCGAGCAGCCGGACGCCGGCATCGAGCACGAACAGGGAGAGGTCGGGCTGGTACTGGCCCGGCGTCGGGCGGCCGACCAGCCGGGTCGCATCTTCGATGCCGTTGCGCGCGAGCGTCGCCAGATGCGCCTTCTCGGCGGAGAAGGCGATCCCGTCCATGTCCTTGCCGAGCGCCTTCAAGAGCTTGTCCTTGGCGGTGACGGTCGCGACCTCGGCACCGGCGCGGGAGAAGGCGGAGAGGATCGTCGGCGCCACCATGCCGGCATCGTCCAGCATCATCACCTCGTCGCCGGTTACGACGTCGAGGAAGTAGTTGCCGGAGATGCCGTGGACGCGCGGCGGGGCGCCGCAGACGATCGAGACGTTGTTGGGGTTGGTAAAGGTCGGCATCGCCGCCAGCGCCTCGCCGGCAAAGCCGTCGCGCATCATGCGGTCCATGTGCGGCACCACCCCGTCGCGGCGTGCCGCCTCGACATACGCGGGATCGCATCCGTCGTAGCAGATCACGACGACGGGATGCTGGGGCCAGCGATAGCTGCGGCCGTTCACATCGACCGTTCGGTCATCGGCGGCATCGGACCTGGGCACTGCGACGGACATCCTTGCTCCCTGTTATCAAAGCGCCATGGGCGTGCTGTATGCTAATGAATTCAAATACATATTCGATGTATTGAACGTATTCCCATTATGTTGATCCGTGGAATTCGTTCAATCGAAATAAAATCGGAGATGTGTGAGGGTTGCTCACATGACAAAACGAAGACTTCCGCCGATGAAATCTATGATGGCGCTGGAAAGTGTCGTCAGGAGCGGGAGTGTTTCCGCCGCGGCGGACGATCTTGCTGTGACCCACGGCGCTGTGAGCAAGCAAATCACGCTGCTTGAAGAGTGGCTGGGGCGTCCGCTGTTCGCGGAGAAGCGCCGCGGCATGATCGCCAACGCCGCCGGCGAGCGGCTTGCGGCGGCGACGGCGGAAGCCTGCCGGATTCTTGCCACCGCCCTGGACGAGATCGAGGCGGAGGATGGCGCGGCCGAGCTGAACGTGGTCGCGCCGGCGACCTTCGCCATGCGCTGGCTGATCCCGCGGCTGCCGTCGTTCCAGGCGGCAGGGCAGGGGGTACGGGTGCGCGTGCGGCCGACCCACACGACCGAGGACTGGGACGCGCTCGACTGCGACGTGATGGTCCGAAGGGGGCGGGCGCTGGCGCCGCGCTTCGACCCGCGTCCGATCTTCGTGGAGGAGCTGGGGTTGGTGATGGCGCCGGGACTGGCCGGCGCGTCGGCGCCGTCGGCGCTGCCGCTGGTGTCGGCGGAAACGCGCGCCGGTGAACTGGATCGCTGGTTCGCCCATGCGACGGGCACGCATGCGGCACCCGAGGCGATCGCCTTTCCGCATTTCTACATCGCGCTGGAGGCGGCGCTGTCCGGCATCGGCGCGCTCGTCGCGCCGCTGTTCCTGGTCGACGAGCTGCTGCGGGCCGGCCATCTGGTGGAGCCGTGGCCCGACCGGCGGGTCGCCGGGGCGACCTACAGCGTCGGCGTCAATCCCGAGGGGGGCAACGTGGCGGCCTCCCGGCAGGTCGCTGACTGGCTCTGCAGGGCGGCGGGAGATCGCGCCGGGCGCGCGGTCGGCGATGGCGAGCGGAGCGGCCTGCCGGCCGGTCCGGGCACGGCGGTGCAGGCACCGCCGCGCTGAGGCGCGCTTCGCTCCCGAATCCGCGAAGGCGTGACCCGGTCAGCTCGACGCGACCTGAATGCAGAGGGGCTGCTCGAGAGCTTGGGTCCTGAGCGATCTCTCGCCGGCCGGACGAACGGGTTCAGCCGACGAAGCCTCTACCGATCCGAGGTCTGCCAGCGCGGATTGATCCACGGTTCGGCGTTATCGGCGGCAAGCGGCGGCTTGCCGAGGATCATGTCCGAGGCCTTCTCGCCGACCATGATCGACGGCCCGTTGAGGTTGCCGTTGGTGATGCGCGGGAAGATCGAGGAATCGACCACCCGCAGCGCGTCGACGCCGATCACCCGGCATTCCGGGTCGACGACGGCCATCGGGTCGCTGGCCTTGCCCATCCTGGCGGTGCCGCATGGATGGTAGGCGCTTTCCGCATGCTCGCAGATGAAGGCGTCGATCTCGTCGTCGCTCTGGCAGGCGGCACCCGGCTGGATCTCCTTGCCGCGATAGGGGTCGAACGCCGGCTGGGAGAAGATCTCCCGGGTCAGCCGGATGCAGTGGCGGAAATCGACCCAGTCCTGCTCGGTGGACATGTAGTTGAAGAAGATGCGCGGGGCCTCGGCGGGATCGGCGCTCTTCAGGGTGACCTCGCCGCGCGACGGCGAGCGCATCGGGCCGACATGGGCCTGGAAGCCGTGCCCCTCGGCGGCCGCCTTGCCGTCGTAGCGCACCGCGATCGGCAGGAAATGATACTGGATGTCGGGATACTCGACGCCCGGCTTGGAGCGAAGGAAGGCCGCGCTCTCGAACTGGTTGGAGGCACCGAGGCCGGTCTTGAAGAACAGCCATTCGGCGCCGGCCAGCGCCTTCCCGAACAGGTTCCAGTGCTTGTAGAGGGTGATCGGCTGGGTGCAGGCCTGCTGCACGTAGACCTCCAGGTGATCCTGCAGGTTCTTGCCGACGCCGGCCCGGTCGGCGACCACGTCGATGCCGTGCTCGGCCAGGTGGGCGGCCGGACCGACGCCCGACAGCATCAGCAGCTTCGGCGTGTTGATGGAGGAGGCGGCGAGGATCACCTCGCGCCGCGCCCGGACGATCTCGATCTTGCCGCCGCGCTCGATCTCGACGCCGACGGCGCGGCCGTTCTCGATGACGACCCGGCGGGCGAGGCAGCGGACCATGTCGAGGTTGGACCGCTTGAGCGCCGGCTTCAGGTAGGCGTTGGCGGTGGACCAGCGGCGGCCCTTCCAGACCGTCTGCTCCATCGGGCCGAAGCCCTCCTGCTTTTCGCCGTTGTAGTCCGCCGTGAGTTCGAAGCCGGCTTCTTCGCCGGCCTTCACGAAGGCGTGGAACAGTGGGTTCCGGCGGGAGCCGCGCGAGACGTGCATCGGCCCCGACCGGCCGCGCCAGTCCGGATCGCCGCCGTGGCCGCCGTCGTGCCAGTGCTCCATGCGCTTGTAGTAGGGGAGCACGTCGGCATAGGACCAGCCGGTGGCGCCGCTCTCGGCCCAGTGGTCGAAGTCGCGGGCGTGGCCGCGGACATAGACCATGCCGTTGATCGACGACGAACCGCCGACCACCTTGCCGCGCGGCGTGACCAGCCGGCGGCCGCCGAGGCCGGGCTCCGGCTCCGAGGCAAAGCCCCAGTCGTAGCGGGGCATGTTCATCGGGTAGGAGAGCGCCGCCGGCATCTGGATGAACGGACCGGCATCGCTGCCGCCGTACTCCAGCACGAGCACGCTGTGCCTGCCGTCCTCCGACAGGCGCGCGGCCAGGGCCGACCCGGCCGAGCCGGACCCGACGATCACGAAATCCGCTTCGCTCATATCATTTTCTACGATCGCCGGACGGATCGCCCGGCACCGCCTCCTTGTCGTGTCAGTAGGGGCTCTCGACGGGACCGAGGCCCACGTGAATGGTCTTGAGCTGCGAGTAGAATTCCATCGCGGCGCGGCCGTTTTCCCGGCCGAGGCCCGACTTCTTGACACCGCCGAAGGGCGCCTCGACCGGCGTCAGGTTGTAGGTGTTGATCCAGCAGATCCCGGCCTGGAGCTGGCCGGCGACCCGGTGGCCTCGGGTGAGGTCGCGCGTGAACACGCCGGCCGCAAGACCGAACTGGGTGCCGTTGGCACGGGCCACGCCCTCCTCCTCGGTCTCGAAGGTGAGGACCGACATCACCGGCCCGAAGATCTCCTCGCGGGCGATCGTCATGTCGTCGGTGACGTCTGAGAAGATCGTCGGCTCCACGTAGGCGCCGGCATCGAATGCGCCACCCGTGGGCACGCCGCCGCCATAGTCCAGCGTCGCGCCTTCGCTGCGGCCCGTCTCGACGTATCCCAGCACTTTCTCGCGCTGCGCTTCGGACACCAGCGGCCCCATCTGGGTGTCGGGATCGAGTGGATCGCCGATGCGGATCGCCCGGGTGCGCTCGACCAGCCGCTCGATGAACCGGTCCTTGATGCCCGACTGGACGAAGACGCGGGTGCCGTTGGAGCAGATCTGGCCGGTGGAATAGAAGTTGCCCAGCATGGCGCCGCCGATCGCATCCTCCAGGTCGGCGTCGTCGAAGATCAGGATCGGCGACTTGCCGCCGAGCTCCATGGTGACGTGGCGCATGCCGGCGGCGGCAGCCGCGTAGACCCGCGCGCCGGTCGGCACCGAGCCGGTCAGAGACACCTTGGCGGTCAGCGGATGGGTGGACAGGGCAGCGCCCACCTCGCCGAATCCCTGGACGACGTTGAACAGGCCGGCCGGGGCACCGGCCTCCATGAAGATCTCGGCGAGCTTGAGCGCGCACAGTGGCGTCATCTCAGACGGCTTGAACACCATCGCATTGCCGCAGGCGAGCGCCGGCGCGGCCTTCCAGCAGGCGATCTGGGTCGGGTAGTTCCAGGCGCCGATGCCGACGCAGACGCCGAGCGGCTCGCGCACGGTGTAGGCGAAGTCGGTGCCCAGCGGCACGCTCTCGCCGGCGATCGACGCGGCCATCGAGGCGAACCACTCTAGTGAATCGGCGCCCGAAGTGGCGTCGGCGACCAGCGTCTCCTGGATCGCCTTGGAGGTGTCCAGGGTCTCCAGCTCCGACAATGCCGCGTTGCGTTCGCGGATGATGTCGGCGGTGCGGCGCAGGATGCGCGACCGCTCGACCGGCATCATCGCCGCCCATTCGGCCTGGGCGCGGGCGGCCGAGGCCATCGCCTTTTCGATCACCGCGGGCGTCGCGGCGTGGAGCTTGGCAATGGTTTCGCCGGTGGCGGCGTAGACGCTCTCGAAGGGCTTGCCGTCGGCGTCCTCCAGATAGGCGCCGTCGACGAAATGGCTGGCGGTGGGTTGGGCTCGCATACGTCAGTCTCCTCGCGGCCAGCGCTGGGAGGCTTCCAGCACGTTCAGGTCCATGTGGTTGCGCATGTAGCGCTCGGACGCCTTCTTCAGGGGCTGGAAGTCCCACGGATAGTAGGCGCCGTTGCGCAGGGCGGCGTAGACGACATGGCGCCGGGCCTGGCTCTCGCGCACCTCGGCGTCGTAGGCGGGCATGTCCCAGAGATCGCGCACCTGCGCGGCCATCCGCGCGGTGACCTCCGCGTGCGCCGGGTCATCGGCGAGGTTCCGGCGCTCGTGGGGGTCGGCCTGAAGATCGAACAGCAGCGGCGGATCGACCTCGCAATGCACGTATTTGAAACGCCCGTCGCGGATTGCCACCAGCGGCGCGATGGAGGCTTCTGCGGCGTACTCGATCCGCACCGGTACCTGGCGGGCGGCGCCCGAGGCGATCGGCACCAGGCTCTCGCCGTCGGTCCACGGGGTCACTTCGCCCAGATTGATGCCGACCAGGTCGGCGATGGTGGGCGTGACGTCCATGGTCGAGACCGGCGTGTCGATGCGGCCCGGCGCCATCTGCGGCGCGGCGATCATCAGCGGCACCCGGGAGGAACCGTCGAAGAAGCTCATCTTGAACCACAGGCCGCGCTCGCCGAGCATGTCGCCGTGGTCGGACACGAACAGGATGATGGTGTCTTGCGTCTGGTCGGTGCCGTCGAGCGCTTCCAGGATCTCGCCGATCTTGTCGTCGAGATAGGAGACGTTGGCGAAGTAGGCGCGGCGCGAGCGGCGGATATCCGCGTCGGTGATGTCGAAGCTGCGCCAGTCGTTGGCGTCGAAGATGCGCTTGGAATGGGCGTCATGGTCGGCGTAGTCGATCGCCGGGACCGACGGATCGAGGTGGTCGCAACCCTCGTAGAGGTCCCAGTATTTCTTCCGCGCCACGTACGGGTCGTGGGGGTGCGTGAAGGAGACGGTGAGCAGCCACGGCCGCGCATCGGCGCGCCGGCCGAGATCGTAGATCTTGCGGACGGACTCGTAGGCGACCTCGTCGTCGTATTCGAGCTGGTTGGAAATCTCGCCAACGCCCGAGCCGGTCACCGAGCCCATGTTGTGGTACCACCAGTCGATGCGCTCGCCGGGCTTGCGGTAGTCCGGGGTCCAGCCGAAATCGGCCGGGTAGACGTCGGTGGTCAGCCGCTCCTCGAAGCCGTGCAGCTGGTCCGGGCCGACGAAGTGCATCTTGCCCGACAGCGTCGTCTGGTAGCCGGCGAGGCGCAGGTGATGGGCGAAGGTCGGGATGTCGGAGGCGAACTCGGCGGCGTTGTCGTAGACGCGGGTGCGGCGCGGCAACTGGCCCGACATGAAGCTCGCCCGGCCCGGCGCGCAGAGCGGCGAGCCGGTGTAGGCGTTGGCGAAGCGGGTCGAACGGGCGGCGAGCGCCTTGAGGTTCGGCGCATGCAGGAAGTCGGCCGGGCCGTCGGGGAAGAACGGGCCGGCGAGTTGATCCACCATAAGGATGAGAACGTTCGGTTTGGCTGTCATCCGACGGTCTCCTGTTGGGTCGTGGCAAGGCAGGCGAGGCTGAGGTCGAGATAGTCGACGACCATCGCAGCCGCCTGGGCGGGGTCGACGGTGTGGGCGCGCAGCGCCGCGCGGATGTAGAAGCCGTCGATCATGGCGGCGAGGCCCTTGGCGATGCGCCGTGCATCGTCCTCGGGTGCCAGTTCGACGAGGGCCGAGACGAGGTTGCTGTCCAGCCGGCGCTGATAGACGGCCAGCAGCCGTGCCGCCTCGGGCGAGCGCTGGGCCATCACGTAGAAGACCAGCCACGCCGCGATAACGGCGGGCTCGAACTGGCCCGGCTCGAAGCAGGCCTCGATGACGGCGTGCAGACGCTCGCGCGGGCTGTCGCAGCTCTGGTAGCCCTCGCGCACCTGCGCGCCGAAGTCGTCGAGAATGCGCCGCATCGCGGCGAGAAGGATGTCATCCTTCGACCCGAAGTAGTGATGGGCAAGCGCCGAGGATACGCCCGCGCGCCGGGCAATTCCGGCGACCGTCACGTCGAGGGAGCCCACCGCTCCGACCTCCGCGATCGCTGCCAGCACGAGGGCGTCCTTGCGGACCGCCTGTATCCCAACCTTTGGCATCCGACTCCGTCTTCGGGCGTTCGTGCCCATTGTTGGCGCGGGGTTGCGCGAACCAAGGCCGTTTACATCTGTGTCAATATGATGTTGATTGACTGATCAATCAAGAAAGACCGTCCAGCCGGTGGACAAACCAACCGGTAAGGCGAGGGAACACATTTTTCTGCGCCCGTCATTGAGGGGCGCTGCCACGGAAACGGGAGATACTCATATGCTTCGCACCTTCGGCTCGATTTGCGCGTTCGCCCTCGCGACTGCGCCAATGCTCTCCGGCGCCGCGTACGCCCAGGCCAAATGCGACTCCGTTACGATGTCCGATGTCGGCTGGACCGACATCACGACCACCACCGCCGCGACGAAGCACGTTCTGCAGGGCCTCGGCTACGACGTCGACGTGAAGGTGCTGTCGGTGCCGGTGACCTTTGCATCGCTGAAGAGCGACGACGTCGACGTGTTCCTCGGCAACTGGATGCCGGCGCAGACCTCCGCCATCAAGCCGTACCTCGACTCCGGCGAGATCGAGAGCGTCCACGAGAACCTGCAGGGCACCAAGTACACGCTCGCCGTGCCGACCTACCTCTACGACAAGGGCCTGAAGACCTACGCGGACATCAACACGTTCCGCGACGAGCTGGACGGCAAGATCTACGGCATCGAGCCCGGCAACGAGGGCAATGCCTACCTGGTCTCGCTGACCGAGGACAACAAGTTCGACCTCAAGGGCTTCGAAGTGGTCGAGAGCTCCGAGCAGGGCATGCTGGCCATGGTCGGCCGCAAGTACAAGAAGGAGGAGGCGATCGTCTTCCTCGGCTGGGAACCCCATCCGATGAACGCGAACTACTCCCTCAAGTATCTCACCGGCGGCGAGGACTTCTTCGGCGGCGAGGGCGTGGTCAACACGGTCACCCGCAAGGGGTTCGTCGAGGAATGCCCGAACGTCGGCAAGCTCCTCAAGAACCTGACCTTCTCGCTGCCCATGGAAAACAAGATCATGGGTGAGATTCTCGACGACGGCGCCAACGCCGACGATGCGACCGCCAAGTGGCTGAAGGCCAATCCGGACGTGCTCGACAGCTGGCTGGACGGCGTGACCACCGTCGACGGCGAGCCGGGCCTGCCGGCCGTGAAGAAAGAACTCGGCCTTTAATTCCCCCGCATTTGACCCCGCCCGGACCCGTCCGGGCGGGGTCTGGAACAGCCCGGAAGAGGGGCGGTCCGACGGGCCGTCCGGAAACTGCTCCAGATGCGGTGAATTGCGCTATCCTGCCTGACCGGGTCCCCGGGACCCGATCAGGAGACATATCCAGCAGAAGCGGAGGGGCTCGCGCGTGGACTTCCTGACCGAGTACAAGATCCCGGTGGGACATTGGGCGGCCGAGATTTTCGATTGGCTGCAGGCGAACGGCGCCTGGTTCTTCGACGGCCTCGCGGAGATCATGACCCGCCTCATCGACGGGTTCCTCTGGATCCTGCAGACGCCGCCGGAACTGGTCGTGGTGGCGTTTTTCGCCCTGCTGGCCTGGTGGCTGCAGAAAAGCTGGAAGATGGCGCTCTTCGTCGTCCTCGGCTTCCTCTTCATCATCAACCAGGGCTACTGGGAAGAGACGACCGAAAGCCTGACGCTGGTCGTGTCGGCCTGTCTGGTCTGCATGGCCATCGGCGTTCCGGTCGGGATCGCCACCGCCCATCGCCCCAATCTCTACAAGGTGCTGCAGCCTGTCCTCGATCTGATGCAGACGTTGCCCACCTTCGTCTATCTCATTCCGGCGATCGTCTTCTTCGGCATCGGCATGGTCCCGGGCCTGCTGGCCACCGTCGTCTTCGTGCTTCCCGCCCCGATCCGCCTCACCCATCTGGGCGTCGTCTCGACGCCGATGCCGCTGCTCGAGGCCGCCGACTCCTTCGGGGCCACCGGATGGCAGAAGCTGACCAAGGTCGAGCTTCCCTATGCCATGCCGCAGATCATGGCCGGGCTGAACCAGGCCATCATGCTGTCGCTCTCCATGGTGGTGGTCGCCGCCCTCGTCGGCGCCAACGGGCTCGGCGTTCCGGTCGTCCGCGCCCTCAACCAGGTCAACACGGCGCTCGGCTTCGAGAGCGGCTTCATCATCGTGGTCGTGGCGATCATGCTCGACCGCGTGCTTCGCATCCGGGGGCGCCGCTCATGAGCACGACTGAAACGATCGAGAAGGCCGAGGACGGCCGCGGCAACGCGGTCGTCTTCGAAGAGGTGAACATCGTCTTCGGCGACAAGCCCCAGCTGGCGCTGCCGCTGATGGACGCCAACCAGAGCCGCGCCGAGATCCAGTCGGAGACCGGTCAGGTGCTGGGCGTCCACAACTGCTCGCTGACGGTGGCCGAGGGCGAGATCCTCGTGCTGATGGGCCTGTCGGGATCGGGCAAGTCGACGCTGCTGCGCGCCGTCAACGCGCTCAACCCGGTGGTCCGCGGCCGCGTTCTGGTGAACGACCACGGCACGATGATCGACGTGACCCAGGCCGACGCCAAGACGTTGCGGCGGGTGCGCCTGTCGTGCGTCGCCATGGTGTTCCAGCAGTTCGGGCTGCTGCCGTGGCGCAACGTGCTCGACAATGTCGGCCTCGGCCTGGAGTTCGCGGGCATGCCGCGCGAGGAGCGGGAGGCGAAATGCCGTCACCAGCTCGAGCTGGTCGGCCTGTCGGACTGGGAGGACCGCCTCGTCGGCGAGCTCTCCGGCGGCATGCAGCAGCGCGTCGGCCTGTCGCGGGCGTTCGCCACCGAGGCGCCGATCCTGTTGATGGACGAGCCGTTTTCGGCGCTGGATCCGCTGATCCGCAACCGGCTGCAGGACGAACTCCTGGAGCTCCAGCACAACCTCAAGCGGACCATCATCTTCGTCAGCCACGATCTCGACGAGGCCTTCAAGCTGGGCGACCGCATCGCCATCATGGAGGGCGGTCGCATCGTCCAGTGCGGGACGCCGCCGGAGATCATCCGCAATCCGGCCAATGCCTACGTCGCCGACTTCGTCGCCCACATGAACCCGCTCGGCGTGCTCCGGGCGAGCGACGTCATGGTCGACGGCGAGGCGCCTGCCGGCTCCGACGACATCCATGCCGATACCAAGCTGCAGGACGTGATGGAGCCATTGAACGAGGGCCGCGTGCTGAACGTGACGTCGGAGGAAGGCGAGCACCTGGGCGTGATCCGACCGAAGGAGATCGTCTCGGCGCTCACGCCGCGCGAACGGCCGCAGACGCCAGACTGACGCGCCACGGCCTGTCCGTGGCTGCGTCGGCGGGCGCAGGATGGCCCGCCTGCACGTGACGGCCATGTGCGTCTGGTCGTGCGATCCTGCGGTTCGCGTGCATGGATACGGCTCATCCTGCACGGTTCATGCGAATGATCCCGGTGCCACCGCGATTTTGCACGCACGTTGCGGGCAAGCCGGGCGACACTGGCTCCTCTGGATCGGCCGGCCCTCCGCTGCCGCGCCCCGCACCGAGGAGCCCAATCATGGGACCGTTTCCGCACGACGCCCCGCCCGCCGAGATTTCCGAGGCGAATCCCGCCGGCACCGACGGCTTCGAGTTCGTCGAGTTCGCCAGCGAGGAGCCTGAGGCGCTCGAGGCGCTGTTTGCCCGGATGGGCTTCGCGCCGGTCGCCAGGCACCGCAGCCAACAGATCACCCTCTGGCGCCAGGGCGACGTGAACTACCTGCTCAACGCCGAGCCGGGCAGCTTCGGCCGCCGCTTCGTCGAGGAGCATGGCCCGTGCGCGCCGTCGATGGCGTGGCGGGTGGTGGACGCGCAGCACGCCTTCGACCATGCGGTCGCCATGGGCGCCACACCCTACGAGGGCGACGACAAGAGCCTCGACGTGCCGGCGATCGTCGGCATCGGCGGCTCGCTCCTTTATTTCGTCGAGACCTATGGCGAGAAGGGCTCGCCCTACGCGGCCGAGTTCGAGTGGCTGGGCGAGCCGGACCCGAAGCCGGAAGGGGTCGGCTTCTATTATCTCGACCACCTGACCCACAACGTCTATCGCGGCAACATGGACAAGTGGTGGGCGTTCTATCGCGAGCTGTTCGGGTTCACGCAGATCCACTTCTTCGACATCGAGGGCAAGCTCACCGGCCTCGTCAGCCGGGCGATCACCTCGCCATGCGGCAAGATCCGCATCCCGCTCAACGAGTCCACCGACGACAAGAGCCAGATCGAGAGCTATCTCCGCAAGTACCGCGGCGAGGGCATCCAGCACATCGCCGTCGGCACCGAGGCGATCTACGACGCCACCGACCGGCTGGCGGCCAACGGCCTCAAGTTCATGCCCGGCCCGCCCGACACCTACTACGAGATGTCGTCCGAGCGGGTGAAGGGCCACGACGAGCCCATCGACCGGATGAAGACTCACGGCATCCTAATCGACGGCGAAGGCGTGGTCGGCGGCGGCGAGACGAAGATCCTGCTGCAGATCTTCTCCAAGACGGTCATCGGCCCGATCTTCTTCGAGTTCATCCAGCGCAAGGGCGACAACGGCTTCGGCGAGGGGAACTTCCGGGCGCTGTTCGAATCCATCGAGGAAGAGCAGATCCGCAGCGGCGAAATCTCGGCGACGGCGGCCGAGTAGTCGTTCGCCCGGATCGGACCGGCTGACTGGCCCCGCCGCTGGCGGGGAAGGGTTGGTCAGCCGGCGGGCGCTTTCCGGTCCGTCTCGCCGAGCGCCTTCAGGCCGGCGATCAGCAGGTCGGTGTGGAAGTCGAAGCCGCCGTCCAGCGGCACGGTGGCGCCGTTCTCCCAGCGCAGGATGAACGAGCGGTTGATCATCGTCTCGCGGTGCGCCGCCAGCACCGGGTAGCGCTCCGCGTCGATGGTCGAGATCAGGTGCGTCATCCGCTGCATCCAGCGCTCCGTGTCGTCCGACAGCACCATGGCGAATTCCTGGGTGATGTAGCCGACGGCCGACCCCAGCACGGCGTTGTAGGCGGCGACCAGCCGCTCGCCCTCGAAGCCCGCCTCGGTCAGCTTGGCGAGGATCCGCTCGATCATCGTCAGGTCGACGCTGGCGTTGGAGACGAGCTGCACGCCGATCAGCGGCGCCACGTTGGGGTGGCGCAGGATGGCGGCCCGGAAGCCGTGCAGGAAGGCGCGGATCCACGCCTCCCACGGCAGTTCCCCGGGAGGGACGATGTCGGCGAGGACGTCGGAGATGATCTCGACGACGAGCTCGTTGCGGCTCGGGACGTGCCAGTAGAGCGCCGTCGGGTAGACGCCGAGCTCCTTGGCGACGGCGCGCAGGCTGAACGCCTCCAGCCCCTGCGCATCGATCAGCTTGAGCGCCGTGGCGACGATGCGGTCGCGCGACAGCGCGCTCTCCTCCGCGTTGCGCGGCCGCGGCGCGCGGCGGACATTGGGCTGGAACAGCGACATACGGAGGGAACGCTCCTTCATGAGCGGACGTGCGGCGGACATCGGCGCTCCGCGCCGGCTCAAGCATCATGGCGGGGTGCGTGTACGAGGCAGATAATCCGTGCCGGCCGCATTTCCAAGCCGCGCCGGCGCCTTGCCGCCGCGCTTGCCGGTCCATGCGGCATCGCACGGATGCCGGCATCCGCGATCACACGAATGGACGCAAAGGTCTGGACAGGCGGCAGTTGACGAGCGCTGTTGGAGCGCTGCAAAGACGGCGTAGTGTGGCGCCGAGCATGCCCGCACTTTCCCTCCCATGTCTTCAGGATTCCCCATGTCCGATCCCTGCGACCTGTCCGCCACCGACGCCCGCCGCCTGATCGGCGAGAAGACGCTGTCCCCGGTCGAGCTGGTGGAAAGCTGCATCGCCCGGGTCGAGGCGGTCGATCCGGCGGTGAACGCGATGCCGGCCCGCGATTTCGAGCGCGCGCTGGATACCGCGCGCGGCCACGAACACGCGGTCATGGCGGGAGAGCCGCTGGGCGTCCTGCACGGGCTGCCGGTCGGCATCAAGGACATGGTCGACGTCGCCGGGCTGAAGACGACCTACGGCAGCCTCGCCTTCCGGGACAACGTGGCCCAGACGGACGAAGGCCTCGTCGCGGACCTGCGCCGGGAAGGCGCCATCGTGCTCGGCAAGACCAACGTTCCCGAATGGAGCGCCGGCGGCAATTCGCGCAACGCCGTCTACGGCACCACGGGCAACCCGTTCGATCCGACGAAATCGGCGGCCGGCTCGTCAGGCGGCTCGGCGGCGGCGCTCGCGACCGGCATGGTGCCGATCGCGACGGGCTCCGATACCGGCGGGTCGCTGCGCAACCCGGCGTCGTTCTGCGGCGTCGTCGGCTTCCGCCCGACGCCGGGTCTCATCCCGGCCGAAAAGCGCGGCATGGCGTGGCTGCAGCTCTCGACCCTCGGTCCAATGGCGCGCACCGTTCAGGATGCGGCGACGCTGCTGTCGGTGATGGCGAAGCCGGACGCGCGCGATCCGCTGTCGCTGATCGCCCATGGCGCCGACGGCTATGCGCCGGAGCGCCTGCGGGCGCTCGCGCCGATGGATCTCTCGGCGCTTAAGATCGCGGCGTCGGCGGACTTCGGCTTTGCGCCGACGGAGGCGGCCATCGCCGAGGCGTTCCGGGCCAAGCTCGATCGCTTCCGCGTGGTGTTCGCGGCGGCCGACGATGCCCACCCCGACTGCACCGGCGCCGACGAGGCGTTCGAGCTGCTGCGGGCGGTCGCCTTCCTGGGCCCGCACCGCAAGATGGTCGCGGAGACGCCGGAGCTGGTCGGCGAGAACGTGCGCCTGAACGTCGAGGAGGGGCTGTCCTACTCGGCTGCGGACATTGCGCGCGGCTTCGAACTGCAGACGGCGCTCTACCGGCGCTGGCAGGAGTTCTACCGCGGCTACGATTTCGTGCTCACGCCGTCCGTCACCATGCGCCCACGCGTGTGGACGGAGCTCTATCCGACGGAAATCGACGGCCGGCCGACCCGCACCTACTACCACTGGCTGGCGATGGCCTATGCGCCGACGCTGGCCGGCCATCCGGCGGTGTCGCTGCCGGTGGGCTGCGATGCGGACGGCATGCCGTTCGGCCTGCAGATCGTTGGCCCGAGGGGTCGCGACCTCGACGTCCTGCGCATGGCGGCGACGCTGGAGCGCTACCTGGAGGCCGATCCCAAGACGGCGCGGCCGGTGCCCGACATCGCCGGGCTTGCGGCCGCACCACCCATCGCGGAGATGCCCGGCTTCTACCCCTGAGCCTGCGGCGCCGGCGGAGCCTTTTCCGGTCAGGTGGACTCACTTGGCCGATAAGAAATGGCTCCAGATTCAATGCTCTAGACGGCCGAAAAGCGGTAGACCGTCACCTGTCGGTAGGGAGTGCCGGGATCGAGGCGCGCGGAGGGAAACTCCGGCCGGTTCGGCGCGTCCGGAAAGCGCTCGGGCTCCAGGCAGAAGCCGTCCGACAGCGCCGCGACCTCGGCCGGTTGGCCATCTTCGACCGGGGCGAGCAGCGCGCCGGAATAGACCTGCAGGCCCGGGTCCGTGGTCAGCAGCTCCAGCGTCCGGCCGGTTCCGGTCTCTTCCACCCGGGCGGCACGGCGCGGTTGCGACGCGGCCTGCCGGCCCAGCACGAAGCAGTGGTCGTAGCCGCGGGCGCTGCGGATCTGCTCGTCGTGCGTTCCGCGCACCGCGTCGGCAAAGCGCTGCGGCGTGCGCAGGTCGAACGGCGTGCCCGCAACGTCGCGGATTTCGCCGGTGGGCAGGCGGTCGGCGTCGCCGGGCAGATAGGCATCGGCGGCAACCTCGATCCGGTGGTCGAGGATCGGGCCGTCACCCCTCAGGTTGAAGTAGGCGTGGTTGGTCATGCTGACCACGGTCGGCCGGTCGGTGCGCGCTTCGTAGGTGAGCGTCAGCTCGCCGGTGCCCGTGAGCGCATAGGTGGCCGTCACCTCCAGTCGTCCTGGAAAGCCGCCGTCGCCGTCGGGTGAGAGGAGCGCGAAGCTGGCGAAGGGGTGCGGCGTGTCGCCGGTCTTCGCGAGCTGCCAGTTGCGGGTGTGGAAGCCGCTCTGGCCGCCGTGCCGGCAGTTGGCTCCGTGCGTCGCCTCCAGGGCAAAATGCCTGGCGTCCAGCTCGAAGCCGGCGCTGCCGATCCGGTTGGCATAGCGGCCGATGGTGGCACCGCTGACGGCGGGACGCCTGGCCTTGCCGTCGAGGTCGGTGAAGCCCAGCAGGACCTCGCCCATCCGGCCGGTCCGGTCCGGTGTCCGCAGGCTGCCGATCGCCGCCCCCAACGTGATCACCGTCGCCGAGATCCCGTCGCGCTCGAGGTCGACGGCCTGGATGGCGGTGCCGTCCGGGAGGGTGCCGAAGGGGCGGATGGTGGCGGTCATGGGGTCACTCGATCCAGGCCGTGTGGGGGGAGGCGGCGGCGCAGAAGGTGGCCGCGCTTTCGCGGGCCTGCTCGACCACCACCCGCACCAGGTCCGTGGCGGTGACGGTCTGGTAGGTGGCGATGATCGGCATCGGCGGAAAGCGCTTCGAGACGGCGATCGGATGGATGAGGCCGGCGGAAATCTCGCGCTCGATGGTGACCGTCGGAATGGCGCCGACGCCGAAACCGCGGATGATCAGGTTGATGATCGCGAACAGCGAATTGGAGCTGGTCAGCGTCGAGGCGAGCACCCGCTCGTCCTGGAAGTAGGGCGCGATCTGCCGGTAGGGCGGCGAATCCTTCGGGAAGGTGATGATCGGCATCCGGGCGAGATCGTCGACATGGTAAGTGCGGCCGACGTCGATGAGATCCGGCGAGCCGGCCCAGACCATCTCCAGCACGCAGCTGACGAACGAGCGGAAGGTCTCGCCGATCACCGGATCGATGCCGAAGATGATGTCGTATTCGCCCCGCTCCATGCCTTCGACGAGCAGCTTGGTGCCTTCCACCGCGACGTCGATCTTCAGGGTCGGCATCACCTGGTGCAGGGAGTCCACGAGGTTCGGCATGAAGGTCGAGGCGACGGAGTCGATCGCCCCGATGCGCACGGCCCTCGGCTCGCCGCCGGAGCCCTCGGCGAGGCTGCCGGTCAGCTCCTGCAGGGTGTCGAGCACCAGCTGGAAGCTCTGCAGCGCCTTCTCGCCGGCGGGCGTCAGGCGGAAGGACCGGTCGCCGCGGTCGATCAGTCGGGCGCCGAACTCCTGCTCCAGCGCGGCGAGGCGCGCGGAGATCGCCGGCTGCGAGGTGTTCAGCAGCTCTGCGGTGCGGCCGAAATGCCGGGTGCGGACGAGAACGACGAAGGTGTTGATGTCCACGATGCGCATGCGCGCGATCTTAGACTCGATTCCGCCGATTGGCGCAGCCCCGCTGCGCGCCGGCCCCCTGGCGCGCGCGGTCACCCCGCGATCATGACGTGGCGGGCCTGGGTGTAGTCGATCAGCGACTGCATCGACAGGTCCGAGCCGTAGCCGGAGTTCTTGGTGCCGCCATGGGGCATCTCGGTGGCGAACACGCCGTGGGTGTTGACCCAGGTGACGCCGTAGTCGAGGGCGTTGGCGATCCCCATCGCGGCCTTGGCGTCGCGCGACCAGACGGAGGAAGCGAGGCCGTACTCCGAGGCGTTCGCCCAGGAAAGGGCCGTCTCGGGCGTGTCGAACGGGGTGATGGTGACCACCGGTCCGAACACCTCCTTCTGGACGATCTCGGCCTCGATGGGGGCGGAGACCAAGGTGGGCGCATGGTAGAAGCCATCCCCATCCGGCGCAGCGCCGCCGCAGACGATGTCGGCGCCGGCCGTGCGGGCGCGGTCGACGAAGCCGGCGACGCGCTCCTGCTGGCGCCGGGAGATCAGCGGGCCGAACTCCACGTCGTCGCGTTCGGGGGCGCCGTAGACCAGGCTGCCCACCATGGCGCTCATCTTGTCCGTCAGGTCCTGGACGATCGTCTTGTCGGCGAGGATGCGGCAGGCAGCGGTGCAGTCCTGGCCGGCATTGTAGAAGCTCGCCTCGCGCAGGGTTTCCACAAGGCTGTCGAGGTCGGCATCGGCGAGCACGATCACGGGCGCCTTGCCGCCAAGCTCCAGGTGCGTGCGCTTGATGCGCTCGCCCGCGGCGGCCTGCAGCACGGCGCGGCCGGTGCGCACGTCGCCGGTGAGCGAGATCATCCGCACCAGCGGGTGCGAGATCAGCCGGTGTCCCACGTCAGCGCCATTGCCGCAGATGACGTTCACCACGCCGTCGGGCAGGCTTTCGGCCAGGATCGGTGCCAGGCGCAGCAGGCTGAGTGGCGTGTTCTCCGACGGCTTGATCACCACGGTGTTGCCGGCGGCGATCGCGGGCGCGATCTTCCAGGCCGCCATCAGCAGCGGGTAGTTCCAAGGGGCGATGGAGGCGACCACGCCGATCGGGTCGCGGCGCAGCACGCTGGTCATCGCGGCCGAGCGGTAGCCGTTGGCGGCGATGCCGGGGACGTTGCGCACGGCGGTCGCGAAGAAGCGGAACACGTCGGCGACGTTCATCAGTTCGCCCGCCTCCACGTATCGGCGCGGCTTGCCGGTGTTGAGCGACTCCACTTCGGCGAGGCTCTTGGCCTCCGCCTCGATGCGGTCGGCGATGGTGAGAAGCGCCCGGCTGCGCTCCTTCGGCGTGGTCCGGCGCCAGCCCGCGAAGGCGGCCTGTGCGGTCTCCACCGCGTTGTCGATCTGGCCGGCGCTGGCAGAGGCGACCTCGGCCAGGACCGTGCCGCGGGCCGGGTCAAATGCGGCCTCGGCGGGGCCGTCGCCGGCCACGAAGGATCCGTTGACGAACAGGCGGGTCTCGAAGCTGGTCATGGGCGTTTCCCGTCTCGTTGGGCGGACCGGGACACGCTGGTCCACGGCCGGCCGGGTCAGTCTTCGCCGTCGGCGATCACGCGGATGCGGGCGGGGTCGATCGCCAGCCCGACCGCGTCGCCGCGCTCGAACGGCACGTCGTTGGGGGCCAGAACGCGCACCTCCTGGTCGCCGACGCGCACCACGTAGCGGTTGCGCGCGCCCAGATAAACGCGCGTGCGCACCGATCCCCTGAACGCGTGCGCACTGTCGGGCGCGACGAGCGCGATGTCTTCCTGCCGCATGGCGAGGGTGACGGGACCCCGCGCGGCCTCCGTCTGGCCCAGAACGACCCGCTGGCCATCGGACAGCGTCGCCACCGGACCCTCGGCCGCGTCGGCAAGCGTGGCCGGCAGCAGGTTCGCCGCACCCAGGAAGCTCGATGCGAAGCGTGTCGCCGGGTGCGCGTAGATCTCAGCGGGCGCGCCCTCCTGCTCGATGCGACCCTTGTTGATCAGCACGATGCGGTCCGACAGGCTGAGCGCCTCCTCCTGGTCGTGGGTCACGAACAGGGTGGTCAGGCCGAGGCGTTTGTGGATTTCGATGAGCTCGACCTGCATGTCCTCACGCAGCCGGGCGTCGAGATTGGACAGCGGCTCGTCGAGCAGCAGCACCTGCGGCTTTGAGACGATGGCGCGCGCCAGCGCCACGCGCTGCTGCTGGCCGCCGGAAAGCTGGGTCGGCTTGCGCTCGGCCATCTGGCCGAGATGGACGGTCTCCAACGCCTCGCGCACCCGCTCCTGCTGGTCCTCGCGCGCACCAATGCGCCGCATGCGCAGGGGAAAGCGCACGTTCTCGGCAACACTCAGGTGCGGCAGCAGCGCGTAGGACTGGAACATCATCGCGATGTCGCGGCGTTCCGGCGGCAGCTCGGTGACGTCCTCGCCGCCGATCATCACCCGGCCGGATGTCGGGGCCTCGAGGCCGGCGACGGTGCGCAGCAGCGTGGTCTTGCCGCAGCCCGATGCGCCCAGCAGGCTGACGAACTCGCCCTCGGCGATCGCCAGCGACACGCCGTGCAGGACCTCGACGGTGCCGAAGGACTTTCTGATGTCGGTGAGGGTGACGTCGGCCATGGGCGGTCAGGGGCTCACGCGTTGGAGAAGCGCTGCAGCCCGAGGACCCGGTCGATCACGAGGATCAAGAGGACCGTCAGGCCGATCATGATGGTGGAGACGGCGGCGACCGAGGGGTCGGGGCTGAATTCCAGCTGTCCGTAGATCTGGACGGGCAGGGTCGTGAGGCCGGGCCGGCGCAGGAACAGCGACAGGACCGCCTCGTCGAAGGAGATGTTGAAGGCGAAGAAGGCGCCGGCGGCCAGCCCCGGCAGGCACTGGGGCAGCACCACCAGCCACAGGCGGCGGATGCGATTGGCGCCCATCGTCTTGGCCGCCTCCTCCAGATAGGGATCGGCCTCCGACAGCACCGCAAGGGTGGTGCGGACGACATAGGGCGTGGTGACGACCGTATGGCCGATCCACAGCGTCACCACCGAGACCGGGCCGAAGATCGCACTCCACAGCATCAGCATGCCGATGGCGTAGATGATCGTCGGCAGCACCAGCGGCGACAGGAAGAAGGTCGCCAGCGCGCCCGAGCCCGGCAGCGCGCGCCGGTTGATGCCGATCGCCGCCATGCACCCGATGAAGCTCGCCGACAGGGTCACGAGGATCGCCACCTGCAGGCTGATCCAGGCGGAGCCGAGATAGGCGTCGGACGACAGCACCTCGCGGTACCAGCGCAGCGAGAAGCCGGTCGGCGGGAACGCGATGAACTGGCTTTCCGACACCGACACGCCGACCACCACCACCAGCGGCGCCAGCAGCAGGATCGCGGTGAGGACGACGAAGACGATGCCGGTGACCCGGAGCCAGCCGGGGACGGACCTAACCATTGCTTCCTCCGGACAGGCGCGCATAGGGGAGGAGCACCAGCAGCACGCCGACGAACAGGATCACCGCCTGGGCGGCCGCGAACGGCCAGTCGAGGGTCTGGGTGACGGAGCGGTAGATCGACGTGGCGAGCACCTGGATCCGCGAGCCGCCAAGCAGGTTCGGCGTCACGAACGAGCTCGCCGACAGGGTGAAGACCAGCAGCGACCCTGCGACGATGCCCGGCAGCGACAGCGGCAGCACGACGGTGCGCACGGTGGTGAGGAAGCTGCAGCCCATGGTGCGGGCGGCTTCCTCGAGCCGCGGGTCGATGCGGGTGATGACGCCGAGGATCGACAGCGTCATGAACGGTAAAAGCACCTGTACCATGCCGATGACGATGGCGGTCTCGGTGTGCATCAGCGCGAAGCCGCGGCCGACGAGGTCGAGGTCGCGCAGGACGTCGGAGACGAGGCCGCTGCGGCCGAGCAGCACCATCCAGCCGAAGGTGCGCACCACCACGCTGGTCATCAGTGGCAGGATGACCATCAACACCAGCAGCAGCCGGAGGCGGCGGCCGACATGGGCCATGATGTAGGCGAGCGGAAAGCCGATCGCGGTGCAGATGGCGGTGATGACGATGGACAGGCGGACGGTGCGCCACAGCACGCCAAGATAATAGGAATCGCCGAGAAAGCGGGAAAAGTGGGCGAGCGTCAGGCCGTGCTCGCCCTGCATCGACAGCACCAGCATCTGGGCGATCGGCACGAAAAAGGCGAACGCCAGCAGCAGCAGCCCGGGCAGCACCAGGACGATGTTCTCGGTGCGGTCGCTCATGGCCTCAGGGTTGTTCGCGCGGTGGAAACGTCAGGCCCGGTTGGGCAATTGGCGGAGGCGGCGCGCCAGTCGCGGCCGCCCCCGTTGGTCTGGTCTAGCGGGCGATCGTGCGGTTCCACTGGTCGACCCAGGCCGACCGGTTCGCCTCGATGACGGTCGGGTCGAAACGCAGCAGCCCCTTCACGCCCTCTTCACCGTAGGCGAGGTCGCCGGCGACGTCATCGGACACCTCCACCTTGGCGTTGGTCGGGGAGTAGCGCAGCTCGGTCGCCATGCAGGCCTGGGCGTCCGGCGAGATCTCCATGTCGATGAATTTCAGCGACAGGTCGCGGTTCGGGCGGCCTTCGACCAGGTTGGCGGTGATGAAGCTCGCAGGCGTGCCTTCCTTGCCCTGGACGAATTTCGCCGGGAGGCCGGCCTTGCGCAGGGTGTAGGCATAATCGGACGCGTAGGCCGCGAGCCAGGCGTCGTTCTGTGCGAACTCCTGCTGGATCTCCGGCGAGGTGGAGACGACGATGGCGCCGTTGTCGAGGAGCTTGGTGACGGCGTCGAGACCGGGCTGGATGTTCTCCAGCGAGCCGCCCTCGGCCTTGTTGAGCATCAGGAAGCCCAGCATGCCGTAGCCGTTGGAGATGTCGGTGAGCACGACGTGGTCCGCGAACGCCGGATCGAGAAGGTCGGTCCAGCTGGCCGGCGCCTTCGGCGCAGCCTCGCTGTTGTAGAGAAGCCCGATGACGGCGATCGAGTAGGCCGGGCCTTCGCCCCTGGCGAGGCCCTGCTTGGCGAAGTCGTAGAGGTCGGCCGCGTTCTCCAGCTCGCCGTCCTTGATCGGCGACAGCAGGCCTTCCTTGGCGCCAACGATTTCCTGGCCGCCGGAGAAGTGGATCACGTCGAACTGCGGCGCGTCCTTCTGGGCGCGCAGCTGGGCGAACGCATCGGCGGAGTAGGCGGTGACGATCTGGACCGTCGCGCCGGTCGCCTTCTCGAACGGGTCGATGATGCACTTGCGGTGGGCGGTCTCGTAGGCGCCGCCGAACGAATTGATGGTGATCGACTGCGCCTGGGCGAGCACGGTGCCCGCCATCAGCGCCGTGGCTGCCGTGGCCGTTAGCTTCGCAAACCTGTTCATGTCTCTCCTCCAGTCCGGTTGCCGAAAATCTTCCCCTGGCCGGGCGGCCGCGCGGCCGCCCGGCGTCAGCGTCAGCGTCAGGCGCGGCGGCCGATCTCGACCGTCTTGATGCCTTCCTTGCGGATCAGCCGGCACTGCTCGGCGAGCGCGTCGAGGCCCTCGGTGACGCGGCCGAAATAGGTGCACGGGATCCAGCCGGTCGGGCCGAAGGTGCGGCCGCCGGCGGCATAGAACATGCCGATTTCCCAGAACTCGTCCGGGTCGATCTTGAAGAAGTTCTTGGGCTGATAGAACCACAGAAGTTCGCCCGGATCGGGAAGAACCGTCTGGTTCTCCGGCGGCAGGCTGAGCGGGTCGAAGGTCTGGTTCTCCTTCGGGAGGCCCATCATGATCTCCGGACCCGAGAAGATGGCGTGGCTCGCCGGCACCGAGATCGGCTTTTCGAGGGCGGCCCAGAGGGCTTCGCAGGTCTTCGGGGCGTTTTCCCAATAAAGGGTGATGATGCCCTCGACGCCCGCTTCGACGAATTTGATGTAGAGACTGCGGTCCATAAGCGCTCCTTCGTTGGCCGGAGGCCTATAATCGGCGTGGATTTCCAGCCGCGTCTAATTGCAATATCAAATCCGGTCGATCAGAAATTTCTATCGAAGCGACGGTAGTCGCTGCAGGGCTGCTCGATCATGCGGCTTGCCGTGGAAGCAGGCAGACTGCGCGGACGGGGCATGGGCCGGTCGTGTCGCACCGTCCGCGGTGGCATGGCCCGGGCGGCGTCAGGCGTCTGAGGCGACCACCGACAGCCGCGTGCCGAGGGCTTCCTCGATGAAGGTGCCGGTGTTGGTGTAGTGGGCGGCGAGCAGCGCGGTGCCGGCATCGGCATCGCGCGCCAGGGCGGCGTCCTTGAGGATCGCGTGCTCGGCGGCGACGTCGCGGCTGGCGCGGCGGCCGGTTCCCTCCGCCATCAGATGCGGACGGCGGTAGCGCTCCGACTGGACGTACAACTGCTCGGCCAGGTGCAGCAGCGACGGCGATCCGCTGCCGGCGAGGAGGGCGCGGTGGAAGGCGGCGTGCCGCTGTTCGAGGGTGCGGCGGTCGGCATCGGGCTGCGACGCGCGCGCCGCGCACCTGGAGAACGCATGAAACGCGGCGACGACGCGGGCCTCCCAGAGCTCGTCGCCGTGCAGGATCGACAGCCGGAAGGCCTCACTCTCGACGAGGATACGGGCGCGCAGGATGTCCCACATCTCGTCGAGCGAGATCGGCGCGACCCGAAATCCGCGCAGGCTGGTCTGGGCCGCAAGCCGGTCGGAGGCAAGCCGCGTGAGCGCCTCGCGGATCGGCGAGAAGGAGTAGCCGTAGCGCTCCTTCAGCGCCTCCAGGCGGAGGGGTTGCTCCGGCTGGAAGACTCCATCCAAGATGTCATCGCGGATTTCGTCGTAGGCGCGGTCGGCAAGGCTGCCGGCAGGCTTCTGAACGGCAGTGTCCGGCGGGGTCATGCGGGGGCTTGGCTCACGGGCTGTCGGCGGCGCGGTTCCTGAGGGTTCCAGATATCCGCGAAGGCGGGATTTTATGCAAGGTCGGGATTTTATAAAATCTTGACGCGCCGGCCGCGAGCGCGTTAGCTCGGCGACAGAGGGTCCGCGGCCGGGCCAAATGGGTGCCGCGCAAGCGAGGAGAAGGTCGGGTGAGCAAAGCTTACGACGAATATCGCGAGGACGTCGCCGGCCGGGCGAACGTCGAGGACACGCCGGAACTCGTCGCCTACTACAAGGAGCTGGCGGAGACCGACACGGCGGCGCTGTGGACGGTGGCCAACAAGATCGAGCCGTGGGAGCCGGTCTCCTCGTCGGTACCGGTGCTGTGGCGCTATGCGGATCTCCGCGACAAGGTGCTGAAGTCCCTCGACCTGGTGACCGCCGAGAAGGCCGGCCGCCGGGTGATCTATCTCAACAATCCGGGCCGCACCGACGTCGCGGCCGCCGTCGGCTGGCTCTACTCGGGCCTGCAGGTGATGAAGCCGGGCGAGCGCGCATCGGCCCACATCCATGCGGCTTCCGCGCTGCGCTTCATCATCGAGGGCCGGGGCGCCTACACCATCGTCGACGGCCACAAGATGACGCTCGGGCCGAACGACTTCGTGCTGACGCCCAACGGCACCTGGCACGAGCACGCGATCGCCGAGGACGGGACCGCGTGCATCTGGCAGGACGGGCTCGACATCCCGCTCACCAACGCGCTGGAGGCGAATTTCTACGGCGTCCACGACGACCTGCATCAGGTGGTCGGCTATCCGGTGAACGATTCCACCGCCCAGTGGGCCGCTCCCGGCATGCTGCCGGCCGGCGAGACCTGGAAGAAGGGCTATTCTCCGCTGTTCAAGTACGAGTGGGAGCCGGCCTACGAGGCGCTGACCCGCCATGCGCAGGCGTCGGACGGATCGCCCTATGACGGCATCTTCATGAACTACGTGAACCCGGCGACGGGCGGCCACGTCATGCAGACGATCGGGGCCAGCATGCAGATGCTGCGGCCCGGCGAACGCACCAAGGCCCACCGACACACCGGCAGCTTCCTCTATCACTGCGCCAAGGGCTCGGGCTATTCGATCATCAACGGCAAGCGCTTCGACTGGAAGGAGCACGACATCTTCTGCGTGCCCTCCTGGGCGTGGCACGAGCACGGCAACCTGTCGGACAGCGACGATGCCTGCCTGTTCTGCTTCAACGACCTGCCGGTGATGGAGAAGCTCGGCTTCTGGCGCGAGGAGGCATTCGGCGACAACGGCGGCCAGCAGCCCGTCCAGTCCTGATACGCGCCGACATATTGCTGGCATCTCCGGCGGCCAGGCTCGGCCAGATCGCGACCGCGCCTCGCCCCATCATGGTCGCGCTCCGTGGCCACCCCAACCGACGGCCCCACAGGCGGCCGCCCATGAGAAGATCCCAATGAAGCTTGTCACCTACCGCAAGACCGTCGAAGACCCCGCCCGCCTCGGCGCGCTCGTCGAGGGCTACGTCCTCGATGTGGAGCGTCTCGGCTACGGCGTCGGGATCGAGCTGCCGCACCGGATGCTGGACCTGATCGCGGCCGGACCGGCCGCCTGGCGGGTGCTGGGACAGATCATCGAGGTGGGCTTCGACGACTGGGCCGTCGATGCGGTGATTCCATTCTCCAACGTGACGCTGCTGGCGCCGATCCCGCGGCCGACGAAGAACGTCTTCGGCATCGGGCTCAACTACGTGGAGCACGTGGAGGAGTCGGCGCGCACCCTCGATACCTCCATCGAGCTGCCGAAGGAACCGGTGATCTTCTCCAAGCCGCCGACCGCGGTGATCGGGCCCAACGAACCGATCCGCCACAACGCGGCGCTGACCCAGCAGCTCGACTGGGAGGTCGAGCTCGCGGCGATCATCGGGACGACGGCGCGCGGCGTCTCTAAGGAGAGCGCGCTCGAGCACGTGTTCGGCTACTCGGTGATGGTCGACGTCTCGGCCCGCGACTGCCGCCGCGCCGGCCAGTGGATCGTTTCGAAGGGCCAGGACACCTTCGCCCCGTTCGGGCCGTGCATCGTCACCGCCGACGAGATCGGCGACCCCCAGGACCTCGAGCTCTGGCTGACCATCAACGGCGAAGAGAAGCAGCGTTCCAACACCCGGGACATGCTGTTCAAGGTCGATCACCTCGTCTCCGACATCTCCTCGTGCATGACGCTGGAGCCGGGCGACATCATCGCCACCGGCACGCCATCGGGCGTCGGTGCCGGCCGCGATCCTCAGGAGTTCATGTGGCCGGGCGACGTGCTGGAATGCGGGGTGGAGAAGATCGGTACGCTTCGCCATCCGGTGGTCAAGGCGTGATCCGGTGACGGCGCCCGAAGAGCCCTCGGTCCGTTCCTTCGACTTCACCGCCATGACGGCGGACGAGTGCTACCGGCTGCTCGCCTCGTCGATCGCGCCGCGGCCGATCGCCTGGGTGGTGAGCCGGTCGAAGGCCGGCGTTCTCAACGCGGCGCCCTATTCCTTCTTCAACTGCTTCGGCGGCGATCCGCCGGTCATCGCGCTCGGCATCCTGCCCCAGGAGCCGCTGAAGGACACGGCGCAGAACATCCTGCAGACCGGCGAGTTCGTCGTGCACCTCGTCTCCGAGGAGTTGGGCGAGGCGATGAACCTCACCTGCATCGACGCGCCGCCGGAGGTGAACGAGATCGAGCTGGCCGGGCTCGAGACGGTTGCCAGCAGCCAGGTCGGCCCGCCGCGGCTGGCGGCGGCGGTGGCCGCCTTCGAGTGCCGGCTTGCCCACCACATCTGGACCGGGCCGAAGCAGCTTCTGGTGGTGGGCTCGGTGGTGGAGGCGCATTTCCGCCGCGACATCATCGACGACGGCGACCGGCCGCGTCTCGACACGCCGGCGATGCACCTGATCGGCCGCATGCACGGCCGCGGCGTCTATGCGCGCACGACGGATCTGTTTGAAATGGCGCGGCCGCAGTGGAGCGACCAGGATGAGGCCGAGGAGACACGCTGACATGGGCAAGGTCACGCTGGCGGTGGTGCAGGCCGCGACGATCCCGTTCGACGCACAGGCCGCGACCGACAAGTGCGTCGGCCTGCTCGCCGAGGCGGCGGGCAAGGGTGCGCAGATGATCGTCTTTCCCGAGGCGTTCATCGGCGGCTATCCGAAGGGGCTCGACTTCGGCTGCTGCATCGGCCGGCGCACGCCGGAAGGGCGCGACGACTTCCGCCGTTACGTGGAGGGCGCCATCGCCGTGCCTGGGCCGGAGGTCGACCGGCTGGTGGAAGCCTGCGCGGAGGCGGATGTCCACGCCGTGGTCGGCGTTATCGAGCGTGACGGCGGCACCATCTACTGCACGGCGCTCTATCTCGGACCCGAGGGCCTGCTCGGCAAGCACCGCAAGGTGATGCCGACCGGCTCGGAGCGGCTCGTCTGGGGCTTCGGCGACGGCTCGACGCTGACGGCCGTCGATACGCCCTACGGCAAGCTCGGTGGGGCGATCTGCTGGGAAAACTACATGCCGATGCTGCGCATGGCGATGTACGCCAAGGGCGTCGAATTGTGGGCGGCGCCGACCGCCGACGACCGGGAGAGCTGGCCGGCGACCATGCGCCACATCGCCATGGAAGGCCGCTGCTTCGTGCTGTCGGCCTGTCAGGTGATGCGGCGTTCCGACTACCCGGACGACTACCAGAGCCGCATCGAGGCCGAGCCGGACGACTACCTGATGCACGGCCGCTCGCTCATCGCCGGGCCGCTGGGCGAGGTGCTCGCCGGGCCGCTGGTCGACGAGGAAGGGATCCTGACGGCCGAGGTGGAGATGGCCGATCTCGTCGGCGCCAGGCTCGACTTCGACGTGGCCGGCCACTATGCGCGGCCCGACATCTTCGCGCTGCATGTGGACGAGCGGGTGAAGGCGCCGGTCAGCGGCGCCTGAGTTTCGTCGGCTAAGGATCTTCGGCGGCTTCGTCCAGACTGTCTTTACGACAAAGCCCGGGGCGATCATGGATCGGCCCGGGCCTTTCTGTGTCACGCCGATGCGGCGGTGTCAGGCGGTGAAGATCGCCTTGTCCTCACCGTCTTCGCGGATCCAGGTCGGCAGGCCGATCTTCGCCAGCACCGTGAGGAACGGCTGCGGCGGCAGTTCCTCGACGTTGGCCATCTTCTTCACGTCCCATTCGCCGGTTGCGATCAGCATCGCGGCGGCCACCGGCGGCACGCCGGCGGTGTAGGAAATGCCCTGGCTGCCGACTTCCTTGTAGGCCTCGGCGTGGTCGGCGACGTTGTAGATGAACACCTCGCGCGGCTTGCCGTCCTTGGTGCCCTTCACCACGTCGCCGATGCAGGTCTTGCCGGTGTAGTCGGGCGCCAGCGACTTCGGATCCGGCAGCACCGCCTTCACCACCTTCAGCGGCACGACTTCCTGGCCGTCGGCCAGCGTCACCGGCTGTTCCGACAGCAGGCCGAGGCTCTTCAGCACCGTGAAGACGGTGATGTAGCGCTCGCCGAAGCCCATCCAGAAGCGGATGTTCGGCACGCCCATGGTCTGCGACAGCGAATGGAGCTCGTCGTGGCCGCTCATGTAGGTGGTCTGCTTGCCGACCACCGGCAGGTCCCAGTCGTGGCGGACCTCGAACATCTGGTTGGTCTGCCAGGCGTTGTCCTGCCAGGAATAGACCACGCCGGTGAATTCGCGGAAGTTGATCTCGGGGTCGAAGTTGGTCGCGAAATAGCGGCCGTGGCTGCCGGCGTTGACGTCGACGATGTCGATCTCGTCGATGGTGTCGAGATAGTCGTCGCGGGCGAGCGCTGCATAGGCGTTGACGACGCCCGGATCGAAGCCGGCACCGAGCACGGCGGTGACGCCGGCCTTCTCACACTCCTCGCGGCGCTTCCACTCGTAGTTCGCGTACCACGGCGGCGTCTCGCAGATCTTCAGCGGCTCCTCGTGGATGGCGGTGTCGATGTAGGCCGCGCCGGTGGCGATGCAGGCCGACAGCACCGACATGTTGATGAACGCCGTGCCGACGTTGATGACGATCTCAGAGCCCGTCTTCTCGATCAGCGCGGAGGTCGCGGCGACGTCCCGGGCATCCAGCGCATGCGCTTCCAGCACGCCGTCCACCTTGAGCGCGTTCTTCTCGCGCACCGAGGCGACGATCTCCTGGCACTTTTCGACGGTGCGGGACGCGATGTGGATGTCCCCGAGCACGTCGTTGTTCTGGGCGCACTTGTGCGCCACCACCTGTGCCACGCCGCCGGCGCCGATGATCAGGACGTTCTTTTTCATTCCGGGGGTTCGCTCCGTCGTTCTGGGTATCAAAGGCTTCAGGACAGGTTTGACTCGAAGTCCGCGTAGTCGAATGCGCGCACGAGGCGGACGCTGCCGTCGAGGTCGCGCACGGCGATCGAAGGCATGCGGACGCCGTTGAACCAGTTCTTCTTGACCATCGTGTAGCCCGCCGCGTCCTGGATGGAGATCCGGTCGCCGATCTTCAGCCTCTCGGGAAAGCGGAATTCGCCGAAGACGTCGCCCGCCAGGCACGACTTGCCGCAGATCATGTAGCTGTGCGGCCCCTCGTTCGGCGCGATCCTGGCGGTTTCGCGGTAGATCAGCAGATCGAGCATGTGGGCCTCGATCGACGAATCGACGATGGCGAGGTCCTTCTCGTTGGTCAGCGTGTCGAGGACGGTGACCTCCAGCGTCGTGGTGCCGGTGATCGCCGCTTCGCCCGGTTCCAGATAGACCTGCACGCCGTACTTGTCGGCGAAGGCCTTCAGCCGCGCGGCGAACGCTTCTACCGGATAGTCCTTGCCGGTGAAATGGATGCCGCCGCCGAGGCTCACCCATCCGACCTTCGACAGCAGTGCCCCGAAGCGGCTCTCGATCTCGCCGAGCATCCGGTCGAACAGGCCGAAGTCGGCGTTTTCGCAGTTGTTGTGGATCATGAAGCCGCTGATGCGATCGAGCACACCGGCGATGCGCTCCGGGTCCCATTCGCCGAGCCGGCTGAACGGGCGGGCCGGGTCGGCAAGGTCGAAGCTCGATGAGCTGACACGCGGATTGAGGCGCAGGCCGCGCACGATCCCGGCGGACTGGCCCTCGAACCGCTCCAGCTGACCGATCGAATTGAAGATGATCTTGTCGGCGTGGGAGACCACCTCGTCGATCTCGTCGTCGCCGTAGGCCACGCTGTAGGCATGGGTTTCGCCGCCGAACTTCTCGCGGCCGAGGCGCACCTCGTAGAGCGACGACGATGTCGTGCCGTCCATGTGCTCCCGCATCAGATCGAACACGCACCACGTCGCGAAGCACTTGAGCGCCAGCAGCGTCTTCGCCCCCGACAGCGTCCGGACCCGGTCCATCACCTCCATGTTGCGGAGGAGCGCTGCCTTGTCGATCAGGTAGTAGGGCGTGCGGAGCATCGCGCGGTCGGTCCACGTCGGTTCGGTTTTGGGCAGCGACCGTGCAGCAACATCATGTCGCTCGGGTGACGAGACGGCTGCGCCGGGACCTGCGTCATAGGCAAGCCGGGCGCCGCGGACAACCCGCAAGGCGGACCGCACCTGTCCGCACGAGCTCGCGAAGCGCCCCCAAAAGCCCGCCGGAACGTCTGCCGTGCCGCAGAGAGGCGGCCCCAAACAGAATGCCGATTGACATCTTCGACAACTGTGTTTCAATTATCGATATCAAGTTTCACATAATGAAACAAATATCGGGAGGAGAGACTGATGCGGCGTATTCTCGCGCTCGCCGGAGCGGCCATGATTCTGGCCGGCCCGGCCCATGCCCAGGATTTCACGTTCAAGTTCGGCCATGCGGCCTCGTCCAAGCATCTGTTCCAGACGGGTCTCGACATCTTCGCGGAGAAGGTCGCCGAGAAGACCGACGGCAAGGTGAAGATCGAGGTCTATGGCGATCGCCAGCTCGGCGACGACAAGCAGCTTCTGGAAGGCCTGCAGATCGGCGTCATCGACGGGGCGCTGGTCTCGGCGCCGACGCTGCCGCTGGTGCTCGGCGCGACCGCGTTCGACGCCCTGCAGCTGCCCTTCGTGGTCACCTCCTACGAGCAGATGGCCGATGCGCTCGGCTCGCCGGTGGGACAGGAGCTCCTGGACACGCTGGACGCCAAGCAGATCAAGGGCCTCGGCTACATCGAGGCCGGCCAGCGCCATTTCCTGTCCAAGACCAAGCAGGTGAAGACGCTCGACGACTTCGCCGGGCTGAAGACCCGCATCGTGCCGATCCCGCTGCACAAGGCGACGTGGGAGGCCGTTGGCGTCAATCCCATCGGCATGGCCTACGGCGAGGTCTATTCGGCGCTCGAGACCGGCACCATCGACGCGGTCGAGATCAATCTCTCCTCGATCCAGTCGGAAAGCCTCTACGAGCCGGCCAAGCACGTCACCCTCACGGGCCACTATTTCTGGCCGGGTGTGATCATGATGTCGGGCATGGCGTGGAACAAGCTGCCGGAAGATCTTCAGGCCGCGCTGGTGGAAGCCGGCAAGGAGGCGACCCAGGAGCAGTACAAGATCGCCGCCGCCCAGGAGGCCGAAACCGAGGCCTTCCTGAAGGAGCAGGGCGTGGAGATCGGCGAGCTCGACGACATCGCCGCCATGCAGGCGAAGACCAAGCCGGTGGTCGAGACGTGGGTCAAGAAGGACCCGCTGATCCAGACGTTCTACGACCAGATCCAGTCGGGGAAGTGAGATGACCGGGCGGACCAACGTCTACAAATGGGAAACGCTCCCGCGTGAGACGGTGCGGCCGGGCGTGACCCGCACGGCCTTCCGCGGGGACAACGCCCTGATGGTGATGAACTGGCTGGAGCCAGGCATGGAGGTCCGCCCGCACTCCCATCCGTTCGAGCAGCTCGCTTTCATCCTCTCCGGCCGGGTGAAGTTCACCATCGGCGAGGACGTGGTCGAGGTCGGGCCGGGCGAGGTGGTGCGCATTCCGCCGGACGTGATGCACTGCGGGGAGCCGATCGGCGACGAGGTGGCCGTCAATCTCGATGTGTTCGCGCCGGTGCGCGACGACTACCGCCACCTCACCGCGTATCAGGAAAACGACTTCGCCGACTGACCCGAAAGGGACCGTCGATCCGACGACCAGCGCCCGGCTTCTGCCGGGCGACGGGTCCGCTCGGCCGGAAATTGGGGTCGCCAGGATGGCATTCGCACGCACAACCAGGATCTACCACGGGGCGATGAAGGCCATTCTGGTGGCGCTGATCGCCGTGCTGCTGGCCGTCATGGGGCTGCAGATCGTGATGCGCTACTCCTTCAACGCCTCGCTGATCTGGGCGGAGGAGGTCTGCCGCTACCTCCTCATCTGGGTCTCGCTGCTCGCCGGCGTCTTCGCCTACGAGCGCGGCGAGCTGGCCGCCATGACGCTTCTGCGCGACAGCCTGCCGCGCCGCCCGGCGCTCGTGCTGGCCATCTTCGCCAACCTGGTGTCCGCAGCCCTGTGCCTGCTGCTGGTGCGCTACGGGCTGCGCTTTGCCGAGATGGTCGGCTCGCAGCCGATCCCGGCGTTCCGGTTCCTGTTCGAGGACACCTTCGGCTGGGGTGTCGAAACGGTGCCCCATGTCTTCTGGGTCTATGCGGTGCTGCCGCTGGGTATGGCGCTGCTCGCCATCCGGCTCGTGATCGACGTCTGGCACTACCTCGTGCTGCTCGGGTCCGGCGGAAGCGTCGACGATCTCCGTCCGCACGCGCCGGAGGGTTTGCCGGAATGACCCTCTACCTCGCCGCCTTCCTCGGTTTCCTGGTGCTGGGCGTGCCGATCGCCTTCAGCCTGGGGCTTGCCTCGGTCGTCTATCTCCTGGCCAACGATCAGTTCATGCTGATGTTGGCCTTCCCGCAAAAGATGATCGCCGGCATCGACAACTTCGTCCTCTTGACGATCCCGTTCTTCATCCTCGCCGGCAACCTGATGAATTCGGCGAACCTGACCCAGCAGATCGTCCGCTTCGCGCAGATCCTGGTGGGGCGGGTGAAGGGCGGGCTGGCGGCGGTGAACGTCATCGCCAGCATGATGTTCTCCGGCGTCAGCGGGGCCGCCACCGCGGAGGCCTCGGCGCTCGGCAGCGTCATGATCCCGGCGATGCGGCGCGACGGCTACGACCCGGCCTACGCGGCGGCGCTAACGGCGGCCGGCTCGCTGCTCGGTCCGATGGTGCCGCCGTCGCTCTCGCTGATCCTCTACGGGGTGCTGACGGGGACGTCGATCGCCGACCTGTTCCTGGCCGGCATCGTGCCCGCCTTCCTGCTGTGCGGCCTGCTGGTCTTCTATGCCCTGTGGAAGGCGCAGCGCGAGAACCATCCGCTGCCGCCGGTGCTGCCGAAGAGCGAGCGCGCCGGCGTGATCGCCCGGGCGCTGCCGGCGCTGTTCCTGCCGGTCATCATCGTCGGCGGCATCCGGTCGGGGGTGTTCACGCCGACCGAGGCGGCGGCCGTCGCGGCGATCTATGCGCTCCTCATCGGCACCGTGGTCTACCGCACGCTGTCGCCGCGCCAGATCGTCAACTCTTTCTACGAGACCGCCACCATGTCGGCCGGCGTCATGCTGGTGGTGGCGATGGCGTCGATGACCTCGTTCATCCTCGGCATCGAGAACATTCCCCAGTCGATCGCCCAGGGCCTGCTCGGCCTGACGGACTCGCCCATCCTGCTCCTGATCCTGCTGAACGTGATCCTGCTGGTGCTGGGCTTCTTCCTGGAGCCGCTGGCAGCCCTCATCCTGGCGATGCCGATCCTCAATCAGCTGAGCCCGATCATCGGCCTCGATCCGGTGCAGTTCGGGGTGATGATCGTCTTCAATCTGATGATCGGCATGATCACCCCGCCGGTCGGTCTCTGCCTGTTCATCGTCTCCGCGATTGGCAGGGTGCCGCTCGATAAGGTCAGCCGGGCGGCCCTTCCGATGATCGGCATCTGCCTCGTCGTGCTGGCCCTCGTCGGCCTGGTTCCGGCGCTGTCGCTTACCCTGCCCGCGCTGATCGGACACTGAGGAGAGCGGCATGGCAGAGGGCATCGACAAGACCGCCAACCAGTCCACCCAGGTGGCGTTCCAGATCATCGAGGTGATGGCGGCGGCCGGCGAGACCATGCGCGTCACCGATCTGGCGCGCCAGCTCGGCATGCCGAAGGCGCGGATCTACCGGTTCCTGCAGACCCTGGTCGCCATCGGCTACGTCGTCCAGGACACCGAGACCGAGCGCTACCGGCTGACCCTGAAGCTGTTCCATCTCGGCCAGGCGATCGCCGACGGGACCCAGCTGATCACCGTGGCGCGGCCGGAGCTGATCCGCCTGCGCGACGCCACCGGCCAGACCACCACGCTGTCCGTGCTGGAGGAGCAGGGCATGCGGGTGATCGACATCGTGCGAATGGAAACGCCGGTCCAGATCGTCACCAAGCCGGGGGCGCTGCTCGCCTTTCACGCCTCCGCCCAGGGCAAGCTGGCGCTCGCCTTCGGTCCGGCCCGGCTCTGGGAGGTCGTGCGCGCCGCGCCGCTCGAGGCAGTGACGGCCGACACCAAGACCGACCTTGCGGCGCTCGAGCGCGAGATCGTCCAGGTGCGCAAGCAGGGCTGGGCGGTCGCGCCGAGCGAGCTGCTGCCCGGCGTCAACGCGATCTCGGCGCCGATCCTCGATGCCGCCAACCAGATGATCGGCTCGATCAACATCGCCGGCCCGGTGCAGACCGTTCGGCCGGAGCCGGACGCGGCACAGCTTTCGGCGGTCCGCGGGGCCGGCCGAACCATTTCAGTCAGCTTGGGTTGCACGGAGTACGTTGGATGACGCGATTTTCCCTGGCCATCGATATCGGAGGCACGTTCACGGACGCCGTGCTGCTGGCCTCCGACGGCCGCAGCTTCGTCGACAAGACGCTGACAACCCACGGCAACCTGCTGGAGGGGTTCTTCCGGGGCGTCGACCTTGTGCTGGGCCGGGCGGGCATCGGTCCGACCGACGTGGACGACGTGGTGGTGCATGCCACGACCGTGGTGACCAACGCGCTGATCGAGCGCAAGGGACCGCCGGTCGGGCTGATCCTGACCAAGGGCTTCCGCGACATTCTCTACATCCGCGACGAGCATCGCTACGACATGTTCGACCCGCAGATCGAGTTCGCGGAGCCGCTGATCCCCTCGGAGCGGACCTACGTTCTGGACGAGCGGATGTACGCCGACGGCAGCGTCGAGACGCCGGTCGACCGGGATGAGGTGCGCGCCATCATCGACCAGTGCCGCAAGGCGGGCGTCGTCTCGGTCGCCGTCAGCCTGCTGAACGCCTATCGCAACGGCGCGAACGAAGAGACCGTGCGCGCCGTCTTCGCCGAAGAGGCACCGGAGATCTACGTCTCGCTGTCGAGCGAGATCGCCCCGCAGATGCGCGAGTACCTGCGCACCTCCACCGTCGCCATCAACGCCTATACGGTGCCGATCACCCGGCCGTACCTGACCGCGCTGACCGAGGAACTGGCGGCGCGCGGCTTCTCCCAGCAGCCGCTGATCATGCTGTCCAACGGCGGCGTCATCGGCGCGGAACGGGCCGGGCGCTTCCCGGTGCGGATGATCGAGTCCGGTCCGGCCGCCGGTGCGCTCGTCGCCTGCTACTTCTCCCGCCTGTTCGGCATCAAGGACCTGATCTCGTTCGACATGGGCGGCACGACGGCCAAGGCGTGCATGATCCAGAACCACGAGCCGCTGGTTACCGGCACCTTCGAGGTGGACCGGCGCTACCGCTTCAAGCCGGGCAGCGGGATGCCGATCACCGTCCCGTCCATCGACATGATCGAGATCGGCGCGGGTGGCGGATCCATCGCCTCCATCGACAGCCTCGGCCTCCTGAAGACCGGACCGGAAAGCGCCGGCTCGATCCCGGGACCGGTCTGCTACGGGCGTGGCGGCGAGAACCCGTGCGTGACTGACGCCGACGTGGTGCTCGGCATCATCGATCCGGACCGGTTCCTCGGTGGCGACATGACGCTGGACGCCGGCGGCGCGCGCGCCGCTCTCGGCGCACTGGGCAAGAAGCTCGGCCTCTCTGCGGAGAAGGCGGCATGGGGCGTCTTCGAGGTGGTCTGCGAGCAGATGGCGGCCGCCACCCGCACCCATGCCACCGACCGGGGCATCGACTATCGCGGCCTGCCGCTGCTCGCCTTCGGTGGTGCCGGACCGGTGCATGCGTGCATGGTCGCCGAGCTGGTCGACGGCAGCACGATCATCTATCCGCCGCTGGCGAGCGTGCTGTCGGCCTTCGGCACGCTGGTGACGCCGGCGCAGATCGATCTCGTGCGCAGCGTGGTGTCGCCGCTCGAGGGCATCGACTGGGACGCCGTCGACCGGACGCTGCAGGCGATGATCGAGGAGAGCACGCTGGCACTCAAGGAGGCGGGCATCCGCGACGAGGATCTGGAGTTCTCCTTCGCGGTCGACATGCGCTATCTCGGCCAGCAGTCGGAAGTCCGGATCCATCTGAGCGAGGATCCGCGCCAGGCGCGCGACGCGTCCGCCATCCGCCACCTCTACGAGCGCGAGTACGAGGCCCAGTATGGCCTCAAGCTCGCCGACATTCCGATCGAGGTGGTCAACTGGCAGGTAACCGGCAGCGGCAAGAAGCCGGACCGCTCGACGGCGCCGGTCGCGCCCACCGGGTCCAGCGCCGCCGCCGCCACGCGCACCGTCTACCTGCGCGGCGAACCGACCGAGGTGTCGGTCTATCAGCGCAAGGAGCTGACGACGGCCGACAAGGTCGAGGGCCCGGCGATCATCGAGGAACGCGAAACCACGATCTTCATTCTCGAGGGCTGGACACTCGGCCTCCACGAAACCGGCAGCCTGGTGGCCGAAAAAGCGAAGGGAGGGCGCTGAGATGGACGGCGTCGAACTACAGATCCTCTGGAGCAACCTGATCGGCATCGTCTCGGAGCAGGCGCGCGCGCTGCAGCGCATCGCCTTCAGCCCGATCGTTCGCGAAGCCGGCGACCTCGCCAACGGCCTCTTCGATGCCGATGCGCGCATGGTGGCCCAGGCTGTGACCGGAACGCCCGGCCACATCAACTCGCTGGCCGCGGCCGCGCGCAACCTCCTCGGCCACATCGACGTGGCCGACCTGAAGCCCGGCGACGTGCTGATCACCAACGATCCGTGGATGTCGGCCGGCCACTTCTTCGACATCACCGTGCTGTCGCCGATCTTCCGGGGCGAGCGGCTGATCGGCTACGCCGGCTCGACCATCCATCACACCGACATCGGCGGCTACGGCATCGGCTCGGGCGCCCGCGACATCCACGAGGAAGGCCTCTGGATCCCGGTCACCAAGCTCTACGAGGCCGGCAAGCCCAACGAGACGCTGTTCTCGATCATCAAGCGCAACGTCCGCACCCCCGATGCGCTGCTCGGCGATCTGGGGGCGCAGGTGTCGAGCGGCATGATCGCCTCGGAGCGCCTCAACGCGCTCTGCGACCGCTATGGCCTCGACCATATTTCCGTGCTGTCCGACGAGATCATCAAGCGCTCGGAAACCGCGATGCGCGAGGCGATCAGCAAGCTGCCGCGCGGCACCTATCACGGCAGCTCGTCGTTCGACGTACCCGGCGGCCAGGTGATCGAGCTGAAGACCGCCGTGACCGTCGACCCGAACGCCGGCGAGATCACCATCGATTTCGAAGGGTCGTCGGGCCCGAGCGCCTCCGGCATCAACGTGGTGCCGGCCTACACTCACGCCTACGCGACCTTCGCGGTGCGCTCGACCCTCAATCCGGACCTGCCCAACAACGCCGGCAGCCTGGCGCCGATCAAGCTCAAGCTGCCCGAGGAATGCATCGTCAACGCCAAGTATCCCTCGCCGGTGAATGCCCGGCACGTGGTCGGCATGTACGTGCCGTTCCCGATCCTGAAGGCGCTGTCCGAAGTGGTGCCGGACCGGGTGGTTGCGGAGGGATCGGGCGCCGTCTGGACGGTGCAGGTGCAGGGCAGGGACGCCAACGGCCGGCCGTTCACCAGCTCGATGTTCAACTACTCGGGCGGCATGGGCGCACGGGCCGAGAAGCCGGGCCTCTCGGCGATCTGCTACCCGACCGGCGTTGCCGCCGTTCCGGTGGAGGTTCTGGAGGCGTCCTATCCGATCGTCTTCACCTGCAAGGAGCTGGAACGCGGCACCGGCGGCACCGGCCGTCAGCCGGGTGGCGACGGCCAGCGCATCGGCTACCGCATGCGCACCAGCTATCCGTGGCTGCTGAACACCATCCCGAGCCGGCTCAAGAGTCCGCCGGAAGGCCTCGCGGGTGGCGGTGACGGCGCGCCCGGCCGCTTCGAGATCAACGGCAAGCCCATCATCGACACCCGCAAGATGGAGATGCAGCCGGACGACGAGGTGTTCATGGTGACGCCTGGCGGCGGCGGCTTCGGGGCCTGACCTGATGACGACCAACGCCGCCTTCCGCGCGCGTCTGCTGGCCGGGGAGCGCCTGGTCGGCACCTTCGTGAAGACGCCAAGCCCGGCGGTGATCGAGATCCTCGGCCAGACGGGGCTCGACTTCTTGGTGCTCGATGCCGAGCATGTCGCGATGGGGCGGGAGGTCGTCGATCTCTGCCTGCTGGCGGGCCGTGCGACGGCGATCCCGATGCTGGTGCGGGTGCCGGTCGCCTCGACCGAGTGGATCGGCAGCGTGCTGGATTCCGGCGCGGCCGGCATCATGGCGCCCCAGGTGCGGTCGGCAGCAGAGGCCGAGACGATCGCGGCGGCGGTGCGCTACGGTCCCGGCGGACGTGGCTTCTCGCCCTCGACCCCGGCCGCTGGCTACGGGCGGCGGTCTGTCGCGGAGCACCTGGAGCTGGCAGGTCGGGAGACGGTCCTGGTGTGCCAGATCGAGGATCCGGAGGCGGCTCGGGCCGCGGGCGTCATCGGTGGTGTTCCGGGCGTGGACTGCCTGTTCGTCGGCCCTGTCGACCTTGCGGTGGCCTGCGGCAAGACCAGCCCCGGTGACCCGGATGTCGTGACGCTTTGCCGGCAAATCGTCGGGATTGCGGGCGAGGGGAAGGCGCGCACGGGCATGTTCGTGGGCTCGGCGGCACAGATACCCGCGTGGGCCGACGCCGGCGCGTCCCTGTTCGTCGTCGGTACTGACCAGGCCTTCCTGAAGGCCGGTGCGGCAGCCGCGCTGGCGGCGGGCCAAGACTGAGGAGGGCGCCGTGAACCTGGCAGAATGGCTTGTCCGCACCGCCCGCCACACTCCGGATGCCCCCGCGCTCCTGAGCGGGGAGAGGCTGGTCGCCACCTACGCCCAGTTCGCCGACCGGGCCGCCCGCATCGCGGCTGCGCTCCGCGATGCCCATGGCGTGGGCCCGGGTGACCGGGTCGCCCTGTTCCTGTCGAATACGCCCGCCTACCTGGAGTGCCTCTACGGGATCTGGTGGGCGGGCGCCGTCGCGGTTCCGATCAACCACAAGCTCCATGAGCGCGAGGCGACGTTCATCGTCGCGGATGCCGGCGCGAACGTGGTCGTGGTCTCGCATGCCACCCCGGCGCTGGGCGAGGCGGTTCCAGCCGGCACGGTCCTGCTGGAACTGGAGGGGGACGCTTATGCCGCACTGCTCGCCCACGCGCCGCTGTCCGCCCCGCATTCGCTGACCGATAATGCGCTGGCCTGGCTGTTCTACACCTCCGGCACCACCGGGCGGCCGAAGGGCGTGATGCTCACGATCGCCAACCTGCAGGCGATGACGTTTGCCTATTTCATCGACGTCGACGACGTGCTGGCCGAAGACGCTGCGCTCTACGCCGCACCGATGTCGCACGGAGCGGGGCTCTACAACTTCATGCATGTCTTGCGCGGCAGCCGCCACGTGGTGCCCGTCTCGGGTGGCTTCGACCCGGCTGAGATCCTCGAACTCGCGGGCTCCGTCGGCAGCCTGTCGATGTTCGCGGCCCCCACAATGGTCCGCCGGCTCGTCGGCCACGCCAGGGCCGTCGGACACGACGGGTCCGGTATCCGCACCATCGTTTACGGCGGCGGGCCCATGTACGTCGCCGACATCGAGGACGCGGTGGCGACGCTGGGGCCGCGCTTCGTCCAGATCTACGGACAGGGCGAGAGCCCGATGACCATCACCGCGCTGTCGCGCGCAGAGGTCGCCGACCGCGCGCACGCGCGCTGGCGCGCACGCCTGGGGTCCGTCGGACGTGCGCAATCGTGCGTGGAAGTGCGCATTTCCGACGAAACGGGGTGCGCACTGCCGCCTGGCACGAGCGGCGAGATCCTTGTGCGCGGTTCGAGCGTGATGGCTGGCTACTGGAGGAACGAAAGCGCCACCGCCGCATCGCTGCGCGACGGCTGGCTGTGGACCGGCGACGTCGGGGCCATGGACGAAGACGGCTATCTGACCCTGATGGACCGCTCCAAGGACGTGATCATCTCCGGCGGCACCAACATCTACCCGCGCGAGGTGGAGGAGGTGCTGCTGCGCCATCCGGATGTGGCGGAGGTCTCCGTGGTCGGGCGGCCGAGCGCGGAATGGGGCGAGGACGTGGTCGCCTTCGTGGTGGCGGCGGAGGGACGCGCTCCGACACCGGAGGCGCTCGACGCGCTCTGCCGGGAGGAGATCGCCCGCTTCAAGCGGCCGAAGGCCTACCTGTTCATCGATGCGCTGCCGAAGAACCACTACGGCAAGGTGCTGAAGACCGACCTGCGCCAGCGCCTGGCCGACGCTCCCTCACCAGGAGGCTGACGCGGCCGAGGCGGGCGGCGCGCCGACGGTGTCGCTCTCCTGGTCCTCGTCGGCCACCGACCGGGCGGCTTCCTCGATCAGCCATTCCATGAAGCGCTTCACCGCCGGCCGGTTCTGGTCGACCTTGCGGCAGACCAGCGCATACGGGCGCGGGGCGCGCACCACCGCCGGGAACGGCGCGATCAGCCGCCCGGTCTCCAGGTCGTTGCGCAGCAGCGTCGGCTGGCCGATGGCGAAGCCGAAGCCCTCCCGCGCAGCCTGATAGGCGAGCGACGAGTTCTCGAAGCGGATGCCGTGCTCGCGCAGGTCCGGCTCCCGCATCCCGACCGATTCCCCCCACATCCGCCACTGCTGGATGTGCATGTCGGAATAGAAGATCTGCAGCTTCTCCAGCGCCGCCGGCTCCAGCGGCCCGGTCCGCTCCAGCGTCGCCCGGCTGCACACCGGCGTGAACCGGCGCTCGAAGATGTATCGGCTGAACAGCGACTTGTCGGTCGGCACGCCGATGGAGAGCGCGACGTCGATCTCCTCGCGGTCGAGCGGCCGGTCCTGCAGCGACGGGCGGATGCGGATGTCGACGTCCGGGGCGATCGCGTAGAAGGCCGGCAGCCGGGGCATCAGCCACTGGATGGCGAAGGTGGGGTAGACGTTCACCGTCAGCGTCGCCTCTTCCGGCTCGCTGCTGACCTCGTGCACGGCCTCGCCGATCGCCGCAAAGGCGGCCGACAGCTTCGTCGCCAGCACCCGCCCACGGGCGTTCACCGTCACGCCGCGGGGGTGACGCTGCATGAGCGGCGTTCCGAGCCGTTCCTCCAGCGCGGTGATCTGCCGGCTGACCGCGCCCGGCGTCACGTTCAGTTCGCGCGCCGCCGCCGACAGCGTCCCCGTACGGGCGCACGCCTCGAAGCATTTCAGGGCCCGGAAACTCGGCAGGTAGCGCATCCCTGTCTCGCCTGTTTTGAGTTTTCCTCAAATCGAACTTGAGGCTTTTTACATTGTAAATCGCCGATGCGTGGGGGCAATTTGTGAAAAATTCGCATGACGAGGTCCCTGACACAGGGGGCCAGCGTGCGGCCGTTCGAAAAGAGACGGTTCGGGAGGAATGATGAGTTCAGCCAACCTCGCATCAGCGGACTCCGCACCTGTGGGCGATGCGGCCGACGAGGACCGCGACGGGCGGCACGTGCCGCCGGCTCCGGTCGCGTTCTGGCGCACCAACCGCGGCATCGCGGTCATCCTGCTGATCCTCGTGGCGGCGATCGGCGCCAACATCTGGTTCTCCGACTGGGCCCATCAGGCATCTCGCGACGGCTTCACCCTTGGCGGCTTCCCGCTGTTTGCGGTGGGCATGATGACGCTGTCGCTGCTGATCATGCTGTTCGACGGCAAGGCGCGGAAGGCGACGCCGGAGTTCGCCCGCGTGCGGCTGCGTGACCTCCTGGTGGTGCTGGTCACCATCGCGCTGTCGGTGGTGGCGTTCCTCGCCATCCGCTGGATCGGTTTCGTGCCGGCCATCACGCTGTTCGTCTTCGTCGGCGCGACAGCGCTCGGCTTCCGACCGCTGTGGATCTCGCTCCTCGTCGCGCTCGGGACGGGCCTCGGCCTGCGGGTCCTGCTCTTCGCCCTCGGCATGAACGTCACGGACGGCCCGCTGGGCGCGCTCTTCGGGGGTCACTGATGTTCGATTACGTAAGCATCGGCGACGCGATCGGGCTCGTCTTCTCCATCCACACGCTGCTGTGGGTGCTGCTCGGCGTCTTCATCGGCGTCGGCGTCGGCGCCATGCCGGGCCTCAGCCCCGCTCCGGCGATCGCGCTCCTGCTGCCGCTCACCTTCACGCTGAACCTGCCGGCGGCCCTCGGCCTGCTGATCGGCGTCTACAAGGGCGGCATCTACGGCGGCTCGATCTCGGCCATCAGCTTCGCCACGCCCGGAACGGCGGAAGCGGGCGCGACGGTGATGGACGGCCACAAGCTGATGAAGGCCGGCAAGGGCAAGAAGGCCCTGCACATGGCCCTCTATGCCTCGGTCACCGGCGACCTGATCTCGTCGATCCTGACCATCTTTCTTGCCCCGGCGCTTGCCCTCGTCGCGCTGAATTTCGGCCCCTCCGAACGCCTCTGGCTGATCGCGCTCGCCATCGGCCTGATCGGCGCGCTCTCCGGCGACCACTTCGCCAAGGGCCTGTTCTCCGCCGCCCTCGGTCTGTTCATCGGCACCATCGGTTCCGATCCGGTGTCGATGGTGCCGCGCAACACCTTCGGCCAGTGGTGGCTTGCCGACGGCATCCACATGATCCCGCTGATCATCGGGCTGTTCGCGATCGCCACCATGCTGGAAAAGATCGCCGAGATCGTGCGTGGCTGGAAGACGATCGGCGAGATCCACGACAAGGTCATGGACGAGCTGCGCGGTCGGCAGGAATCGCTGACCTTCCGCGAGTACATGAGCTGCTGGAAGGAGATGGCGATCGGCACCGGCATCGGCACCTTCGTCGGCATCCTGCCCGGTCTCGGCGCAACCGTCGGCGCCTATCTCTCCTACGGCGTCGCCCGCCAGGTTTCCCCGCACAAGGGGCTCGGCACCGGCAAGCTGGAAGGCGTGGCGGCAGCTGAATCCGGCAACAACGCCACGGCCGGCCCGACGCTGGTGCCGCTGCTCGCCTTCGGCATTCCCGGCGGCACGATCGCGGCGATGCTGGGCGCGGCGCTTGCCATCAAGGGCGTGCAGGCCGGTCCGCGCATGTTCGAGCTCTACCCGATCGAGATCTACGCGCTGTTCGTGATCCTGATCGTCTCGAACATCCTGGTGCTGTTCGTCGGCCGCGGCTTTGCGGGTGTCTACTCCAAGCTCGGACAGATGCCGTCACAGCTCCTGGTCCCGGTCATCATGGCGATGGCCTTCGTCGGTGCGTACACGTTCCAGAACAACGATTTCGACGTCTGGCTCGCCCTCGGCTTCGGCTTCCTCGGCTTCTTCCTGCGGCTCGCCCGCATCCCGGAAGCGCCGCTGATCATCACGTTCCTGCTCGCGCCGCTCGCCGAGCAGAGTCTGCGCCGGGCGCTCCTCATCAACCGCGGCGACTGGGGCAACGCCCTCTTCGACAGCAACCTGGCGATCGGTCTCGCCGTCGCCACCGTGGTTCTCGTCGTCTTCCTGGCCCGCTCGCAGATGAGCAGCCGGATCAAGTCGCTGTCCAGCGACGAATAGCGATCGGCCGCGCTCGCGCGGCCGGCAGCACCAAGCGCCCGCTAACAGGCGGGCGTCCCTGCACCAGAAAACGGGAGGATCCCATGAAATTACATCGTCGCAGCTTCGTCGGCCTGTGTGCGCTGGCTGTTGCCGGCACGTTCGCCGCGCAGCCGTCGTTCGCCCAGGACGGCGCGGCGGACTACCCGTCCAAGCCGATCCAGTTCATCGTGCCCTACAGCGCCGGCGGCGGTCAGGACCAGTGGGCCCGCATCGTCTCCTCCGCGGCGTCGTCGCATCTCGGCCAGCCGATGAACGTCGAGGTCCGCGCCGGCGCCGGCGGTACGGTGGGCTGGAAGTATCTGCTCAGCCAGCCGGCTGACGGCCACACCATCATGATCGGCTCGCTGAGCCCGATGATCGCGGTCCTGTCGGAGCCGAACGCGCCGATGGGCATCGACGACATCAAGATCGTCGACATCCTGTCGGACTTCAATCCGCAGGTCATGGCGCTGCCGGGCGGTGACTTCGACAGCTGGGACAAGGTGAAGGCCTATGCCGAGAAGAACCCCGGCAAGCTGACGATCGGCGGCACGCTCGCCCAGGCGCTGGCGGCTGCCGCGGTGTTCGACGAGGCGAGCCTCGAGGCCACCTTCATCCCGTATCCCGGCACCAGCGCCGCGGTGACCGACATGCTCGGCGGCCACATCGATCTCGCCGTGGTCACACCGACCACCGCCGTCTCGCTCGGCGAGAAGGCCGTGCCGATCATCAACGTCGGCAACCAGGCCAACAGCGAGACCCTCACCAAGGAACTCGGCCGCGACGTGCCGTGGGCCAAGGACCTCGGCTACGACGGCGTCGCGCAGCCGCGCTGGGTCGGCGTGCATCCGGACACTCCGGACGCGATCGTCACCAAGCTCGACAAGGGCATCAAGGCCACCCTCGACGACCCGTCGGTGACCAAGCTGATCACCAACATCGGCGAGGAGATCATCTACTCCGACCAGCAGAAGGCCCAGGCGACCTACGACCGCCTGGTCGACGTCATCAAGAAGAACCTGCCGCTGATGCAGTGACCGCTTCCCGACGGCGGCGCATCCGGCTGCCGCCGTCGGCTTCCCATCCCGAGACAATGGTTCAGACCGATGCCGATCCGTAACGAACTCAACATGCGCTCGATCGACGCGAAGATCATTCGCGGCGGATCCTCCAAGGGCGTGTTCCTCGACATCCGCGATCTGCCGGACGCCGGCGCGGACCGCGACGACATCGTCCTCAAGGTGTTCGGATCGCCCGACAAGCGGCAGATCGACGGCCTCGGCGGCGCCGACAAGCTGACCAGCAAGCTCGCCGTCATGGGTCCGCCGACCCGCGACGACTGCGACATCGACTACCTGTTCGGCCAGGTGAACCAGGAACTTCCCCGCATCGACTGGTCGTCGAACTGCGGCAACATCTCATCGGGTGCGGCGCTCTACGGCGCGCTCACCGGCGCCGGCACCGTGGAGAACGGCGTGGCGGTGGTGAACGTCCACCAGGTCAACACTGGCCGGAAGCTGAAGACCACCGTTCCGATGGTGAACGGGCTGCCGGCCGTAGACGGCGACTTCGCCATCGGCGGCGTGCCCGGCACCGGCGCCCGCATCGACGTCGATTTCGGGGACTTCGCCGGCTCGGCGCTGCGCGGCAACGTGCTGCCCACCGGCAACGCCATGGACACCTTCGAGGTGCCGGGCATCGGCAAGCTCGACGTCAGCGTCATCGACATGGCGAACCTGCACATCTTCGTGCGCGCCCGCGACGTCGGCCTCGACGTTGAGAAGGACATCTTTGCGCTGCAGGCGGACGACGCGCTGGTCGCGCGGCTCGAGGCGATCCGCAAGGTGGTGTCCCACGAGATCGGCTTCATCACCGGCGACAACGCCGACGAAGAGCTGCAGGTCTCCATGAACCCGCTGCTGTTCGTGGTGAACGCGCCGGTGACCTACACCGCCACCGGCGGCAAGGTGATCGAGGCCGGCGGCTACGACCTGTTCTCGCGCTCGATGGCCCGCTTCGCCTTTTCCAAGGCCTATCCGGGCTCGGGCGCCGCCGGCACGTCGGTGGCCGTGGGCATCCCCGGCACCATCGCCAACGAAGCCTCGACGCACCACCGCAACGGCGCCGACTACGAGGTGGCGATCGGCCATCCGGGCGGCACGCTGCAGGTGTCGGCGGAGATCGACGCGACCTCCAACGAGATCAAGGTGAACAAGGCCGCCATCGGCCGCACCGCGCGTCTGCTGATGGACGGGAAGGCCTATATTCGATGACGACAGCCGAGACGAAGCTGCCGCTTGAGGGCGTGCGGGTTCTCGATTTCGGACACACGGTGATGGGGCCGACGGCGGGGCTGATCCTCGCCGACCTCGGCGCCGAGGTGATCCGCATCGAACCCGCACCGGACGGCGATCCGACGCGCCGCCTCAGGGGCTTCGGCACGGGCTATTTCCCGTTCTACAACCGCAACAAGAAGAGCCTGGCGATCGACCTGAAGTCCGACGCCGGCAAGGAGGCCGTCAACCGGCTGCTCGCCAGGTCGGACGTGATGCTGGAGAACTTCGGGCCGGGCACCATCGACCGGCTCGGCTTCGGCTACGAGGCGGTGTCGAAGGCGCATCCGCGGATCGTCTACCTCTCCATGAAGGGCTTCCTGCCGGGACCGTACGAGGGCCGCACGGCGCTCGACGAGGTCGTGCAGATGATGAGCGGGCTCGCCTACATGACCGGTCCGCCGGGCCAGCCGCTCCGCGCCGGCGCCTCGGTCGTCGACGTGCTCGGCGGCATCTTCGGGGTGATCGGCATCCTGGTCGCGCTGCGCGAACGGGAGGAAACGGGCAAGGGCACGCTGGTGCGCTCGTCGCTGTTCGAGAGCGCCATGTTCCTGATGGGGCAGCATCTCGCCTATTCGGCGCTGACCGACGAGCCGGTGCCGCCGATGCCGGCGCGTGTTTCCGCGTGGGCGATCTACGACCTGTTCGACACGGCCGAGGGCGAGAAGGTGTTCGTGGGCATCACCTCCGACCGCCACTGGGCGCTGTTCTGCGACGAGTTCGGCCGGGCCGACCTGAAGGCCGACGAGGGCCTTGCCACCAACAACCAGCGCATCAGCGAGAAGCCGCGCCTCAAGGCCGACATCGCGGACATGTTCGCGGCGATGCCGCTCGCCGAGGTGGAGGAGCGCTGCCTGCGGGCCAAGCTGCCGTTTGCCCATGTCGCCCGGCCCGAACAACTGTTCTCCGACCCGCATCTTCTCGCTGGAAACCGGCTTCTGGAGACGATCCTGCCCGGCGGGATCCGGACGGCGCTGCCGGCGCTGCCGATCGAGATCGGCAGCTATACCGCCCGCGTGCGCGCCGATCCGCCGGCGATGGGCGCCGACACCCGCTCGGTGCTGGCCGAAGCCGGCTACAGCGGCGCCGAGATCGATGCGCTCTACGCGAGCGGGGTGATCGCCGGGGAGGCCGCCGAAGACGCGGCACAGACAGGCACGACTGGATGATGGACAGCTACAAGACGCGCGCCCGCTTCGAGGGCGCCGAGATCGTCGACCTCGTCGCGGCGGAGCGGGCCTTTCCGGGCCTGGCGAAGCTGCCGGTCTCGATCCGGATCCTCATCGAGAACCTGCTGCGCAACGAGGACGGCGTGTCGGTGACGGCCGACGACATCGCGGCGGTGGCGGCGCGTGCCGGCGACTGGTCCCGCGAGATCGAGATCGCGTTCCGGCCGTCGCGGGTGGTGATGCAGGACTATGCCGGCATGCCGGCGCTGATCGACCTGGCGGCGCTGCGCGACAAGGCGCTGGCCAACGGCGCCGATCCGGCCCTCGTCAACCCGCAGGTGCCGGCCGACCTCGTGGTCGATCATTCGCTGATGGTCTACGTGGCGCGCCAGCAGAACGCGCTGGCGGAAAACCTGAAGCGCGAATTTTCCGACAACGAGGAGCGCTTCGCCTTCCTGAAGTGGGCGCAGCAGGGCTTCGACGGCCTGCGCGTGGTGCCGCCCGGACAGGGCATCATCCACCAGATCAACATCGAGTACCTGGCCGACGTGGTCAGCCGCAGGGCGGTCGGCGGCGCCGAGTGGCTGTTTCCCGACACCGTCATCGGCACCGACAGCCACACGACGATGGTCAACGGCCTGGGCGTGCTCGGCTGGGGCGTGGGCGGCATCGAGGCCGAGGCCGTGATGCTCGGCGAGCCGGTGTCCATGCTGGTGCCGCCGGTGATCGGCGTGCGGCTCACCGGCGCCGCGCCTGCCGGCGTGCTCGCCACCGACATCGTGCTGACGCTCACCGAAACGCTGCGCAAGCGCGGCGTCGTCGGCACGATCCTGGAGTTCTTCGGGCCCGGAATGGCCTCGCTGCCGGTGACCGACCGGGTGACCATCGCCAACATGAGCCCGGAGTTCGGGTCGACGTGCGCGTTCTTCCCCTCCGACGCGCGCACCATCGAGTATCTCGACCTGACCGGCCGCGACCGCGCCCAGATCGAGCGGGTGGAAGCCTATCTCCGCCGCACCGGCCTGTGGTTCGATCCGGAGGCGGTTCCCGACGTTGCCGACGTCATCGAGTTCGACCTGTCGACGGTGAGCCGCACGGTCTCGGGCCCGAAGCGGCCGGAGGAACGGCGCGACCTGGCGGAGGTGCCGGCCGCGGCGCGCGCCATGATGACGCCGCGCGCGGCTGCGCCGGCGGAGGCAGACGGCGGCGCGCTCAAGGACGGCGACATCGTCATCGCGGCGATCACCAGCTGCACCAACACCTCCAATCCGGCGGCGATGATCGCGGCGGGGCTGCTGGCCCGCAAGGCGCGGGCGCGGGGACTGACAGTCTCGCCGCGCATCAAGACGTCGCTGGCGCCCGGATCGCGGGTCGTGGTCGATTATCTCGGGCGGCTCGGCGTGCTGGACGACCTGGAGGCGCTGGGCTTCGGGGTGGTCGGCTTCGGCTGCACCACCTGCGTGGGCAATTCCGGCGATCTCGACGAGGCCGTCACTGCCGCGATCGACGCGGACGACCTCTGCGTCTCGGCCGTGCTGTCGGGCAACCGCAACTTCGAGGGCCGCATCCACGCCAAGGTGAGGGAGAACTTCCTCGCCTCGCCGCCGCTGGTGGTCGCCTACGCGCTCGCCGGCACGGTGCTGACCGACGTGTCCGCCGAACCGCTCGGCCACGACCCGGACGGCGCCCCGGTCCACCTCGCCGACCTCTGGCCGTCGCCGGAGGAGATCGAGCAGGCGCTGTCGACGGCGATGGACCGCAGCCAGTTCCTGTCGCGCTACGCGCACGTGCTCTCCGGCGACACGGAGTGGGAGCACCTGGAGACGGCGACGGGGCCGCTGTTCCACTGGACCGACGAGAGCACCTATTTCCGCAAGCCGCCCTTCTTCGAGGTTGCCCCGTATTTCGAGGCCGGCCAGCCGATGATCACGGACGCGCGGCCGCTGCTGATCCTGGGCGACTCGGTCACCACCGACCACATTTCGCCGGTGGGCGCGATCGCCGCCGACAGCCCGGCCGGGCAGTATCTGAGCGCGGCGGGCCTCCGGCCGGCGGAGTTCAACGCCTACGGCGCCCGGCGCGGCAACCACGACGTGATGGTGCGGGGCACGTTCGCCAACGTCCGCCTGAAGAACGAGATGGTCGACCGCATCGGCGGCTACACGCGCGTCATGCCCGAGGGCACGGAGGCGACCATCTTCGAGGCGAGCGAGGCCTACGCGGCGCGCGGCGAGGACTGCGTGGTGATCGCGGGCAAGATGTACGGCGCCGGCTCGGCCCGCGACTGGGCGGCCAAGGGCACGCGGCTGCTCGGCGTGAAGGCGGTCATCGCCACGTCGTTCGAGCGCATCCACCGATCGAACCTGGTGCGCATGGGCGTGCTGCCGCTGGAGTTCGCCGACAAGGCGGTCTCCCCGGCTGAGACCTTCGCCGCGACCGACACGGTGTCGCTGGATGCGCCGGTCGATACGTTGAAGCCGTTGCAGCGCCTGTCGCTCACGCGCACGCGCAGCGACGGCACGACCGACAGCTTCGAGGTGATCGCCCGCGTCGATACCTTGGACGAGCTGCGCTACCTGAAGGCCGGCGGCATCCTGCCGAGCGTGGCGGAGCGGCTTCTGGGCGCCGCGCCTGCCGAAGCGTGAGCGGAGGCGCCCGGCCCAGCGGGCACGCGGCGCGTCCCAGCACGACGCGGAACAGACAGCCGGTCCCAGCCTATCCCTGCATAGCCCTGATGGATTGAGATGATGTCCGACTGGAAGACCAAGGCCGAAGACTGGTGGGAGACGTCGATCATCGACATGTCTCCCGGCGTCATCCGCTACCACGGCTATCCCATCGAGGAGCTGATCGGCCGGGTGTCGTTTCCCGGCATGATCTGGCTGATGCTGCGCGGCGAGCTGCCGAGCGAGGATCAGGCGGCGCTGCTCGGCCATGCGCTGGTGGCGAGCGTCGACCACGGTCCGCAGGCGCCGTCGATCGCGATTGCCCGGATGGCGTCCACCTGCGGCGTCGGCATCAACAACGCCATGGCGTCCGCCGCCAACGTGCTCGGCGACGTGCACGGCGGGGCCGGCGAGCAGACGGTGGCGGTCTATACCGCCATCGCCGAGCGGGCGGGCGAGGGCGGCGACATCGATGCCGCCGTGGCGGCGGAACTCGATGCGCTGGCGGAGCAGGGGATCAAGTACGTCCCCGGCTTCGGCCACCGCTTCCATCCGATCGATCCGCGCGCGCCGCGGCTGCTCGAGATGGTCGACGAGATGGCCGAACGGGGCGCGGTCACCGGCCGCTTCGCGGCCATCGCGCGCGCCATCGAGGCCGCCATGGAGGCCCGCAAGGGCAAGCGCATCCCGATGAACATCGACGGGGCGACGGCGGTGATTTATGCCGAGCTCGGCTTCGCGCCGCCGCTCTGCCGCGGCCTGTTCGTGCTGTCGCGCTCGGTCGGCATCCTCGCCCATTCGTGGGAGCAGATGCAGCGCGCCGAGCGCAACAAGGGGCCGCTGCCGCGCGATGCGACGTGGACCTACACCGGTCCCGCGCCGCGCAAGGTGCCTGAATAGCCGGTTACCAGATGGAGCGGGATGCGGGCGGAGAGCCCCATCCCACCGTCCGCTGTCCTCAGCCGGCCCGCGCCGTCTCGATCGCCTTCCACACCCGGTCGGGCGACACCGGCATGTCGATGTGGTCGATGCTGAGCGGCGACAGCGCGTCGACGACGGCGTTCACCAGCGCCGGCAGCGAGCCGACCACGCCGGCCTCGCCCGCGCCCTTGGCGCCGATCGGGGTCTTGGCCGTCGGCACCGGGTGGCAGCTGATGTCGAACATCGGGAACTCGGTGGCGCGCGGCATCGCGTAGTCCTGGAAGGACGCGGTCAGCGGCTGGCCGGATTCGGTCTCGTAGACCATCCGCTCCATCAGCGCCTGGCCGGCGCCCTGGACGATACCGCCGTGCAACTGACCCTCGACCAACTCCTGGTTCAGCACCGTTCCGACGTCGTCGACGACGGTGTAGCGCAGGATGTCCACATGGCCGGTGTCCGGGTCGACTTCGACCTCGCAGACATGGCAGCCGTTCGGGAAGGTGGCGTCGTCCGCGGAAGAGAAGTTCTCGCCCTCGAACGCCTCGCCCGTCTGCCGGGCGAGATCCGGGAGCGTGATCCGCCGGTCGGTGCCGACGATGGTGAAGGCGCCGTCGGTGAACTCCAGGTCGGCCGGGGAGACTTCCAGCTCGTCGGCTGCCTTGGCGCGCGCGCTTTCCACCAGCACGTCGAAGGCCCGCACCATCGAGGTGCCGGCCGCCGCCGTGGTGCGCGAACCGAACGAGCCGATGCCGTCGGCGACCTTGTCGGTATCCCCCGAAAGATAGCGGATGTCGGCAGGTGCGACGCCGATCCGGGCGCCGAGCAGCGTCGCGTAGGTGGTGCGATGGCCCATGCCGCTGTCGCCGGAGCCGAGCGCCAGAGTGACGGTTCCGTCGCTGTCGACGGCGATCCTGGCATACTCCGGCAGCGGCTTCTTCTGCGGGCCGCCGGCGATCTCGATCGCGTAGGCGAGGCCGATGCCGCGCAGTCTGCCGCGCGCGGCCGCGTCCTGCCGCCGGGCCTCGAAGCCGGTCCAGTCGGCCTTCGCCAGCGTTTCGTCCATCAGGGCCGGGAAGTCGCCGCTGTCGTAGGAGAAGACGAAGCCGGTGTCGTACGGCATCTCCTCGGTGGCGATCATGTTGCGGCGGCGGATCTCGACCGGATCGATGCCGAGCCGGCGCGCGGCGATGTCGACCATGCGCTCGATGAGGTAGATCGCCTCGGGCCGGCCGGCGCCGCGATAGGGCGACATGTTCTGGGTGTTGGTGAACACGCCGTCGACGGTCGCCGAGATCTTCGGCGTCCGGTAGACGCCCGACAGCAGCCCGACGTTGGCGGTCATCGGATGGGGGGTCATCGGCGCGAGATAGGCGCCGAGCGACGCCGACGACACGACGTCGAGCGCCAGGAAGCGGCCGTCGGCGTCCAGCGCGAGCGCCGCCTCGGCAATCTGTTCGCGCGAGTGGCTGTCGGACAGCAGCGATTCGGTGCGGGGCGGCTCCCAGCGCACCGGACGTCCGACGGCCTGGGCGGCCAACAGCACGACCGGATATTCGGGATAGGCGGAGTTCTTCATGCCGAACGAGCCGCCGGTGTCGTGGGAGATGACGTGGATCCGCGACTTGTCGATCCCCATCACCTTCGCGACGCCTTCGCCGAGCCGGTGGGCGGCCTGGGTCCCGACATAGAGCGTGTAGCGTCCGTCGGCCGCGTCGAACGCGCCGAGGCAGCTGCGCACCTCCATGGGAGCGGCGGTCACGCGGGTGATGGCGAAGCGTTCGCGCACCACATGCGGCGCCGCGTCGATTGCGGCGCGCACATCCGCGACGTCGCCCTCGATCAGGCGGAAGCAGAGGTTGTTCGGGCAATCCGGCCAGACGAGCGGCGATCCGGGCGCCTTGGCGACGACCGGATCGATGACCGGCGGCAGGTCCTCGATGTCGAACTCGATCAGTTCGACCGCATCTTCAGCGAGATCGCGGCTCTCCGCCACGACCGCCGCGATCATGTCGCCGACGTAGCGGACGGTCTCCTCGGCGAAAGGCACGTAGCGCGGCACGTACATCTGGCCGCCGCCCGGCGCCGGATGCTGGATGTTCGGCTGGAACGGGCGGATGCCCTCCGGCATGTCGGCCGCGGTGAGGACCGCCAGCACGCCGGGTGCCGCACGGGCCGCCGTAACGTCCAGGGTCCGGATGCGGCCGTTCGCGACCGGCGACCGCAGCAGGACCAGCGCCGCTTCGCCGTCCAGCTGGACATCGGCGGTGTAGCGGCCGGTGCCACTGATGAGCGGACCGTCTTCGAGACGGCCTTCGAAGCGGCCGAATTTTTCTTGCATGAGCACTGAACCGGGGAGGGAGGATCTGAGGGCTGAGGGGCAGGGTGCGCCGGATGGCGTTCCCAGACAAGTGCCTGAAGGCGCTCTCCCGGACTGCAACGATCGCTTTTGGACAGCCAGTTCGAGTGTTTTTAGATATGGCGGGATTATCTTGGCGTCGGAAGAATATCTATTATCAGGCAGTTGATCGATGTTCGCGCGCGTGCCCCATTCCGCGACGGTGGATCGCGACATTCTGGAGCCGTTTCGTAGGCCGGCACAGTCCGCCTGATCGCAGCCGGGCCTACGAGATGGCGAAATCGCCGGTCCCGCGCTCGGCGATGAAGGCCAGCACCTCGTCGATCACCGTCTGGGCATCGGCCTTGCCGGCGGCTTCCGCCGCCGCCGCGTCGCCCGCCTCGATCGCCGCGATCAGCGCTTCGTGCTGGTTCAGCTTCGGGGCCGGCAGCTCGCCCTCGAACTGCTGCATGTAGAAGCGCTGCACCCGCTGGCCCTGGTCCAGCAGGCTCTGGGTCCAGGCGACGAAGAACGGATTGCCGCCCATCTCGACGATGGTGGTGTGGAAGCGGCTGTTGAGGGTGATGATCTGCAGGATGTCGCGCGCGTGGTGGGCCTCCTCCAGCCCGCGCTCGATCTCGCGCAGCCGTTCGACCCCCTCCGGCGTGCTGTTTTCCGCCGCCTGGCGGGCGCCCAGCCGATAGAGCAGGTGCATCGCGTCGAAATAGGCGGGCAGGGTGGAGAAGTCGAACTGGGACACCCGCGACGTCCGGTTGCGCGGCGCGTCGACGAGGCCTTCCGCGGCCAGCCGGATCAGCGCCTCGCGCACCGGCGAGCGGGAGAGGTGAAAGTGGCGGCTGAGCTCGGTCTCGTCGAGCTGGGTGCCCGGGGTGAGTTCGAGGTTGAGGATCTGCTTCTTCAGCTGCGCGTAGACGAAGCTCGCGCCGGTCCCGCGCGGATGGCGGGTGTCGGTGATCTTCGCAGCCTCGGCTGCCAGGTCCTCGGGGTGGGTATCCGCCATGCGCCGCTCCGGATCGTCCAGTGTCTGCAGGTTCCGGGATAGACGGTTGCGAGAGCGGAGTAAAACGGCGGATGCGGGCGACGGCGTCAGGCGGCCGGCCGGAAATCCGCCGCCGCATGATCCGACTGCCGGCCGAGCACGGCGTCGGCGACGATGCGCGCCGAGATGGGGCCTGCCGTCAGGCCCATCCAGGGAAACGAGCAGACGAAAAAGCCCGGAACGGCGGCAACCTCGCCAAGGATCGGCATCCAGTCCTCCGTGCCGTTGACCAGCGCCGGCCAGGCGCGGACCACGTGGACGCCGGCGAGCACCGGCAGCACGTCCAGCGCGATCCGGAAGTTTTCGGCCATCGACCGGTGGTCGACGGTCAACTGTCCGGTGGCAGGGTCGCGGCGCGACGGCCAGCCGCCGCCGATCAGCACGGCGCCGCGCCGCGTCTGCTTCATCGTGAGGCGCGCGCCGCCGTGGTAGACGAGGAACGGCAGCAGCCTCTCCACCGGTTCGGTGACGCTCACCTGGATCGGATGCCCGGTGACGTCGAGATCGACGCCGACCATGGCGGCGATGCGGGCGACGTCGGTGCCGGCGGCGTTGACGACGCGGCGGGCCCGGATCTGGCGGTCGCCGGCGGCAACGGCGAAGCCGGCCGCCTCGGAGCGGATCGCGGTGACCGGACAGTCGCGGACGATGCGGGCGCCGGCCGAAACCGCGCGGGCGGCAAGGGCAGGGGCCGCGCGCAGCGGGTTGACCTTGCCCTCGGCCGAACAGATTGCGCCGCCGACCAGCCGGTCGGAGAGGCGGGGGGCGAGGCGCCGCAGGTCGTCGGACGACAACAGCTCCATGGGCAGCCCGGCCTGGCGCTCGATGGCGGCCTTGCGCTCGATGGTGCGCATCTCGCTGTCGGTCGCGGCGACGATCAGCCCGCCGGTGATGTCGACCTCGAAGTCGACGCCCAGCTCCGCCTCCATCTGCCGCCACATCTCCACCGAATCGCGCATCAGCCGCATCACCGGCGCGTAGGCGCGGGCCCAGGCCTCGCCCTTCTCGACGAACGGTTCGATCGGCAGCTGGCAGTGCAGGCTGCCGGCGTTGGCGCCGGAGGCGCGGGTGTTGAGGTCGCTCTGGTCGACGAGCAGCACGTCGAGGCCGGCGGTGGCCAGCTCGCGGGCGATGCCACAGCCGGCGATGCCGCCGCCGATGACCAGCACGTCGGTGTCCAGGGCCGCAGCGCCCGCAATGCCGGAAGGGGCGGCCGTCATGATGCGTCCGCCGCCCTCGATGGCGTGATCCGTGCGGTCGATCCGGCAGGCGTGAGCAGGGAAAACATCGGGCGCATCATCAAAGTCAGGACCACGGGGTCTGCCGTCGGGCACGAAAGTATGTATAGTGGCTTCATCATTCTTGTCGACAACAAGGCGACACGATAGCGGACTCGCCGGCCACGGCTCCGTCCCGATCACCCAAGGGGATGCAGATGACGCACCAGTTTCGCGGCAGCTACGCCGTCACGATCACGCCGTTCACCGAGGACGGCAGCGCGATCGATTTTCCCGCCTGGAAGCGGTTCCTGGACTGGCAGCTCGCCGAGGGCGTGCCCGGCCTGATCATCCTGGGCACCACCGGCGAGTTCCTGACGCTCACCGACGCCGAACGCACCCGCTTCGTCGAGGAGACGGTCGCCCACATCGACAAGCGCATCCCCGTGCTGGTCGGCACCATGAACGCCTACACGCCGAACGCGGTGCGCTATTCCAGGGAAGCCGAGGCGCTGGGCGCCGACGGCCTGATGATCATCCCGCCCTACTACTACACGCCCACCGAAGACGAGATCTTCAACTACTACAGGGCGATCTGCGGGGCGGTGTCGCTGCCGATCATGCTCTACAACAACCCGTTCACCTCCAACGTCGACATGTCGGCGAAGCTGGTGGCGCGCCTCACCAGGGCGTTCGAGCAGGTCCGCTACATCAAGGAAGCGAGCCAGGACATGGCCCGCATCTACGACATCCTGGAAGAGACCCACGGCGAGATGAACGTGTTCGCCGGCGAACGGGTGGTGGAGTCCTATCTCTACGGCGCGGTCGGCTACGTGAATCCGTACGGCAACTACATCCCGCGCGCCTCGACCCGGATCTGCGACCTGATCACCGAGGGCCGGCTGGAGGACGCCAAGCGGATCGAGCGGAAGATCAACCAGATCGACCACGTGATCGCGGAAGGCCACCCGACCTACGGCCACCAGTGCTACTCCAAGGCGCTCGCGGCGGTCTGCGGCTATCCGGTCGGCGACGTGCGGCCGCCGCTGACGACGTTCGCGGAGCTGGGCGCGGAAGGCACCGAGCGGGTGTCGAAGATCAAGGTCTACATGGACGAACTCGACCGGCTGATGGACGAGATCGACGGCCCACGGAGCTCCGTCCAGGCGGCGGAATGATCGTCCGGCCTGCCGACGTCGAGACCGAGACCGAAGAAGGCAATCCCATTCTGGCGCGGCGGCTCGTCCGTCGCGATCGGCATGGCGAGGCGCTCAGCCTGACGTGGGTCTCCCTCGACGGCCGGCACCGGCGGCTGGTCTGCCATGAGTCCGATCGCGTCTACTACATCCTCGACGGCGCGGCGCGGTTCCGCGTCGGCGGAGAGCCGGAAGCGACCGTGACCGGCGGTGACGTCGTCGTCATCCCGCGCGCAACCCCCTATGACTTCGACGGCCGGATGACTTATCTCGTCATCAACGGCCCGGCCTTCCGGTCGGGCTCGGACGTCTGGCTCGACTGAGCGCGCCCGCCGCCGCATCCCCTTTTCGACTGTTCAAGATTGCCGGGAGATTTTCGTGACCCGTCCGCATCTCTTCACGCCGCTGACCCTGCGGGGCCTGACCCTCAAGAACCGCATCGTCGTGTCGCCCATGTGCCAGTACAAGGCGCTCGACGGGGCCACTCACGACTGGCACTTCCTCCATCACGCGAAGTTCGCCATGGGCGGGGTCGGCCTCGGCTTCGTCGAGGCCACCGCGGTGGCGCGCGAAGGGCGCATCACCCACGGCTGCACCGGGCTCTATCTCGACGAGCACGTTCCGGGGCTTCGCCGGATCGCCGACCTCTACCATTCCTATGGCGCGGCGGCTGGCATCCAGATCGGCCATGCGGGGCGCCGGGCGAGCTGCGCGCGGCCGTGGGAGGGGGCGGCGCCGCTGGCAAACGGCGGGCCGGACGCGGCGTGGCAGACGGTTGGCCCGAGCGCCGTGCCGGAGAAGGACGGCTATCCAGCGCCCCGCGAGCTGAGTGCCAGCGAGATTCCGGGCATCGTCGATGCCTTCGTCGCCGCCGCGAAGCGGGCGCTGCTGGCCGGCTTCGACGTGGCCGAGATCCACGGCGCCCATGGCTACCTGATCCATTCCTTCTTCTCGCCGGTCTCCAACCGCCGCGAGGATGCCTATGGAGGCAGCCTGGAGAAGCGGATGAGCTTTCCGCTCGAGGTGGCCGAGGCGATGCGGGCGGCCTGGCCGGACGACAAGCCGCTGTTCTACCGGACCTCGGCCGTGGACGGGGTGGAGAACGGTGTGACCATCGAGGACACCGTGGCGCTCGCCCGCGCGCTGAAAGCCCGCGGCGTCGATGTGGTCGACTGCTCGATGGGGGGCATGTCGGGGGCCGCGACGCTGTCGACCCGCAAGATCAACCAGGGCTACATCGTGCCTTATGCGGACGAGGTCCGCCGGGAGACCGGGATCGCCACCATGGCCGTCGGTGCGATCATGGATCCGGCCTACGCCGAGAGCGTGCTCGCCGACGGCAAGGCCGACCTGATCGCCATCGGGCGGGAGCTGCTGGCCAACCCGAGCTGGCCGTACCGGGCGGCGCTGGAGCTCGGCCTCGAGGACCCGGACAGCGTGCTGCCGATGGAATACGGCTTCTATCTCTCCCGCCGCGCCAAGGCGCTGGCCGCCGACTGAACGGCCGCTGGCCTGGGGCTGATCAGCGGATGTAGCTGGCTCCGTTGACGTCGAGCGTCGCGCCGGAGAGGTGCCGGCAGGCCCCTGACGACAGGAAGGCGACGAGGTTGCCGAGCTCGGACGGCGGCACCCACTCCTTCATGGCGAGGCTCGCCGTCACCGCGTCGGTGCCGCCGGTGCGCTCGGCCGCTTCCTCCGACAGCCGGGTCCGCACCACGCCGGGCGACACGACATAGGCCAGGATGCCCCGGTCGGCGTAGCTCCTGGCGACGGTCTTGGTGGCGGTGAGCACCGCCGACTTGGAGGCGGCGTAGGCGACCAGGTCCGGATTTCCGGGGCCGCGCTGGGCGGTCCAACTGGAAATCGTCACCAGGATGCCGCCGCCTTCCGCCAGATAGTGCCCGACCGCCCGCTTCATCAGCCGCGTCGGCCCCAGCACGTTGACCGCATAGGTGTCCGCCCAGGCCTTGTCCCATTCGTCGTCGTCGCTTTCGAACCCGCCGGAGATCGGCATCGTCGCGGCGTTGTTGACGAGCACGTCGATGCGGCCGCGCCAGCCGAGTGCCTCGATCCACATCCGGTCGACGGAGGCCATGTCGGCCAGGTCCGCCTGGACGAGCAGCTTGCGGTCGTCGGGGATGGCGGCCATGGCGGCTTCGGCGCCGGCGCGGTCGCCGCCGTAGTGGCCGATGACGTTGGCGCCGGCCCGGCCGAGCACCTCCACGATCGCCGCGCCGATGCCCTTTGAGGCGCCGGTGACCAGGATGGTGCGTCCCTCGAGTTCAAACATGAGGCGTTCCTTGCGGTTCGGGTCGGTGCGGTCCGGCGCTCAGGCGATGCCGGCGTCGACCGGCAGGATCTGCCCGGTGACGCCGCTTGCAAGATCGCTGGCGAGAAAGACGGCGGTGCGGGCGACTTCGTCGGCCGTGGCGAGCCGGCCTAGGCCGGTGTCGCGCCCATAGGCGGCGAGCGCCTCGTCCACGGAAAGGCCGCCGCCTGCAGCCCGCGCCGCGATGCGTCCGACCAGCGCCTCGGTGGCGATGGGGCCGGGGGCAAGGGCGTTGACGCGGATCTTGTGGCGGCCGAGGTCGAGGGCGGTGGATTTCACGATGCCGATGACGGCGTGCTTGCTCGCCACGTAGGCCGCTTGGTGCGGATGGCCGCGAACCCCGTTCACCGACGACATGGCGACGATGCTGCCGCCGCGCACGGTGAGGTGCGCCACTCCGGCGCGGATGGTGGCGATGACGCCGCGGACGTTGACCGCGAAGGTGCGGTCCCAGGCGTCGAGGTCGATCGATGCGGTCTCCGACCAGGGCGGGACGACGCCGGCATTGGCGACGACGCTGTCGAGGCGGCCGAACCGGTCGATAGTGCGCGCCATGGCCGCCTCGATCGATGCCGCATCGGTCACGTCGCAGGCGAGTGACAGCCAGCCGTCGGGTGCGCCGCCTTCGGTTCGGTCGGCGACGGCGCCGCGTGCGCCGGCAGCGGCGAACGCCTCGGCGACGGCGAGGCCAAGCCCGCGCCCGCCGCCGGTGACGAAGGCGACACGACCGTCGAGAAGTGTGGGAAAAACGGGGTCGTGCATCGATGCCCGCAGGTTGGCGCATGTCCGATCGAGACCGGGAAGAGCCGGCGCGATATGCTCAAACGCGTTGAATCCCGAGCGCTTCCTTCCGGTCCGGAGTTTCCCTGGGACCGGAAAATGCTCTAGGAACGGATCTAACCTTGTCGCCTTGTTGTCGACAAGATGCAAGACGGTGGCCGATGGCCACCCGCCGCCAGGGTTGGTGAGATGACGCGAGTTTCCGACGAGGCGCCCTGGCGCGCCGCCCCTGTGGACATCGCCCGGGCCGACCGGATCGAGGTGACCCTCGACGGCCGCCCATTGGTCGCGCGCCGGGGCGAGACCGTGGCGGCGGTTCTGGCCGCCAATGGCGTCACCACGTTTCGCACCACCGGCTTCGACAGCCCGCGCGGCCTGTTCTGCGGCATGGGCGTCTGCCACGATTGCCTCGTCGAGGTGGATGGCCGGGCCAACCAGCGCGCCTGCATGACGAAGATCGACGCCCCGGTGGCGATCCGCCGCCAGCGCATCGACCTGTCGCTCGGCCTGCCGGCCGGTGCCGTCGACGCGACAGGCGCGCTCTCCACCGACATCGCGGTGATCGGCGGCGGCGCGGCCGGCCTGACGGCCGCCTGCGTTGCGGCCGAGGCGGGGGCGTCGGTGCTGGTGATCGACGAGCGGCCGACGCCGGGCGGGCAGTATTTCAAGCAGCCGACCAAAGTGCTCGATCCGCCGGATCCTGGCCGCGACGACCGGCAGTTCGCCGGCGGTCGCCGGCTTCTGGATCGGGCGCGGCGCGCCGGCGTGCGGCATCTGGCCGGCACCGTCTGGACCGCCGAGGGACCGGGCCTGCTGCGGGTGCTGGCCGGCCAATCTGAGACCACGGTGAGCGCGCGCCGGGTGATCGTGGCGACCGGCGCCTACGAGCGCGGCCTGCCGGTTCCCGGCTGGACGCTGCCCGGCGTCGTGACGACGGGGGCGGCCCAGACGCTGCTGCGCAGCTACCGGGTGCTGGCCGGCCGGCGCGTCCTCATCGCCGGCAATGGCCCCCTCAACCTTCAGGTGGCGCTGGAACTCGCCGGGGCCGGCGCCGACGTGGTCGCGGTGGTCGAAGCGGCGGCCAAGCCTGGACCCTGGGCGCTCGGCCCGATCATGCGCATGACGGCGAGCGCGCCGGACCTCGCCATCCAGGGCGCGGGCTATGTCCGCCGCCTCGACAAGCTGGGGATCCCGATGCTGCACGGTCACGTGGTCGAGCGCATCGACGCGGCGCCGGGCGGGCTCACCGTCTCGCTCCGCCAGACCGGCGGCGAGCGGGTGGTGTCGGTCCACAAGGCCGAGACGGTGGCCCTCGGCTACGGCTTCCAGCCGGCGAACGAGCTTTTGCGCCTGTTTGGGTGCCGGCATGCGTTCGACGCGGCGCACGGCCAGCTTGCCACGGTGCGCGACTCCGACTGCCGAACCAGCGACGAGACCGTCTTTGCGGCGGGCGACTGCACCGGCCTCGGCGGCGCCTTCGCGGCCATCTCCGAGGGGATCATCGCGGGCGCCGCGGCCGCCCGCGATCTCGGCCATGCCGGCTCGAAGGCCGCGCGCGAGGGGCTTGCCCGCGCCCGCAAGGATCTGCGGCGGCACCGCCGCTTCCAGCAGGCGCTGTGGTCGCTCTACGCTGCCGACCTGCCGCTCGCGCCGTGCGCACCCGAAACGGTGGTTTGCCGCTGCGAGGAGGTGACGCTGGGCGAGATCGACGCGGCGCTCGAAGGCGGCGACGCCGGGATCGGGGCGCTCAAGCGCGCCACCCGCCTCGGCATGGGCCGCTGCCAGGGGCGCTACTGCGCACCCGTCGCCGCTGAGATACTCGCCCGCCGCACCGGCAGGCCGGTGGCGGAACTGTCCTTCTTCGCGCCGCGCGGACCTTTGAAGCCGATCCCGATCGGTGCGATCGCCACACCGGCGGCCGAAGCCGAACCGGAGGGTGCGCCGTGACGGCGGCGGAGCGCCGGCCATGCGGCTGGGCCTGATCGTCAACCCGATCGCCGGCCTGGGTGGCGCGGCCGGGCTCAAGGGCACCGATGGCGCAGGCATCCCCGCGCAGGCGCTGGCGCGCGGTGCAGAGCCGGTCGCCGGCAAGCGCGCCGCCGAAGCGCTGCGTCTGGCTGCAGCCGAAAGTGCGGTGCCGTTCGAGATCCTGACCGTGGATGGTGAGATGGGCGCGGATGCGGTGCGCGCAGCCGGTATCGAGCCGCAACGGCTGCCCTTGCGCCCGGGCGTGCCGACGGGCGCCTCCGACACGGTCGAGGCGACCCGCGCGCTGATGGATGCGCCCGTCGACCTGATCGTCTTCGCCGGCGGTGACGGCACCGCCCGCGACGTGGTGTCGGTCACCGGCGAGCGGCTGCCGGTGCTCGGCATTCCGACGGGGGTGAAGATGCACTCGGCGGTCTACGCCACCAGCCCGGCGAGCGCCGGTCGCTTGATCGCGGCGATCGCCTCGGGAGGGGGATCGCGGGTTGCCTTCGCGCTGCGCGAGGTGATGGACCTCGACGAGGCGGCGCTGCGCGCCGGCACCCTGTCTGCGTCGCTCCACGGCTACGCGCTGGTGCCGGTCGAGCGCCGGCTGATGCAGCCGGCCAAGGGCGCGGCGCCGCGGTCGGACGACGCCCGCGTCGAGGCGGCTGCCGTCGCCGTTGCGCGCGCGCTCGCACCCGACATCGCAACCGTAATCGGCCCCGGCCGCACGGCGAAACGCGTGCTTGCCGCTCTCGGGCTCACGTCCGCCAGCGTGCTCGGCGTCGACGTGGTGCGCGGCGGCGCGCTCGTCGGCACCGACCTGTCGCGGCGGCAACTCCTCTCGGCCGTAGGCAACGGGCCGGTCGCCGTCGTCGTCGGCGTGGTCGGCGGCCAGGGCTTCCTGTTCGGCCGCGGCAACCAGCAGATCGGTCCGGAGATCATCCGCCGGGCCGGCCGGGACGGGATCACCGTGCTGGCCGGGCGCGGCAAGCTCGCGGCCCTTCCCCGTCCCGAGCTTCTCGTCGACAGCGGCGACCCTGAGGTCGACGCGCTGCTCGCCGGCTATGTGCGGGTAGTCACGGGACCGGGCGAAACGCTGGTGATGCGGGTCGTCCCCGCGTCGCGCATCGTCGCAGTCAAAATCTTGTAGACACGTTGTCGTCTTGAAGCTCGGGTGGCACACTGGGGTCACCGCGGGCGGTCCGGCTGCCTCGCGGGCTTTGTCGTTCTGCACGGGAGGCCGCATGCCCGAGACATCCCCCCAGGCGCATCCGTGGATGGCGAATTCGCTGCCGGATATCCGGCAGGCGATGCTGGACGAGATCGGCGCGCCGTCCGTCGAGGCGCTGTTTGAGCAGATCCCGGCCGCGCATCGCCTGAAAGCGCCGCTCGACCTGCCGCCGCCGCTGTCGTCGGAAATAGAGCTGCGCCGCCACCTCGTGTCGCAGCTGAAGCGCAACGGCGACTGCGAGACGAACCTCTCCTTTCTCGGTGCCGGCTGCTGGCAGCACCACGTGCCGGCGGTGGTCGACGAGATCGTCGGGCGCACGGAGTTCCTGACGCCGGTGTGGGGCTCGGCCCAGTCCGATCACGGCCGCAACCAGGCCTGGTTCGAATATGCCAGCCAGCTCGGCGAACTGATCGACATGGATGCGGTCGGCTTGCCGGTCTACTCGTGGGGCTGTGCCGCCGGACACGCCATCCGCATGGCGGCGCGCCTCACCGGGCGCCGCGAGGTGCTGGTGCCGCGCTGGTCGGATCCGGAGCGGCTCTCGGTCATCCGCGCCTACTGCGAGCCGCGCGAGATGGAGCACCACATCGACGTGGTGCTGGTCGAGCCGGACGAAGCGACCGGCGGGCTCGATCTCGCCGACCTGAAGGCGAAGCTCTCCGAGCGCACCGCCGCCGTCTATCTGGAGGTGCCATCCTATCTCGGCATCATCGAGCCCAATGCGGCCGAGGTCGCCGCGCTCGCGCGGGATGCCGGCGCGGAGACCATCGTTGGCGCGGACCCGATCTCGCTGGGCGTGCTGGCGCCGCCCGACAGCTACGGCGCCGACATCGTGGTCGGGCCGACCCAGCCGCTCGGCGTCCACATGAACTGCGGCGGTGGCGTCGGCGGCTACATGGCCACCCGCGAGGACGATCGCTATCTCGCCGAATACAACGGCTTTCTGGTCTCCATTGCGCGCACGCTGGAGCCGGGCCAGTACGGCTTCAACGTCGCCAACGGGCACCAGACCTCCTACGGCCTGCGCGAGGACGGCAAGGACTGGACCGGCAACTCGGTCTATCTCTGGGCGATCGCCAACGCCGTCTACATGTCGCTGCTCGGGCCGACCGGCTTCGAGGAGGTGGGCCGGCTGATCCTGGCGCGCGCTCACTACGCGGCGCGCCGGCTCGGCGCGCTGGACGGCGTGAAGATCCCGTTCGCGTGCGGCTTCTTCAAGGAGTTCGTGGTCGATTTCTCCGGGACCGGCATGAGCGTCGCGGCCATCAACGACGCGCTGCGCGCGCGCGGCATCTTCGGCGGCAAGGACATCTCCGCCGAATTGCCGGAGCTCGGTGCGGCGGCGCTCTACTGCGTCACCGAGATCCACACCCAGAACGACATCGACCGCCTGGTGGCGGCCCTGAAGGAGGTGATCGCCCGATGAGCGGACCCGCCAACACGCCGCTGCGCGCCTATCACGGCCCCGTCTGGAACGAGCCGGTGGTCATGGAACTCGGCCATCCCGGTCGCCGGGGGCAGACGTTCCCGGCGCCGGAACCGGGCGTCGCCGAGACCGTCGGAGATGTCGACGCGCTGGTGCCGGCGGGCATGCGCCGGACAGCCGCTCCGGCGCTGCCGGAGCTGACCGAGCCGGAGGTGCAGCGGCATTATCTGCATCTGAGCCAGGAAACGCTGGGCATGATGGGCATCAGCCTGTTCGGCACCTGCACCATGAAATACAACGCCCGCGTCAGCGAGGCGGTGGCCCAGCGGCCGGAACTGGCCGAGGTGCATCCCCACCAGCACGAGGACACGCTGCAGGGCATCCTCGCCATCCTGCACGGCTTCGACCGGATCCTCTGCGCGCTGTCGGGCATGGACCAGTTCATCTTCCAGGCCGGCGGCGGCGCCGACGCGTCCTACACCCATGCCGTGGTCACCCGCGCCTACCATCAGGCGCGCGGCGAGCTGGAGCAGCGCGACGAGGTCATCACCTCGATCCAGGCACATCCCTGCAACGCCGCCACGGCGGCGGCGGCCGGCTTCAAGGTGATCACGCTGAGCCTGGAGGAGGGCGGCTATCCCTCGGTGGAGCAGCTGAAATCGGTGGTGTCGGAGCGCACGGCGGCGCTGTTCATCAACAACCCGGACGACATGGGCATCTACAACCTGCACATCGCCGAGTGGACCCGGATCGTCCACGAGGCCGGCGGGCTCTGCTTCTACGACCACGCCAACTTCAACGGCGTGATGGGCAAGATCCGTGCCCGCGAGCTCGGCTTCGACGCCTGCATGTACATGCTGCACAAGACGTTCGGCGCGCCGAAGGGCGGCGGCGGACCGGCGGTGGGCGCCTATGGCTGCAGCGCCGAGCTGGCGCCGTTCCTGCCGACGCCGGTGGTCACCCACGACGCCGGCCGCTACCGGCTGGAGGTCGACCGGCCGCAGAGTGCCGGCAAGGTCCGTGAGTTCTGGGGCAACGTTCCCCAGGTCCTGAAGGCGTATGCGTGGGCGCGCGCCATGGGCGCCGAGGGGATCTCCATGGGCTCCGATCTCTCGGTGCTCGCCAACAACTACATGGATGCCAAGCTCGCCCGTATCGAGGGCCTCGCCCGCTCCAACCCGGACATCCCGGGCTGGCGCATGGAGATGACCCGCTGGAGCCTGGGGCCGCTGAAGGAGGCGACCGGGATCGGCACGATGGAGGTCGCGAACCGGCTCGCCGACTACGGCATCGATCCCTACTGGATGAGCCACGAGCCCTGGGTCGTGCCCGAGCCGTTCACGCCGGAGGCGGGGGAGATGTACTCGAAGGAGGACATCGACACCTGGATCGCGGCGCTCGCCGCCATCTGCGCGGAGGCGCGCACGGATCCCGAGCGCGTCCGCACCGCGCCCCACAATCAGCCGATCAAGCAACTCGTGAGCGCCGATCTGGGCGATCCCGAGCGCCGCGCGTTCACCTGGCGGGCATTCCGGCGCAAGCAGGCCGAGCGAGGCGAATAGGCGGCGTTTTCAGCGGGTTATGAGTCTGTTCCGTCCCCATTCAGGGGGCGGACGGCGGGGCTGGCCATTCCTGATTCAATCCTGCATACTAGAAGTATGCTAATGTTCTCGCCGGATCACTCGAGGGGGTGAAACCAACCGGCAGCGAGGGCGGAGGAGAGCCATCCGCCGGATCCACGGGCACAGTCCTGGCGAACATCGAAGCTGGCAAAGAGGAAGGGGAACCCATCATGTTGAAACGTTTCACGAGCACGCTTGCGATCGCGGCGCTCGCCGCGACGGTCGTCGCGACTGCCGCCGAGGCGAAGACGCTCGACCAGATCATCTCCGACGGCGTCATCCGGATCGGGATCAATCCGAACTTCCCGAACATGAGCACGCGCAACGATGCCGGCGAGTGGGAAGGCTTCGACATCGACATCGGCAAGGCGATCGCCGAAAAGCTCGGCGTCGAGCCGGAGTGGGTGCCGACCGAGACCGCCCAGCGCGTCCCGTTCCTCGTCTCCGACCGCATCGACATGTCGCTCGGCGCGCTGACCCGTAATTCCGAGCGCGCCAAGCTCATCGACTACACGGTGCCCCTGCACACCGAGGTGCTGGCCGTTCTCACCACCGACAAGATCGAGGGCGACACCTGGAAGGACTTCAACAAGGACGGCGTGACGCTCGCCAACATGCGCGGCAACTGGACGGTCGACTGGATCAAGGAGAACATGCCCGAGGTGAACCTCGAGCTGACCGACTCCATCGCCGACACCGTCCGCCTGGTCGCCCAGGGCCGCGCCGACGCGATCGTCGAGAACGTCGACTTCTTCATGGGCTTCACCAAGAACTACCCGGACGTGAACTGGCGGGTGGTGGCGGAGCCGATCTTCGTCGCCTACTGCGCGATCGGCATCGCCCAGGGCAACGACAACCTGAAGGAAGTCCTCAACATCATCCTCTACGACCTGCACTCCTCGGGCATGGTCAACGAGACGTGGGAGGCCAACTACGGCGCCCCGATGCTGGTCGAGGTCGAGCCCAGCCCGTACTTCTGATCCGCGCGTCTTCCGTCCGCGCGGCCGCTCGGGGTCGCGCGGACGCCATGCCGTCCGCTTCCGTGTTTGCCGGAGATCCCGTCGGCCGATGAACTATACCTTCCAGTTCAGCGTCGCCCTCGACAAGCTGCCGGAGCTGCTCGACGCGGCGGTTCTGACCTTCGAGCTCGGCCTGTTCGCGTTCTGGGGCGGCGCGCTGATCGGCCTGGTGGTCGCCGCCGTGAAAACCTTCGGCGGACGGCTGCTGGCGGGCATTGCCCAGGCCTACGTCGTGTTCATCACCAACACGCCGCTGCTGATCCAGATCTATTTCCTCTATTACGGCCTGCCCGAGTTCGGCGTCCGCTGGTCGAACGAGGCCTGCCTGCTGATCGGGCTGACGCTCAATGCCGGCGCCTATCTGACCGAGATCATGCGCGCCGGCTTCCTGTCGGTGCGCAAGACCGAGATGGAGGCGGGCGAGACCATCGGCATGTCGCTGGTCCAGCAGATCCGCTACATCGTCGTCCCCCACATCGCCAAGACGATCTACCCGGCGCTGGCCAACTTCTTCATCGTCATCCTGGTGATGGGAACGTCGGTGGGCGCGGTGATCGGCGTCGACGAACTCACCGGCGAGACCATCAACCTCTCCACCGAGAACTACCGCTGGCTGGAGATGTTCACCCTGACCGCCATCATCTACGTGGTGCTCACCTTCATCGCCAGCATCTCGTTGGCGCTCATCGGCCGCTATGGCTTCCGCGTGAAGGCGAAGATCTTCTGATGGGCGAGCGCATTCTCAGCCAGATCCCGCGGTTCTTCTCCGCGACCAACGTCGGCTTCCTGCTGGAGGCAATGGGCACGACGCTGGCGATGACCTTCATCGGCTGTCTGATCGGCTTCGCCATCGCGTTCCTGCTGGTCTATTTGCGCCAGACGCCGGGCCTGTGGGCGATCCCGCTCCGCATCATCGCGACCACCTACGTGGAGATCTTCCGCCGCATCCCGTTCCTGGTGGTGATCTACCTGGTGCTGTTCTTCATCCAGGCGTTCGTCAACGACGCCTCGCTGTTCTCCATCGCGGTGATCGCCATCTGCATCTACGCGGCCGCCTACACGGCGGAGATCATCCGCGGCGGCATCGAGTCCGTGCCCCGTCAGCAGATCGAGGCGGCGCGGGTGATGAACCTCAGCCGCATGCAGACCATGCGCATGGTGGTGCTGCCCCAGGCCATGCCGGTGATCGTGCCGCCGGCCATCGCGTTCATGGTCGCCTTCATCAAGGACACCGCGCTGGTCAGCCAGATCGGCGTGTTCGAACTGACGTTCCGCGGCAAGGAACTCAACAACCAGGGCTACTCGGGCATCCTCGTGTTCGGAACCATCGCCTTCCTCTACTTCGTGATGTCGTACCCGCTGACGCGGTTGGGCCAATATCTGGAGAGACGGTTTGCATCATCTCGAAATCAAAGAGCTGAGCGCCAGATACGGTCGGCTTGACGTTCTGCACGGGGTGACGTTCTCGGTCGGTCGCGGCGAGGTGGTCGCGCTGATCGGTCCGTCGGGCTCGGGCAAGTCGACGCTGCTGCGCGTGCTGATGGGGCTTACCCATCCGACCGGCGGCGAGGTCCACGTGGACGGCCAGCCCGTCGACTACGGCAGCCACTCCAGCCTGCGCACGGCCCGCGACCGCATGGCCATCGTGTTCCAGCAGTACAATCTGTTCCAGAACATGGACGTGATGCGCAACGTCACGCTCGCGCCGGTGAAGATCAAGAAGCGCAACCGGCGCGAGGTCGAGGCCGAGGCGGCGGAGCTGCTGGCCAAGGTCGGGCTGGCCGAAAAGCACAAGGCGTATCCGGACGAGCTGTCGGGCGGCCAGCAGCAGCGCGTGGCGATCGCCCGGGCGCTGGCGCTGCGCCCCGAGATCCTGCTCCTCGACGAGGTGACCTCGGCGCTCGATCCGGAGCTCGTCAACGAGGTGCTGGACACCATCCGCCAGCTCGCCGCCGACGGCATGACGATGATCATCGTCAGCCACGAGATGGGCTTCGTCCGCGAGGTCTCCAGCAAGGTGGTGATGATGGACAAGGGCCAGGTGGTCGAGGTCGGCCCGCCGGCGCAGATCTTTGACGCGCCCACCACCGACCGCTGCCGCGAGTTCGTCGGCAAGATTCTCCGGCATTAGTTATTTTCGCTCACGCCGAGTGCTTTGCGCCAGCTGCGCGGGCGCGGCCTGACCGGCCGGCGCGCGGTCGCGCGCTGGTGGAGTAATCTGCCTGGGCTGAATCGGATTCTGCTGCGTCGGAGTGCGGGTGTGGCGGGTCGTGGCCCAACTCAGCCCGATCCGGCACTTCCCTCCAGCACCCTACCGTCGTCCCGACCTTCCTATTTCACCGGGATGTACTTGGTCGGGATCGCGGTGGTGAACTTCATTTCCTCCATGGCGATCGACGCGCTCATGTCGGAGAACTCCAGCTTGCGGATCAGCCGCTGGTAGACGGTGTCGTAGGTCTCCACGTCCGGCACGACGATCCGGAGCAGGTAGTCGGTGTCACCGGTGAGCCGCCAGGCTTCCACGATCTCCGGCACGTCGGTGATCAGCCCGCGGAACGCTTCGGCCCACTCCGCCTCATGGCGCGGCGCCTTCACCGACACGAACACCGTCATCGGCACGTTGGCCTTGCGCCGGTTCACCAGAGCGACGCGGCGGGTGATGTAGCCCTCTTCCTCCAGCTTGCGCACCCGCCGCCAGCACGGCGTCGACGAGAGGCCGACCTGTTCGGCCAGCGCCGCCACTGGCACCATCGCGTCCGCCTGGAGGATCTCCAAAATCTTGCAGTCGATTGCGTCCAGCATGCCGATCCTTGTCTGGCGCCATCTCCGGCCGGGGTCCCCGCCGATCGGGTCTGGCCGTGCAGGTGCTAATTCGGTGGGCAGTGAGAGCTGAGTTTTTAATCTGGGGAATATTGTAGCATGATTTGCTATCCTTCCAATCCCGCATAGGATGAGGAATCAATTCGCTGGCACGCGACGCATCTCTTTAGGGTCTCGTTCCGTCCGAATCCGCTACGATCCCCTCGGCGCTCTGGAGCGTTCATCCGGTCGATCCGACAGAACCGTCAGACGAGACGGGCTCCAGCGAACGGCGTGAGGCAAGCGAAGGCACGACGCTATGCGAACCATCGGTCTGATCGGCGGCATGAGCTGGGAAAGCACCGCCGTCTACTACCGCCACCTGAACGAGTGCGTGCGCGGCCGGCTCGGCGGGCTCCACTCGGCCGACATCCTGCTGCGATCGGTGGACTTCGACGAGATCGTGCAACTGCAGAAGGTCGGCGACTGGGACGGGGCGGCGACCGTGCTGGCGAAGATCGGCGCCGATCTGGAAGGCGCCGGCGCTGATTGCCTGCTGATCTGCACCAACACCATGCACCTGCTGGCCGACGAGGTTCAGGCCGCGGTGTCCGTGCCGCTTCTCAACATCATCGACATCACGGCCAAGGCCGTGCTCGCGGCCGGATTCCGGCGGCCGCTGGTGCTCGCCACCCGCTACACGATGGAGCAGGACTTCTACACCGGCCGCATGCGCGCAGCCCACGGTCTGGACCCGATCGTCCCCGATGCGGCCGGCCGCACGCGCGTGCACGACGTCATCTTCGACGAGCTCTGCCAGGGAAAGGTCGAGCCGGCCGCGAAGCGCGATTATCTGGCGATCATCGATGCGGCGGCGGCCGACGGGGCCGACTGCGTCATCTTCGGCTGCACCGAGATCGGGCTGCTGCTGTCGCCCGACGACGTCTCGCTGCCGGCTTTCGATTCGACGTTGCTTCATGCCGAAGCCGCGGTCGACTTCGCCCTCGGCTCCGATGGCGTTCCGGAGCTGGCCGGCGCTGCGATGCCGCTGCCGGCCGCTGCGTCGTCGGGCGGACGGGGATGATCATCACGAACGCTCGCCGCGTGGCTGGCGCGATCAGAAGTGCACGCCCATGAGCGAGGCCGCAGCCACCGCCAGGCTCGTTCCGACCCTCGATCACGTCGTGGTCCTGGTCCACGACAAGCTCGACGAGATGTACGCCGCCTATGAGCGGCTCGGCTTCCAGCTGACGCCGCGCGGCCACCACTCGCTGGGGTCCAGCAACAACCTGGCGATCTTCCGCGGCACCTATCTCGAACTGCTGGGCTATGAGCCGGGCAAAGACCGCCTGCGTCCCGAAATCTGGCAGGATCCCGCCGGGCTCACCGCCATCGTGTTCCGCCCCACCAGCCCGGAAGAGGTGGCGCAGGTGATGCAGGCGCGCGGCGTGGGCACCGAGGAGCCGGTCACCTTCACGCGTCCGGTCGACACGCCGGAAGGCCCCAAGGACGCCCGCTTCACCATCGTGCGGGTGCCGCCCCGGCACATCCAGAACGGCCGCAGCTTCTTCTGCTATCACCACACGCCCGAGCTGGTCTGGCGGCCGGAATGGCAGGTCCATCCGAACGGCGCCACCAACGTCGTCGAGTTCGTCATCTCCGCGCCCGATCCACGCAAGACGGCCGCCGTCTATGAGGCGATCTTCGGCCCCGGCCTGCTGGTCGACATCGATGGCGGCGTCGCCTTCAGGGCGGGGGCGGCAAAGGTGCGGCTGCTCGAGCCGGCCGTGGCCCAGGCCCGCTTCGGCGAGGCGATCCTGCCCGACATGGAGACCCAGGACAGGATGATCGCGCTGGGCGTCGGCACGACCTCGCTCGACGCGGCGATCGGCTGTCTGAAACAGGCTGGCGTCCCGTTCGCGAAGTCGGGCTGTTGCCGCATCCTCGTCGGCCACGAGGCGACCGGCGGGGTGGCGATCGAGTTCTGCGAAGAGGTGTCGAGGTAAGCCGCCCCCGCATTTCGCCTTCAGGCTTCAGGATTTCAGGTCCATGAGGCCGGGAGCCTTCGTGGTCGAAACCACGGCTCTCCGCCAGCGGTACTGGGTCATGCCGCACCGATATCGAACAAAGCAGGGCAGCCACACGGCGCAACCATGCAGGGGCGTTGGTCCCGAGCCTTTGCGCGTCGTACGATCTGGTCTAAGCCGTTGCGGTGAACATGACGGACCGGTCGCAGCGGAATGTCGTAGGGAGTTTGTCGGATGCGGGCGGGAAAAGTGACGGACGATCAGGATGCGCTCCGCTTCCCCTACGAGGAGGCACCGGCGACTGGCGTTCCCATCGAGGTCGCTCCGGGCATCCTGTGGGTGCGGTTTCCGCTGCCGTTCCGCCTCGACCACGTGAACATCTACCTGATCGACGACGGCGACGGATACGCCGTGGTCGACACCGGCATTTCCGACGACGTGACGCGGGCGGCCTGGCGCGCGCTGATGGCGGGGCCGCTTGCCGGCAAGCGGCTGACGCGGGTGATCGTCACCCATTTCCACCCCGACCACATCGGGCTCGCGGGCTGGCTGTGGCAGGAGTTCGAGACGCCGCTGCTGACCAGCCAGACCTCGTTCCTCATGTGCAACATGATTTCGCTGACGCCGGGAGCGGCCAAGGCGCAGCCCTACCAGGACTTCTATCTCCGCCACGGCATGGACGCCGAGACCGCCCGGCTCGTCAGCACCCAGGGCCACCAGTACCTCGGCATGGTGACGCCGCTGCCGCCGACGTTCCGCCGGCTGCTCTCCGGCGACACCCTGGTGATCGGATCGCGCCAGTTCCGGGTCTACACCGGCGACGGCCACGCGCCGGAGCAGATCATGCTCTACCTGGAGGAGGAGAAGATCCTGCTCGCCGCCGACCAGGTGATCGCCAAGATCACCCCCAACATCGGCGTCTGGGCGGTGGACCCGGAGGGCGATCCGCTCGGCCACTATCTGCGCTCGCTCAGGCTGCTGGAGGCGCACGTTCCGGAGGACACGCTGGTGCTGCCGGGCCATCAGCTGCCGTTCTACGGGCTCAACGAGCGCTGCCGACAGATCGTCAATCACCACGAGGACCGCTGTGGGATGATCGCCGAGGCGTGCGCCGGGGGCCCGAAGTCGGTGGCGGAGCTGGTGCCGGTGGTGTTCCACCGGCCGCTCGATCCGCACCAGATGTCGTTTGCGTTCAGCGAGACCCACGCCCACGTCAACCGGATGATCCGGCGCGGCGAGCTTGCCTGGATCGAGCGCGACGGCAATTTCGCCTGCGTCCTGGCGGGCTAGCCTCGTTCCCAATCATGCCATCGATCAAACGAAAACCGCCGTCGGCTGTCATGCCGGCGGCGGTTCGTTTCTCTCGGCAATCGTGCGCTGCGATCAGAGTTTTGACTTGATCTCGGTCACCGCTTCGGCGCTCATCTGGCCCGTCGTGACGACCTTGCCGTCCTCGATCTTCCAGAGCCGGAACGGGCCGGTGATGTCGCCGTACTTATCGAAGGTCACCGGGCCGATCACGCCTTCGTACTTGATCGCCTTGCCGTCCTTCAGAAGGGCGAGGGCCTTCTTGAACTCCTCCGGACCGGCATAGATGACCTCGCCGCCGTCGGCGACCACCTGCGGGATGGCGTCGCGGATAGCGGTGGCGTCGGCGGAGCCGGCCTTGGCTATCGCCAGCCCGACGATGGCGCCGGCGTCGTAGGAGCGGTCGGCGGCCGGGGCGCTCGGCTCGATGCCGCCGGAGAACTTGGCGTAGTTGTCATAGAAGTACTTGGTCGAGGCGGTTTCGTCGGTGCCCGACGACGTGCCGTAAGCCTCGGTCAGATACTTCGCGCCGACGGCCTCGATGAATTCCGAGGAGTTCATGCCGTCGTTGAGCAGGAACTTCTGCGGGCCGCCCTGGGAGATCCAGGCGCGCGCGATGGTGGCGCCGTCTACGGGATAGGAGACAAGGTAGAGCGCTTCCGGATCGCCTGCCATGGCGCTGGTCGCCTCGGCGTTGTAGTTCGCCTGCTTCTCGTTGTAGGGCGTCGACGAGGTGATCGTGCCGCCGAGCTTCTCGAAAGCGGTGGTGAACTCCTTCACCATGTTCACGCCGAAGTCGTTGTTGACGTAGATGACCGCCAGCTTCGTCAGGCCGCTGTCGATGGCGTACTTCGCCGCCGCGGTGCCCTGCAGGGCATCGGAGGTGATGGTGCGGAAGAAGTAGCCGTCGGTCTTGCCGTCCTTCGCCAGTTGCGTGAGCGTCGGCGACGACGAGGCCGGCGACACCTGCACCACCTTGCCGGGCGCCGTCACCGAGGTGAGGATCGGGATCGACACCGACGAGATGATGCCGCCGATGATCACCGGCACGTTCTTGATGTTGACCAGCTGGCGGGCCTGGTCGACGGCGACGTTGCCCTGGCTCTGGGCGTCGCGGCTGTCGGTGATCAGATCGCAGCCGTTGGCGCCGCCGGCCTTGTTGATGTCGTCGAAGGCCATCTCGACCGACTTGGCGCCGGCCTGGCCGTACTGGCCGGCCGGGCCGGTGAGGCTCATCACCACGCCGACGGTCGTTTCGCAGGCGACGGCAGGCGCGGCAAGGGCCATGCATCCGGCGGAAAGAAGGGCTGCCGGTGCCCAGGTCTTCAGGTGTTTCATGTCAGTTCCCCTCGTGTGCGCCCGAGTTCTCTCAGGCTTTGGTTTGGTCGATCCAGGTCTCGTGAAGCCAAAGCCACGCCACGCCTTCCGGCGCCGACGGGTCGGCGACAAGGAGTGCGGAGACGCGCCGGGCGGTGCGCCAGGCCGCGGTCGCCTGATGCTCCACGTAGCGCAGGAGAACGACGTCCTCGGCGACCGGCATTGCGGCCTCCAGGGCGATATCGATCTCGAAGTCGGAACCGAGGGAGGCGCGGCCCCGCGCGATCATCGCGACCACGTCCGCCCGGTCCTGCGCCATGCCGTCGGGCGCGACGCGGAAGAAGTCGGTATGAAATGCCGCGTCCACGCGGTCGGGCCCTGCCGCCTCGCCCCGGCCGGCAAACCAGTCGACGAGGAAGGCGTGCAGCGCGAGGACCTCGGCCTCCGCACGCGCGGCAAGATCGGGAGGGCTCATCCCGCGGCCTCGTTGAGGTTGTATTTCATGATGGCGCCGTGGCGGCCGTGGCGGTCGCGCTCGACCGCGTAGACGTCGCCCTCCGGGCCGCAGTCTTCCGGCACCACGGCGGCGAGCGCCGCGCGGTCGGCCTCGGTCAGGTCGATGGCGCCGATCGCCAGGTTGGCGGCGATGTGGCTGCGGTTGCGGGCGCCGACGATCAGGCCGGCCACCTGCGGCCGGTCGAGGATGGCGCGACTGGCGACGGTGGCGATGTCGGTGCCGTGGCCGTCGGCGATCCGGCGCAGGGTGGCGAGCAACTCCTGGAACCGGTCCCAGCCGCCGAAGTCGTCGATGATCAGCTTGTATTTGGTGAGCGAACGGTTCTCCAGCGGCTCGCCCGGCTCCGGTGCGCCGAGCCAGCGATCGGAGAGGAAGCCGCCGGCCACCGTGCCGTAGCAGAGGAAGCGCACCCCGTGGTCGCGGGCGACCGCCGTCATCCGCCGCGCCGGGCGCGCGTCCAGCAGCGAGTACTGGAGCTGCATGGTCGCCAGCGGATAGCCGGCCTCGAGCAGGCCCGAGACATGGTCGGTGTCGAAGTTGGTGCCGCCCAGCAGCGCGATCTTGCCGGCCTGCTGCTGCTCGGCGAGCCAGCCCGCCACCTCCGCCCAGCGCGGCACGGCATAGTCCCACCAGTGGAACTGGACGAGGTCGAGGCGCTCGGTCTTCAGCCGCCTCAGCGAGGTGTCGATGCCCTTCTCGACGTCGGCCCTCGTGATGGTCGACAGTACGTCCAGGTCCGGCACGAACTTGGTGTGGACGCGGATCCGGGCGAGGGCTTCTTCGCCGCGCAGGTCACGGTAGCGCATGCGGAACGCGCCGAGGATCTCCTCCACCCCGGTGTAGATGTCGGCGCAGTCGAAGGTGGTGATGCCGCTGTCGGCGCATTCGACCAGGTCGGCGATCGCCCGGTCGTGCTCGATCGGGCCGTGCCCGCCGGCAAGCTGCCAGCCCCCGCGGATGACCGGGGAGATCTCGTAGCCGGGGGCAAGCGCGATACGGTTCATGTCACTCACTGGTACTGGCGTCTGGGGAGGGGAGAGGAACGGCGGTGGTGTCGGCGTGGCGGAACGTGCGCTTGCCGGTCCGGGTGATGCGGAAGCGCGACGGGCAGTTGGGGTCGGGGCAGGCCACCTCGGCGTCGGTCGACATCCAGTCGGCCGGATCGGTCGCCCGCTGTTTCGCCGGCAGCAGCGGCAGCAGCGAGGCCAGCGAGTAGATGGAAAAGCCCTGGCCGGGCGGAATGTGCAGCATCTCGCCACGCAGCTCGAACCAGTCGCCGGGCGTGCCGCAATAGATCTTGGCGCCCTTCGGAGCGACGATCTCGACCTTCAGGTCGTAGAGCTCGAAGCTGTCGTCAGCCATGGGCGATCTCCCCGTCGGCGGCGGCAAGCCGGCCGCGCAGCAGGTCGAAGGCGCGGCCGATGTCGGCGGCGAGCGCAGCGCGCGCGGCGTCGGCGTCGCGCGCCTCGATCGCCTCGATGAGCCGGTGGTGGTAGTTGGTCGCGCCGGCGCCGTCGCTGCCGTCATAGGCCGCCGCCGCGGCGCGCACGTAAGGGCCGGACTGCATCCACAGGCTCTCCACCACCGGGATCAGCACCGGCGAACCGGCCGCCCGGTAGATGGCAAAATGGAAGGCGTGGTTGAGCCGGCTCGCCTCCCGCGCCGCCATGATCGCGCCGCCCGCCAGCGCGTCGTAGGCGGCCGTCAGCTCCTTCAGCTCAGCGATGCCGGCAGGCGCGATGCGGGGGACCGCCAGCGCCGTCAGCTCGCCCTCGATGAGGCGGCGGGCACGGGCGAGATCCTCCAGCCGGGCGCCGCTGATCAGCGGCACCCGCACCGAGCGGTTGGGCATCGCCTCCACCGCGTGCTCGGAGACGAGGCGCCCCAGCGCCTCGCGCACCGGCATCGTCGAGACCGACAGCCGCGCGGCGAGGTCGCGGATCTTGAGCGGCTCGCCGGCATCGAACATGCCGTGGATGAGGTTTTCGCGCAGCTCCGCGTAGACCTGGTCCTGCACCGTCTGGCGCGCCACCGGACCCAGCGAGAGAAGACCGCTCGACAGCCCCGCATCCACGGGCCGGTCGTCGGCCGATCTCTCCAGGGCGTCGGAGGCGAGGGGGTGCTGGGTCATCGCGTCCCGGTCTTCCAGATCTCTGTGTCCACCCTGATCCAGGACGGTCTCCGCCCGCGGGAGGAAGGCATTGGCCTGTCAGGTGGCCGTGAAACCTCTCCAACGGTGGCTTTACAGTAGCGAGGGAATTGTGATCATGTAAAGTGTGATCACAAAAATCATGCCGTGATCGATCGTGAGAATGGGTAGGGCGTCGGGCAACCGGCGCGCAGGGGGGACATCGCAGGCTCATGCCCGCAGCAGCGTTGCAAACCGCGCCCGCCGGCGCTCCGATTCTCGAGGCGCGCGATCTCGTGCGGAGCTTCGGCGGGATGCGCGCCGTCGACGGGATGTCGCTGGCGCTGGCGCCCGGCGAGATGGCCGGCCTGATCGGCCCCAACGGTGCCGGCAAGACGACGGTGTTCAATCTCCTCGCCGGCAGCCTGCGCTCCGATGCCGGCCGGATCACCCTCAAGGGCCACGACGTGACGCGCCAGTCGGCCGAGCGCCGGCTTGGTGGCGGGCTCGGCCGCACCTTCCAGATCCCGCGCCCGTTCGGCGAGATGACGGTGCTCGAAAACGTCCTGACGGCGGTGCAGGCCCAGACCGGCGAGCGGGTGCTCGCCAACGTCTTCCTGCCGTTCCGGGTCGCCCGCCAGGAGCGCGCCAGCATCGCCCGCGCCCGCGAGATCCTGGAGTTTGTTTCCCTCACCCGGCTCGCCGACGAGCCGGCCCGCAAGCTCTCCGGCGGCCAGCGCAAGCTTCTGGAACTGGCGCGCGTGCTGATCGCCGATCCGGCCGTCATCCTGCTCGACGAACCGGCGGCCGGCGTGAATCCGGCGCTGCTCGACCTGATCTGCGACCGCATCGTCGAGATCAACCGCTCCGGCGTGTCGATCCTGCTGATCGAGCACAACATGGAGATGGTCGCGCGTCTGTGCGGGCGCGTGGTGGTCATGGCCGGCGGGCGGCAGCTGATGGAGGGCACGCCTGCCGAGGTCGCCGCCAACGAGGAGGTCGTCGGCGTCTATCTGGGGGACATCGACGCATGAGCGCTCCCGCCCCGCTCACAACCCACGGCTTCGTCGCCGGCTACGAGCGCGACCTGCCCATCGTCAAGGGCATCGACTTTGCCGTCGCCGACGGCCAGATGGTGGCGATCCTCGGTCCCAACGGGGCCGGCAAGTCGACCTTCGTGAAGGCCATCGCCGGCACCGTGCCGGTGTTCGGCGGCGATGTTCTGCTCAATGGATCGTCCGTCGCCGGCCTGAAGCCCAACCAGATCATCCGCCGCGGCATGGCGTTCGTGCCGCAGACCGAGAACATCTTCGCGCGCCTGTCGATCCGCGAGAACCTGCAGCTTGCCTCCGCCATCCTGCCGCGGGCCGAGCAGGGGCCGCGCATCGAGGCGATGTTCGCCCAGTTCCCGGATCTCGCCGCCCGTCCCGGCCGCGCCGCCGGCAGCCTGTCGGGCGGCCAGCGTCAGATGCTGGCGGCGGCCCGCGCGCTGCTGGTCTCGCCCTCGGTGCTGCTCCTCGACGAGCCGTCCGCCGGCCTGTCGCCGAAGCTGGTGGCGGAGGTGTTCCAGACCCTGAAGGCGATCAACGACACCGGCGTCACCATCGTGCTCGTCGAGCAGAACGTCCGGGCGGCGCTGAAGATCGTCTCGCGCGCCGTGGTGCTGGTCGACGGCAAGCTGCTCTACGACGCGCCGGCCGGGGACCTGGCCAACCACCCGAACATCGGCGAGCTGTTCCTTGGCTCCGGCGACAAGGAGGCGGCCCTCTCGTGAACCCGCAGCTGCTCATGGACGGCCTGGTCTCTGGATCGATGATCGGGCTCGGCGCCATCGGCGTCACGCTCACCTATTCGATCCTGCGCTTTCCCAACTTCGCCCACGGCGAGCTGATCGCCTGGGGGGCCTATCTGGCCATGACGCTCTCCGCCGTGATCGGCGCCGCCGTCGGCGCCTCGACCGCGCCGCTCGGGCCGTTCTCGTTCGGCTGGAGCCTGCCGGTGGCGGGCCTGCTGGCGATGATCCTGACCGCCGGGCTGGCCCTCATCCTCGACCGGATCCTGTTCCGGCGTCTGCGCAACCAGGGCGCGGTGATGATCATCATCGTGATGGCGAGCTTCGGCGCGTCGATGGCGCTCAGGAGCGCGCTGGAGTTCATCTACACCGCGCGGCCCGGCTACTTCACCCGCGAGCTGCAGATCGCCATCCCGCTCGGCGGCGGCATCCGCGCCACGCCCGACCAGCTGTTCGCCATCGGACTGACGGCGGTGCTGGTCGTCGGCGTCCACCTGCTCTTGACGCGCACGCCCCAGGGCCGCGCCATGCGGGCGGTCAGCGAGAACCCGTCGCTGGCGGGTCTCGTCGGCGTCGATGTCGACCAGGTCATCCGGCTCGTCTGGATCCTGGGCGCGGCGCTTGCCTGCGCGGCCGGCGTCATCGCCGGGCTCCTGGTGCAGATCCGCCCCTACATGGGCTTCGATCTGCTGCTGCCGCTGTTCGCGGCCGCCATCCTCGGCGGCATCGGCAGCGTGCCGGGTGCGGTGATCGGGGGGCTCGTCGTCGGGCTCGGCGAAGCGATTGCTGTGCACGTGGTCGGCGCGGAATGGCGGGCGGGCGCGGCCTTCGTCATCCTCACCGCGATCCTGATCGTGCGCCCAAGCGGCCTGTTCGGGAGGGCATGATGGGCATCGAGGTCTTCGCCTACGCAGCCTTCTTCCTCACCATGGCGCTCACCTACGCCATCATCTGCCTCGGCCTGAACCTGCAATGGGGCCAGACCGGCCTGTTCAATGTCGGCATCGCCGCCTTCGTCGCCGTCGGCGCCTACACCTCGGCCATCCTGACGACCCCGGAGACGGCGGACCGCCTCGGCGGCTTCGGCCTGCCGATGCTCGTCGGCTGGGGCGGCGCCGTCCTCGTCGCCGGTCTGCTGGCGCTGTTCGTCGGCTGGCTGACGATCCGGCTGCGCGCCGACTATCTCGCCATCACCACCTTCGGCGTGGCGGTCCTCGTCCAGCTCGCGGTGCTCAACCTGCAGGGCATCACCGGCGGTCCGTTCGGCATCGGCTTTATCCCCAAGCCGTTCGAGGGTCTGGAAGGCAACGCGCTCGCCTTCTCGTTCGCCAATCTGGGCGTCGTCATTGTTACCGTGCTGGCCGTCTACCTGTTCCTGGAGCGCCTGGTACGCAGCCCGTGGGGGCGCGTGCTCCGGGCGATCCGGGAGGACGAGGTCGCCGCCCAGGCGCTCGGCAAGAACCCGAAATGGCTGCGCATCCAAGCGTTCGCCATCGGCGGCGCCATTATGGGGCTCGGCGGCGCCGTGCAGGGCCATTTCATCGGCTTCATCGCGCCGGAGAACTACCTGCCGATGCTGACCTTCCAGGTCTGGGCGATGCTGATCGTCGGCGGCAGCGGCAACAACCGCGGCGCCATCCTCGGCGCCGTCCTCGTCTGGGGCGTCTGGGCGGTCTCCGCCACCTTCATCGACGCGCTGTTCCCCTCCGGCTCCCAGGCGCGCGCCGCCTCGCTGCAGATCGTCGTCATCGGCGTCGCGCTCTGCGCCATCCTGATGCTGCGGCCGCAGGGCATCCTGCGCGAGATCCGGACCATCTCCCGTCACGCGCTCACCAGCCGCGCCAAACGCGAAGTGTCATGACCCAGAAACCCGAAACCACCGCGCTTTCCGGCGACCTCACCATCAGCCGGGTGCTCACCGGCCTCTGGCAGGTCGCCGACATGGAGAAGAACGGCCGCACCCTCGATCCGGAGGCCTCCGCCGATCACCTTGCCGCCTACGTCGCCGACGGCTTCACCACCTTCGACATGGCCGATCACTACGGCAGTGCGGAGCTGATCACCGGGGCGCTCCTGAAGCGCTTCGGGGCCGGCGACGCCCGGCCGGTGGCGTTCACCAAGTGGTGCCCGGAGCCCGGCCCGATGACGCGCGCGATCGTCCGTGCCGGCGTCGACGAGCGCCGCGCGCGTCTCGGTGTCGAGCGGGTCGACCTGTTGCAGTTCCACTGGTGGACGTTCGAGCACCCGGCCTGGCTCGACGCCATGCACGAGCTCGCCGTGCTGCGCGAGGAGGGCGCCATCGGCGAGATCGGCGTCACCAACTTCGACGCCGCCCACCTGAACCTGGCGATCGCCGACGGCGTGCCGGTGCGCACCAACCAGGTGTCGTTCTCGCTGCTCGACCGCCGCGCGGCGGGCCCGCTGGCCGAAGTCTGCGCCCGCACCGGCGCGCGGCTGTTGGCCTACGGCACGCTGTGCGGCGGCTTCCTGTCGGAGAAGTGGCTCGGCAAGCCCGAGCCGGCCCAGATTCCCGACTGGAGCGGCATGAAGTACAAGCGCTTCATCGACACGGCCGGCGGCTGGGAGGCCTATCAGGGCATCCTGCGCGCCGCCGCCGAGATCGGCCGCAAGCACGGGGTGTCCATCTCCAACGTCGCCACCCGCTGGATCCTCGAGCAGCCCCATGTCGCCGGTGTCATCATCGGGGCGCGCCTCGGCGAGAGCGAGCACCGCGCCGACAACCTGAAGCTCTTCGACTTCGCCCTCGACGACGAGGACAAGGCGCGCCTCGACGCCGCGTTCGCGGCCACCACGCCGATCCCGGGCGACTGCGGCGACGAATACCGCAAGCCGCCGTTCCTGACGGCATCCGGGGACCTCAGCCATCACCTGAGCGAGGTGCCGCGCTATTTCACCGCCGAGGACATCCCCGGCCGGCCCGGCCGCAAGCGCGTGTCGTCGGGGAGCAAGTGGGAGCCGCTCGCCGGCTACAGCCGTTCGGTGCGCATCGGCGACCGCATCCTCGTCTCCGGCACCACGGCGACCCATGGCGCCGACCACATCGTCGCGCCGGGCGATGCCGGGGCCCAGACGACCTACGTGCTCGACAAGATCGCCGCCTCGATCGTGGCGCTCGGCGGCTCGGTGGAGGATGTGGTGCGGACGCGGATCTTCGTGCGCGACGTGGCCGACGTCGAGGCCGTCTCCATCGCCCACGGCCGCATGTTCGGCGACATCCGCCCGGCCAACACGCTGGTCGCCGCCGCCGATCTCGTCGGCGACTACGCGGTGGAGATCGAGGCGGAGGCGGTGGTGGGTTAGATTCCCCTCGCGCCGCGTTCGCTTCGCTCACCGGCTCCGGGTGGGCGGCCTGACCGGCCGGCGCGCGGTCGCGCGCTGGTTGGTGAACTCCGGTTAGGATGGAGCTGTCTTGCAGCGGCCCATCCCTTCACTCCGCTCATTCCCGCGAAGGCGGGAATCCAGGGCGATGGATCGCAGCGCCGGAATTATTGCGTCCTGGACCTCGGCCTTCGCCGGGAGCAGAGAGCGTCGGGCTGGAGGCGAAGATCGCGCCCCGAAGACTCCTCAGATCGCGATATCCAGTCCCAGATCGAGCGCCTTGGCGCTGTGGGTCAGCCAGCCGGCGGAGATCAGGTCGACGCCGCTCTCGGCGATTGCCCGGGCGGTGTCCCTGGTGATCCGGCCCGACGCCTCGAGGATCGCGCGGCCGTCGACGAACGCGACGGCGCGCGCCAGCGTCGCCGGGTCCATGTTGTCGAGCAGCACCACGTCCGGTGCCGAGGCCATCGCCTCTTCGAGCTGCTCCAGCGTGTCGACCTCCACCTCGATCTTCACCAGGTGGCCGATGCGCCGGCGCGCCGCCGCGATGGCGCCGGTGACGGAGCCGGCGAGCGCGATGTGGTTGTCCTTGATGAGGATGGCGTCGTCGAGGCCGAAGCGGTGGTTGGCGCCGCCGCCGGCCCGCACGGCGGCCTTCTCCAGCGCCCTGAGCCCCGGCGTCGTCTTGCGCGTGCAGGTGACCGCGGCCCCGGTGCCGCGCACCGCCTCGACGATCTCGGCGGTGGCCGTGGCGATCCCCGACAGGTGGCATTGCAGGTTGAGGGCGGTGCGCTCGGCGGTCAGCAGCGCCCGCGCCGACCCCTTCAGCCGCAGGACCACGTCGCCCGGCCCGACCTGGGTCCCGTCGGGGGCCTCCACGGTGCAGGCCATCGCCGGGTCGATGAGCTTGAAGGCGAGTTCGGCGACCTGACAGCCGGCGACCGTGCCCGGCTGGCGGGCGGCGATGACGGCTTCCGCGATCAGGTCGGCCGGCACGATGGCGTCGGTGGTGATGTCGCCGGCGCGGCCGAGATCTTCCAGCAGCGCTGCGCGGACGATCGGCTCGACCATCAGGGTCGGAAGGGTGAAGGGGGACATGGGCTCGCGCACTCGATTGGGAGAGAAGAGGGCGGCCGGGTCGGGCGATCCGGCCGGGAGGGGTATGACGTTTCGGGGGAACGGAAAGCGGGCGAAAAACCAGTGCCCGCTTTCTCATCCCGCGCTCAGTGGACCGCGAGCATCCGCTCCACGGCCGCGCGGGCGCGCTCGGCCACCGCCGGATCGACGGTCACCTCGAAGGTCATGGTCTCCAGCGACCGGCGGATGTTCGACAGCGTGATCCGCTTCATGTGCGGGCACAGGCCGCACGGCTTCATGAATTCCGTGTTCGGGGATTCCGCCGCGATGTTGTCGCTCATCGAGCATTCGGTGACCAGCAGCACGCGCTCGGGCTGGCGGTCCTTCACGTAGGAGATCATCTCCGCGGTCGAGCCGGCGAAGTCCGAAGCCTCGATCACGTCCGGTGGGCACTCGGGGTGGGCGATGACGGTCAGGCCGTCGATGGCATCCCGGTATTCGCGGATCTCGGAGCCGGTGAAGCGCTCGTGCACCTCGCAGGCGCCCTCCCAGGTGATGATCTCGACGTCGGTCTGGCTGGCGACGTAGCTCGCCAGGTACTTGTCCGGAATCATGATGACCCGGGGCGCGTTCAGCGAGGTGACGATTTTCAGCGCGTTGCCCGACGTGCAGCAGATGTCGGACTCCGCCTTCACGTCGGCCGAGGTGTTGACGTAGGTGACAATCGGCACGCCGGGATACTGGGCGCGCAGGCGCCGCACGTCGGCGCCGGTGATCGACGCCGCCAGCGAGCAGCCGGCCAGTGGATCGGGGATCAGCACCGTCTTGTCCGGACAGACCAGCTTCGAGGTCTCGGCCATGAAGTGCACGCCGGCCTGGACGATCACGTCGGCATCGGTCTCGGCGGCACGGCGGGCAAGCGCCAGCGAGTCGCCGACGATGTCGGCGACGCCGTGATAGATCTCGGGCGTCTGGTAGTTGTGGGCGAGGATGATGGCGTTGCGCTCGCGCTTCAGCCGGTTGATCGCGTCGATCTCGGGCGCGAACAGCTGCCACTCGGCCCGCGGCACATGCGCCTTCACCTTCTCGTAGACGCCGGCGGTGCGGGCATCGATCTCGGCGGTAAACGGCAGGCGCGCACTCACGGCGGCAAGGGCTGCGGTCATTGCGACCTCCTTTTGCTCAGTTTGAGCATTTCTTCCCCGAAAAAAGAGGACCACGTGCTGGCCCTTTATACTCAGGCTGAGCATAAGGAGGAAAATGCGGGAGTCAAGGAAATCCTGCGCGCCGCGTCGCCGACAGCTTCACGCCCGGCGCGGGTCGTTCCAGCGTCGCCTCGCGGCGGAACCGCATCAGCTTGGCCGGCCGGCCGCCGGTGTCGGTCGCCAGTTCGCCGGTCTCCTCCACCAGCTCCTGCTGGGCGATGAGACGGCGGAAGTTCTGCTTGTGCAGCACCACGCCGGACAGCGCCTCGGCGGTCTTCTGCAGCTCCGACAGCGTGAACGACGGCGGCATCAGTTCGAACAGCACCGGCCGGTACTTGATCTTGGCGCGCAGCCGGCTGATGGCGGTGGCGAGCATCCGGCGGTGGTCGGCCTGCATGGCCATGCCCGGCGCGGTGTCGGCCGGCGGCGTGCGGCCGCCGTCGACGAAGGTCTCCGGCACGAGGCCCGCCTCGTAGAGCATCTCGTAGCGCTCCAGCGTCTTCTCCTCGTCCCAGGGCGTTCCGCTGGTGGCGAAGGCGAGGCGGATCCGGTCGAGCGCGTCCTTGTCACCGGCGGCGCCGCCGGCGCGGGCCCACTGCTTCAGCCGCTCCAGCACGGCAAGCCGCGCGGCCGGCTCGCCGGCCCGCATGTCCTCCCAGGGGAAGAAGGCGTACCAGGAGCGCCAGCTGCCCTCGATCGGCAGCGTCGGGCCGGGCGGCGAAACGAGGGCCAGATAGGCGATCGACAGCGCGCGGTCGTCGTCGGGGCCCGACAGCGCGAACTTCGAGGGGGCCGGATCGCCGAAGGTGTAGAGCTGCTCGACGTAGCCCAGCCGGAAGCCGGTCTCGATTTCCACCCAGTTGCGCAGCCCCGCCTGCAGCGTCCGGTGCGCCGGCTCCAGCGGGCCGGACGGCAGCCCGATCGGGGCGGCCCTGTCGCGGGCGACGGTCAGCACGTAGGGATCGCCGGCGCGCACGGCGACGACCACCGCGGTCAGGTCGACGCGGACGCGGCTTTCCTCGTGCAAGTCGGTCATCGGCTGCCCCGTCCGCTTTATGGCCGGGGCCATCATAACGCGGCGCGCCGATTCGCGAGCCATCCGGTTTCGGCCGGGGGAGGCCGGAGCCGCAGCAGGAAAAGCGGGGACGGCTTTCGGCCCGCCTCCGCTCCGCATTGCTCGAACCGATCGCGATGACGACGGCTCCAATCGGCTTGCAGTGAGGCGGGGCGATCTACCGCTCGCCCCGGGCCCTGCGCCGGGCGCGCGCACCGTCCCACTGGGCGTAGATCGCCTCCAGATAGCTCCGGGCGAAGTCGAACGCGTCCGGCTTCACCGCGTACCGGCTCTCGCGGCCGACGCGCATGCTGGCGACCAGCCCGGCACTCTCCAGCACCTGGAGATGTTTGGAGATCGCCTGGCGGGTCAGCGGGAGTCCGGCCGCGAGATGGGCGATCGAGCGGCCGCCGCCCTCCTCGCTGAGCCTGGCAATCAGCTCGAGCCGGGTGCGGTCCCCGAGGGCGGCGAAGATGGGGGCGGGGCTTCGGTCGGTGGTCTCGGATCGCTGGGCGGGGTTCGGATCTGCGGAGTGGGGGCTGAGTGTCGCCATGGTTCTCGATGGTGCTCAAGGAGACCCCGGCCCCGCCCGGCCCGGATCGCCTGATGTCTTGCCGACCCGGCGGATATGGCCTGGTCGACGGGAAATGGCTCCGGGAGCAAGGGCTCCTGAGCCGTGCGAAGGGCGCCCTTTCGGTTGCCCGTCGCCCATTGAGCGGGAACGGCCCGCCGCATCAGCCGCGAGTCGGTGAACCGGCCGCTTCACTCGATGAATCGGCCCCCGGTGCGCCGCGGAACGCGCGCGCAGCGGATCAGGAGGCTTATTCTCGGACCGGTGAGTCGCGCTCACCCGAAAGGCCCTTGAGGCCGGCGAGCAGCCGGCGCGCCGGGATGCGCCCGAGATCGACGGTCTGTTGCCCGCTCCTCATCGACACCCTCGCGCCGCCGTCGCCCGTGCGCTCGACCTCGCCGACATGGTCGAGGTTGAGGATCACCGACCGGCTCACCCGGAGGAATGGCGGCGTCGGCAGCTCTTCCTCGAACAGCTTCATCAGCCGGCAGACCAGCGATTGCCGCCCGTCGACCAGATGCAGCCGGGTGAAATCGGCCTCGGCCGTCAGGAACGCCAGGGTCGCCACCGGCACCAGGCTGGTGGTCCCGTTCGCCGTCAGCGCCAGGCGATGGTCGAGGTCGAGGGTCGGCCGCGCGCCGTCCCCCGCGCTCTCGACCGGGCCGAGCCGGGTGCGCACGCGGTCCAGCGCCGTGGCAAGCCGCGCCGGATCGACGGGCTTCAGCAGATAGTCGACCGCCGCCACGTCAAAGGCCCGGGCCGCGAACGCGCTGTGGGCGGTCACGAAGACGATGGCGGCGGAGCCGGGCAGCGCCGCGACGAGGTCGAAGCCCTCGCCGTCGGTCAGCCCGATGTCGAGCAGGATCAGGTCCGGCCGGGTGTCTGTCGCGGCCTCGGCAGCGGCTGCGACGGTCCCTGCTTCGGCGACGATCTCGACGTCGGGATGCGCCGCCAGCAGCCGCCGCATGGCGCGCCGGGCAGGCGGTTCGTCGTCCACCAGCATCAGCCGAAGCATCGTCTCGTTCCTCGCGTGGCGGCGCGTGTCGCGGTCGCTGGAGCCCGTCCTCTGAGATCGCATCGATCCGCGCGAAATGGAATTCCTCGAGACGGGCAAACCGGCACCGTTGCGTGTCGCCTCGGAGATTTCACCTGAGCGGAAAAGGTTCTAGAGTGCCGCACACCCGCTCTTGCCCCACCGAAGGTGCATCATGAATTCCGTCGTCCAGCTGCAGCAGACCGTGCCGAATTCCCTCGAAGAGCAGTGGATGCCGTTCTCGGCAAACCGCGACTTCAAGAACGACCCGCGCCTCGTGGTGAAGAGCGAGGGCGTCTATCTGTGGGACCAGCGCGGCGGCAAGATCATCGACGGCTCGTCGGCGCTCTTCAACGTGGCCGCCGGCCACGGCCGCAAGAAGATCGCCGACGCGGTCTACGCCCAGATGCAGACGAACGACTACGCGCCATCCTTCCAGATGGGCCACCCCGGCGCCTTCCAGCTCGCCTCCAAGCTGGCCGCGATCCTGCCCGAGCCGATCAACCACGTGTTCTTCGTGAACTCGGGCTCCGAGGCCATCGACACGGCGCTGAAGATCGCCATGGCCTATCACCGCGCCCGCGGCGAGAGCCAGCGGCTGCGCTTCGTCTCCCGCGAGCGCGCCTATCACGGCGTCAACATGGGCGGCACGTCGCTGTCCGGCCTGGTGAAGAACCGCGAGGGCTTCCCGGTCACGCTGCCCAACGTCGTGCTGATGCGCCACACCTGGGACCCGGAGGTCCGCTTCCAGCGCGGCCAGCCGGAAACCGGCGCGGAGCTCGCCGAGGACCTGCAGCGCTTCTGCAACACCTACGGCGCCGCGACCATCGGCGCGGTGTTCGTGGAGCCGGTCGCCGGCTCCACCGGCACGCTGGTGCCGCCGAAGGGCTACCTGGAGCGGATCCGCGAGATCTGCGACGCCAACGGCATCCTGCTGGTCTTCGACGAGGTGATCACCGGCTTCGGCCGGCTCGGCAAGCCGTTCGCCGCCGACGCGTTCGGGGTGGTGCCGGACATCATGACCATGGCCAAGGCGCTCACCAACGGCGCGATCCCCATGGGCGCGGTGGCGGTGCGCGACGAGATCTACACCACCGTCGTCGATGCCGCCCCCGAGGACGCCATCGAGTTCTTCCACGGCTACACCTACTCCGGCCATCCGGCGGCCTGCGCGGCGGGTCTCGCCACCCTGGAGATCTACGAGGAGGAGGACCTGTTCGCCCGCGCCGGCGCCATGTCCGAGTATTTCCTCGACGCGGTGTGGAGCCTGAAGGACCTCGACTGCGTCGTCGACCTGCGCGGCTACGGCCTGATGGCCGGCGTCGAGGTGGCGCCGGAGGGCGCTCCCGGCCTGCGCGGCAACGCGCTGCAGAAGAAGCTGTTCTGGAACGGGCTGCACGTGAAGTTCACCGGCGACACGGCGATCCTCGCCCCCTCGCTGATCGCCGAGCGCTCCCACATCGACGAAATCGTCGACAAGCTCCGCACCACGCTGAAGGATCTTTGAAGCCCGGAACGCAGCTGCCGCTCCGGTTCTCCCTAAGATTGTCGCGACCCAGGGCGGCCCCCTGCGATCTTGAGTTGACTTCGCCGATCGGGTCCCTCTGTAATGCAGCCGGGCGAGGCTGACGGCTGACGATTTGTCGCGTTTTTCGGGGGATGCGCGCGATAGTCCCGCCTCTGGCAGAAATGCGAGGTTCTGCACGTACTGATTGTTGTGCGGAGGGGCGGAATGGATCATTTCAAGATCACCAGCTGGAATATCGAGCACTCAGACAAGCTGATCGACGACCTGGCCGACGACGGCGAACGACAGCAGAAGGCGCTCGTCTGTCGCGATGCCATCCGTGCCGAGATCGCTGCGATGGACACCGATATCCTGTTGGTATGCGAGGGTCCCAGTGGCGAGGATCGCGCCCGCGAATTCTTCGGTGCCGTCGCGCCGGACTTCGACCTCGTCGTGAGAGGGTCGGCGGATCGCCGCGACTACGGCATGATGGGCTCGGATGCCACGACGGGGCGCCAGTGGATCTGGTTCCTGTTGCGCCACGGCCGGCCGATTTCCGGGACACTTATTCACCTGGACAAGTGGCAGGAACTCACTGCGGCGAATTCGGGTGGGACGCACTCACGTGGGCGATGGGATGTGTCCTTCCCAAAGTTCGTTGCTGACCACGTCGAGCTCGACATCGACCGCAACCATTCCCATTGGCGCCATCCACAGGTGCTGGCGGCGGAGATCGACGGGCATTTTGTCGAAATCATTGGGGCGCATCTGAAAAGCAAGTTCACCCGCTTGCGCCCCACGGGAGATCCAGCTTCGCGAGACTTCTTCTCGCTCAATGCACGGCTGGTGGCCGAACTCATCAAAGCCCGCACGAAGATCACCACTGAATGCGCCGACATCCGTCACTACATGGACCAGCGCTTCAACGCGGATGAAAACGCGGCGATGATCGTGGCGGGAGACCTCAACGACGGACCTGGCAAGGAGCGCATCGAGCGTCGATTCCTCTATCACGACCTCATTGGGACGCTTCAGGGAGACATCTTCTTCGCCCGGCGCTTTCTCAATCATGCGCTGTTCGACGCACCCGAGCAGGAGCGGTGGTCGGTGCATTTCCAGGATGCGCTGGATCAAGCACGCGACCCCAAGATCCTGCTCGATCACATTCTTTTCACCCAGACGTTCACGGGCAATCCGCAAGTCGAGCCGTTCGCCTTCAAAGCGCGTCCGGCGGGTGGGCTGGTGGAGCACGAGATCCATCATGCGGTCACTGGCGCGCGGCCCCGCTACGCCATGACGAGCGACCACAAGCCGGTCTCGATGCATTTTGACCGGCGTCCCGCCCCAGCGCCTTCTGGAGCTGTCGGTCGCTCGCGCGGAAGGGAACGTTCGCGCTCTGGCGGTCGTTTCCTGTCCCGAGGCGGTCGCGATGCGTCCGGCACCGGTCCGGTGCGACGCCGGCTGTCACCGAGAACATGGGGTCCCCGATGCACTATCCGCGTGAAACCTACAACGAAGCCCGCCGCCGCGCCGCCGAAGGCGGGCGCTACCTGTCCGAAGGCGGGCGCTACCTGATGGACCGCGTGCCGGACTCTGCGATTCCCGCGCGCTGGCGTCCGCGCGACAACCGCGAGACGGCGCTGACCGTTCTGGGTCTGGGTGCGGCGGCAATCGTCTTTGCCGGCGCCTGGTATCTGGTCTCGACCGAGCCGCGCCGCCGCCGCCTGAAGCGGTCGGCGCGTCGCGCCTATCGCACGCTCGCCGGCTGACGCTGACTGGCCGGGCGCCGCGCGCCCCGGCTCACCGATCTGCCTTTCGGTCCCGTCCGGTGTGCACCGGGCGGGATTTCTTTTGCGCCACCGACGACACGCCGGGCGGGCAGGCGAGGTCGCCATGCGCGCGATCGCAAGCCCTACTGGCGAACGACGGTGTTGCGCAGCACGCCGATCCCGTCGATTTCCAGCTCCACCACGTCTCCGTCGCCGAGGAACGTGAAGTGTTCCAGCCCGCAGCCGTTGCCGACGGTGCCGGAGCCGAAGATCTCGCCGGCGTGCAGCGTCTCGTCCCGCGATACGAACGCGATCATCTCCTCGAACGAATGCAGCATCGCCGAGCAGTCGTCGGACATGTACTGGGTTCCGTTGATGCGCACGCGCGCCGTAAGCGCGGCGACGTCCGGGATCTCGTCCTTGGTGACCAGGAACGGGCCGAACGCGTTGCCGGCGTCGAAGCTCTTGCCCTTGGCGGGGCCGAGCATGCCGCCCATCTCGACGAGCTGGGCGTCGCGTGCCGAGAAGTCGTTGAAGATCGTGTAGCCGAAGATGTGGTCGCCGGCCGTCTCGACGGAGATGTCCTTGCCACCCTTCGACAGCACCGCCGCCAGCTCGATCTCGAAATCCATGTAGGCGGAATAGCGCGGCCATTTCACGGTGGTGTCGCTTCCCACCACGCTGAAGCGGTTGGTGAAATAGTAGATCGGCTGGGCCCGGTAGACGGCGGGCACGTCGCCCGTCTCGATCTCCGGAATGGGGTCGCCCTTGAGCGCCGCCGCGAGCTTCCTCATGCCCGTCGGCGCCTGCACGATATGCGTCGGGAACACCGAGAAGTCGCGGATCTGCGGCGGCAGGGGGATCGGTGCCATGAGCGTCACGGCCTCCAGCAGGTCGCAATCGGCGCCCGTGCGTTCCGCGTCTGCCACCAGCACGCGGGCCTCGGCCAGGCCCGCCTCGCCGGCGTCGATCAGGCTCAGCATGGTGGCAAAGCGCGGGGCGCCGCCCGACGCCGCCTGGAGATCGACGAGCCGCTTGCCGTCCGTCGTCAGCGCGCCGATCTTCTCGGCGTGCTCCGTCCTGTACGTCGCGAGCTTCACGGGACTTACTCCTTCACGACCGCGACGGCGCGGCACCAGCCGGCACTCGCCGCCTTGATCTTCACGGGAAAGCAGATGACCTCGAAGCCGGTGGACGGCAAGGTCTCCAGGTTGGCGAGCTTCTCGATGTGGCAGTAGCCGTGCACCATGCCGGCGCGGTGGCCCTCCCAGATCAGCGAGGCGTCGCCGGTCTCCGCCACCTTCTGTGCGGTGTAGACGAACGGCGCGTCCCAGCTCCACGCGTCGGTGCCGGTCACCTTCACGCCGCGCTCGGTGAGGTACAGCGTCGCCTCGCGGCCCATGCCGCAGCCGGTGGTCACGTAGTCGCTCTCGCCGTAGCGCGCGCCGGCGGCGGTGTTCACCAGCACGATGTCGAAGGGCTGCAGCGCGTGGCCGATCCGCGCGAGCTCGGCCTCCACGTCGGCAGCGGTCGCAACGTAGCCGTTCTCGAAGCGGCGGAAGTCCAGCTTCACGCCGCGTCCCATGCACCATTCCAGCGGCACCTCGTCGATGGTGATCGCCCGCTGTCCGCCGTCCATGGTCGAGTGATAGTGGTAGGGCGCGTCGAGGTGGGTGCCGTTGTGGGTGGTGATGGCGACCCGCTCCACCGCCCAGCCCTCGCCGCCGGGAAGCTCGTCCTGGGCGACGCCCGGGAAGAAGCTCAGGATCTCGCCGGCCGTGTCGGCGTGCGCGAAATACTCGATCTTCGGACCGAGGCCCGGCGGGTCGGCGAACTCGGTGTTCTCGAGCGGCCGGGAGAGGTCGACGAGGGGCATGGGGTCATCTCCAATGGTCGTGGCGGCCGGCGCTTCGGCCGGCCGCGCGTCATCTGCCCAGGATCGCGGTGACGATCGCGGGAAACAGGATCACCAGGACGAGCACGCTCGCCATGATGGCGGCAAACGGGGCCGCGCCGCGGAACACCTCGCCAAGGCCGATGCCGGTGTCCTTCAGGGTCGATTGCACGACGAACACCGACAGCCCCAGCGGCGGGGTGAGCAGGCCGATCTCCACGGCCAGCACGCTGACGAGGCCGAAGTGGATGACGTCGATGCCCAGCGACTGGGTGATCGGGAAGGCGAGCGGCACGGTGATCAGCAGGATCGACGAGGAATCGAGGATCGTGCCGAGCAGGATCAACAGCATCGCGAACAGGAACAGGAAGCCGAGCGGGCCGACGCCGGTGTTGGTCGCGAGCACCGTCAGCGACGCCGGCACGCCGGAGAATGCCAGCATCCGGCCGTAGATCGACGCGCCGATGATCAGGAACGACACCGAGGCGGTGATGTGGCCGGTCTGCACGGCGATGCGCCAGAACGTGCCGGCGTTCACCCGCCGCATGGCGATGGCGAGCAGCAGGGCGACCAGCGCGCCGACGGCCCCCGCTTCGGTCGGCGTGAAGTAGCCCGTGTAGATGCCGCCCAGCACGATGCCCGCCAGCGCCAGCACCGGCGCCAGCATCCTGAGCCGGCCGCGCTCGGGCAGGGGGGCGGCATCGCTGCGGCGCTTCTCCATGAGGTCGGGCCGCGCCCGGCCGAGCGCCAGCAGGTAGATGCAGTAGGCGAGCGCCAGCAGCAGGCCGGGGCCGATGCCGCCCAGGAACAGGTCGCCGATGGAGGAATCCGTCAGCACCGCGAACAGGATCAACAGCAGGCTCGGCGGGATCAGCATGCCGAGCACCGACGACCCCGCCACCACCCCCACCGCGATGGAGCGGGCGTAGCCGGCATTGACCATTTCCGGCACCGCGACCTTGGCAAATACCGCCGCCGAGGCGATCGAGATGCCGGTGATCGCCGCGAACACCGCGTTCGACAGCACGGTGGCGATGCCCAGCCCGCCGCGCACGTTGCGGGTCATGGCGCTGATGGCGGTGAAGGTGTCGCGGCCGAGCCCGCTTTCCGACACCGCGATGCCCATCAGCACGAACAGCGGCACCACGCCGAAGGTGTAGCTGGCGATGCTCTCGGTCGCCGCCAGCGCGACGAAGTTGAGCGCCAGCTGCAGCTTGCCGGTAATGGCCCAGACGCCGAACAGCGAGACCGTCGACAGCGCGATCGCGACATGGATGCCGGAATAGATCGCGATGCCGATCGCCAGCAGCGAGAGATAGCCGATCGTCTGGTGATCCACGTCGCGCTACTCCGGCCGCGCTGCGAGCCTGCGGGCCGCGATGCCGGCCGACAGGACGAAGGACAGGGCGAGGAGCACCGAGCCCAGCACGATGATGGCGAGGAACGGCCAGACGGGCATGGTGAAATGGCCGGAGACGCCCTCCATCTCGCCGCGCTCGAAGGCGCGGATCATCTTCGGCCAGACCGCCCAGGCGAGGGCTGCGGTGAAGCCCACGCCGACCGTCTGGGCGACGAGGTCGAAGCCGGCGGCAAGCCGCGGGCGCCGCTGCGCCACCAGCGTCAGCAGCCCGTCGGAGCGGATCATCTGGCCCTTCCAGTGGGTGTGGGCGACCTGCAGGAAGACGATGCCGACGATGGAGTATTTGACCATCTCCGGCACCCCGGCGATCGGGCTGAGGAAGGCGTTGCGCCCGACCACGTCGGCGACGATCAGCACCATCAGCAGCAGGATCCACGTGGTGGCCAGCACGTTGGTCAGCGACATGACGAACCCCAGGAGCCGGACGAGGGCCGGTTCCCGGGAGGTCGTGGGCTGGGTGTCGGTCGCCATCGGTCGCGGGCCCGGCCGGCTGGGACTATTCCTTGTCCCAGTCGCGCGCCAGCTCGGCGCCGCCGGCGCGCAGCTTGTCGAGGTAGGTCTTCACGACGGTCTCGCCGGCAAGGCCCTTCGCCTCGAGTTCCTTGGCCCATTCCATCGGCAGGTTCGGCAGCGCGTCGGCCCATTCGGTCTGCGCTTCCGGCGACAGCTCGGTGATCACCGCGCCGCCCTTCTCCATGGTCTCCATGGCGGCCTTCACGCGCTCTTCGAGACCCGTGCGATAGGCCTTGGCGAACGCCTCGGTGCCGGTCCGGATGGCGGCCTGCACCTCCTTCGGCTGCTCCTCGAACCAGGGCTTGTTGGCGACGATGCCGCCGGCATACTGGGCGCCGAAATGGGTGCGGGTGACGTACTTCGCCTGCTCGTAGAGCTTGGCCGCGGCCGCCGCCGTCGGGAACACGATGACGCCCTCGGTCACGCCGGTCTGCAGGTCGTTGTAGTAGGTGGTCAGGTTGCCCGACACGCCGACGGCGCCGGTGCCCTTCAGCCAGTTCACGGCCGGTCCGGGCGCGTTGATCTTGCGGCCCTCCAGATCCTTGATGCCGGTGACCGGGAACTTGGTCATCAGCAGGTAGTCCTCCAGGCCGAAGCCGCCGCCGAGGTACTCGATGTCGTGCTCCTCCCACAGCTTGCGCATGTCGGGGATCTCGTCGTGCATCTTGTCGACGCTGCTCAGCACCAGGTCCACGTTGGGCGAGCCGAACGGGGTCACGTAGGAGACGTTCTGGAGCGACAGCAGCGACGGCTCGAACAGGCTGGAGACGATGCCCAGCTGGGCGAGCCCGTCCTCCATGGCCTCCAGCTCGCCGCCGACGTTCGCCAGCGTGCCGCCGTAGGCCTCGGTCCACTTCATCGTGTAGCCGCTGCCCTCGAGCGCCTTGTCGACGGCCGGGATGAACGCCTCGTGCAGCGTCTTCACCCACAGGAACACCGGCGGGTGGCCGGCGATCACGGTGGCGTCGATGTCTTCGGCCAGCGCCGGCATGGCGGTCGCGGCGAGGGCGGCGGACAGCATCGTTCCGCCGAGAATTGTGCGCAGGTTCATCAGGACCTCCTCAGGACGCCGGACGGGTCGCCGACGACGTCGTATCGTTTCCTCAAGCACGCTCCGGCGCGCGCGGCGGGCCGGTCGGGCTGGCCGATCCTTGTTCTCGACGGTCTCCCGACGGTCGGCTTGATAAATTTATCTGAACGTACGTATAAATTGTCAAGAGAGGTTTCATGACGCGACCCGACACGGCATCCGAGATCGACCCCACGCCCGAGCCGGCCAAGGAAGACGGCCGCCTGGTCCGCGGCGAAGCGACGCGCGAGCGCGTCCTCGATGCCGCCGAGCGGCTGTTCGCCGACCACGGCTTCGATGCGGTGTCGATCCGTCAGATCGCCCAGGAGGCGGGCGTCACCCTCGGGGTGGTCGGCTTCCACGGCGGCGCCAAGCTCGACCTCTTCAAGACGATCCTGGCACGCCGGGTGGAAACGCTGTCGGCGGCCCGCGCCGAGCGGCTTGCCACGCTCCAGCGGCGCGCCGTCGCGCCCACGCTCCATGATCTCGTCGAGGCTTACATCGCCCCCTACATCGACATCGCGTCCGGCGGCGATCCCCAGTGGCGGGCCTATGCGCGGCTGATCGCGCGCACGGTCAGCGACGACCGCTGGTATCCGCAGGTGCGCGACTTCTACGATCCGACGGCGCGCGCCTACATCGACGCCATCGCGGCGCTCCATCCGCGCGCCGACCGCGACACGCTCGCCGCCGCCCTGGTCATGTCGGTGGCCTGCATGCTGTCGGTGGTCGCCTCCACCGCGCGCATCGCCGGCCTGTCGGCGGACCCCGATTCGGCCGCACCGGAGCACGGTCCGGACGTGCTCGCCTACAAGACGGTGCTGATCGACTTCTGCGCCGGCGGGATCGCCCGGGCGGCGCTTGGGGAGTGATGCGGCCCGCATCGACGCATGCGGGGGCGCGGTGGTCCTGGCGCCTTGCGCATCGGCCATGAACCGGTACAAAGTCCGGCCGGGCTCCGTCGAAAGAAAACACGAGCGAGAATGACCAAGTTCCTGTCCCTGCACGACGCCATCGCCGAGAACATTCGCGACGGCGACGTCGCCGCCTTCGAAGGCTTCACCCACCTCATTCCCCACGCCGCCGGTCACGAGACGATCCGCCAGGGCCGCAAGGACCTGACGCTGGTCCGGATGACGCCGGACATCATCTACGACCAGATGGTCGGCATGGGGATGGTGAAGAAGCTGGTGTTCTCCTACGCCGGCAACCCGGGCGTCGGCCTGCTGCGCCGGGTCCGCGATGCCGTGGAGAACGCCTGGCCGAAGCCGCTCGAGATCGAGGAGCACAGCCACGCCGCGATGGCCAACGCCTACGAGGCGGGCGCCGCCGGGCTGCCGTGCGCCGTCTTCCGCGGCTACAAGGGCGCTGACCTCGCCAAGGTCAATCCGAACATCAAGTCGATCAACTGCCCGTTCACCGGCGAGGAACTCGCCGCTGTGCCGGCGCTGCGGCCCGACGTGTCGGTGATCCACGCCCAGAAGGCCGACCGCAAGGGCAACGTGCTGATCGAGGGCATCGTCGCCGTGCAGAAGGAGGCCGTGCTGGCCGCCAGGCGCGCCGTGGTGACGGTCGAGGAGATCGTCGACGATCTCGACACCCATCCCAACGCCTGCATCCTTCCCCACTGGACCATCTCGGCCATCGCCGTGGTGCCGGGCGGGGCGCATCCGTCCTACGCCCAGGGCTATTACGAGCGCGACAACGCCACCTACCTGGAATGGGACAAGGTGTCCTCCGACCGTGATGCGTTCACGGCCTGGATGAAGGAGAACGTGCTGGAGGCCGGTCCGGAAGTCTACGCCGACCGCACCGCCAATCTCAGGAGCGCCGCATGAGCGATCTCGGCTTCACCCCCGACGAAATCATGACGATCGCCGCCGCGCGGTCCCTGAAGAACGACGACGTCTGCTTCGTCGGCATCGGCGCGCCCTCGGCCGCCTGCAACGTCGCGCGGCTGACGCACGCGCCGGACATCACGCTGATCTACGAATCCGGCACCATCGGCACCGCGCCGGAAGTGCTGCCGCTGTCGATCGGCGACGGCGAGCTCTGCGAGACGGCGGTCACCACCGTCGCCGTGCCGGAGATGTTCCGCTACTGGCTGCAGGGCGGGCGCATCACCGTGGGCTTCCTCGGTGCCGCCCAGCTCGACCGCTTCGGCAACATCAACACCACCGTCATCGGCGACTACCACAAGCCGAAGGTCCGGCTTCCCGGCGGCGGCGGCGCGCCGGAGATCGCGTCCTCGTCGGGCGAGATCTACATAACCATGAAGCAGTCGCTGCGCGGCATGGTCGACAAGATCGACTTCTACACCTCGTTCGGCCACGGCGACGGTGGCGACCACCGTCAGCGGATCGGCATCACCACCAAGGGCCCGACGCTGCTCATCACCGACCTCGCCGTCTGGCGGCCGGATCCGGAGACCAAGGAGTTCACCGTGGTCTCGCTGCATCCGGGCGTCTCCCGGGACGACGTGCAGAAGACCTGCGGCTGGACCGTCACGTTCGCCGACGGCGTGGAAGAGACCCCGCCGCCGACCGAGCTGGAGCTGACCACGCTGCGCGACCTCAAGGCGCGCACCCAGGAAGCCCATTCCAAGACGGGCAAGCCGAAGGCCGCCTGACCCGCACGCGATCGTCGAATGGACCTTTCGAAAAGGGCCGGCATCTGCCGGCCCTTTTTGCGTTTGTGGCGCGGGCGGGCCTTGGCAAGCCGACGTTCGATTTTATATATGTTGCTTATTATAAGGATACCCACTGCAAATGCGTCCGAGCGATCCGCGCAATCCCTCCCAGAGCCTGACCTTCCTGATCCACGACGTGGCCCGCATGGTGCGGCGCAACTTCGCGCGGCGGGCGAGCGGCCTCGGCCTCACCCAGGCCCAGTGGCAGGCGCTGGCCCATCTCTCCAAGCGGGAGGGCATCCGCCAGGCGGCGCTCGCCGACCTGATGGAGATCCAGCCGATCACGCTGGGCCGCCTGATCGACAAGCTCGAGGCGGCCGATCTGGTCGAGCGCCGCAAGGACCCGTCCGATCGCCGCGCCATCAAGCTCTACCTGTCGGAAGGGGCGCACGACACGCTGGAGCGGATGTGGGCGCTGGCCGCGGACACCCGCGCCGAAGCCCTGGCGGGGATCTCCCCCGAGACGCTCGAGACGGTGATCGGCGCGCTGGGCGACATGCGCGCCAACCTGATTGCGGCGGAGGCGGGCTCGAAGGCCGCCTGCCGCCCGACTGACGAGGAACCAACATGACCGAGACAGTCTCTGACACGGAGACGGGCGACACCGTCGCGGCCGCCGATGCGCTGCCGGCGCCGACCAGCCAGGCGCAGGTGGTGGCGGGTCCCGCCGCCGCGCCGGTGAAGCGTCGGCGCCGCTGGCTGCGGCCCCTGCTGCTGATTGTCGGTCCGCTGGCCGTCATCGTCGGCGGCACCGTTTGGTACTATTCGGGCGGCCGCTACGTCTCCACCGAGAACGCCTACGTCCATGCCGACAAGGTCGCCGTCAGCGCCCAGGTCGCCGGCCCCATCCAGACGGTGGCGGTGAAGGAGAACCAGGCCGTCGCCAAGGGCGACGTGCTGTTCCAGATCGACCGCGGCACCTACGAGATCGCCGTCGAGCAGGCCGAGGCGAACCTCCAGTCGGTGCGCCAGGACGTGCAGGCGCTGAAGGAGACCTACCAGCAGGAGAAGGCCAGCGCCGAGCTCGCTCAGACCAACCTGGAGTACGCCCAGCGCCGCTACGACCGCCAGGCGACGCTCCTGAAGAACAACGTCGTCTCCCAGGCGACCCTCGACGACGTGCAGAACGCCCTCGACAAGGCCGAGCAGCAGATAAAGCTCGACCGGTTCCTGATGCGCACCACGCTCGCCAGGATCGGCGGCAGCGCCGACGTGCCCGTTGAGAAGACGGCGCAGTACCAGCAGGCGAAGGCCCAGCTCGACCAGGCCAAGCTCGATCTCGCCCACACCACGGTGACCGCTCCCTTCAACGGCGTCGCCGGCAACACGCCGGAGCCCGGCCAGTACGTCACGCCCGGCAGTGCCGTCATGAGCCTCGTCTCCAGCGACGGGATCTGGATCGACGGGAACTTCAAGGAGACGCAGCTCACCTACGTCCAGCCCGGCCAGGCCGTCGACATCGAGGTCGACGCCTATCCCGACCAGGTCTGGCAGGGCACCGTCGCCAGCGTGTCGCCGGCCACCGGCTCGGAGTTTTCCGTGCTGCCGGCGCAGAACGCCACCGGCAACTGGGTGAAGGTCGTGCAGCGCATCCCGGTCCGCATCGCCGTCGATACCGAGGCCGACGGTCCCGTGCTGCGCGCCGGCATGAGCACCCAGGTCGAGATCGACACCCACCACCAGCGCGAGCTGCCCGCCTTCGCCCGCACCGCGCTCGGGTGGATCGACGGGCTGACGCGCCAGTCGGTGGCCGAAGCGAAACCGGCGGCCGTGACAGTCGAGGCCGACAGATGACTGCGGCGGCCATCGCCACGGAGGAGGGCGGCTCGACGAAGCTCGGGCGCGGCCTCACGACCGTCTCCATCATGCTCGCCACGATCATGCAGGCGCTGGACACCACCATCGCCAACGTGGCGCTGCCGCACATGCAGGGCTCCATGTCGGCGACCCAGGATCAGATCTCCTGGGTGCTGACCTCCTACATCGTGGCAGCCGCCATCATGACGCCGCCGACCGGCTATCTCGCCGCCCGGTTCGGGCGGAAGAAGCTGTTCATGGTGGCCGTCGCGGGGTTCACGTTCTCGTCGATCCTGTGCGGCGCGGCGACCTCGCTGCCCGAGATGGTGCTGTTCCGGCTGATGCAGGGCGCCTTCGGGGCCGGCCTCGTGCCGCTGTCCCAGGCGGTGCTGCTCGACACCTATCCGAAGGAGCAGCACGGCTCGGCCATGGCGATCTGGGGCATGGGCGTGATGCTCGGCCCGATCCTGGGGCCGACGCTCGGCGGCTATCTGACCGAGTATTACAACTGGCGCTGGGTCTTCTACATCAACGTACCCGTCGGCATCCTCGCCTTCATGGGGATCATGAGCTTCGTCACCGAGACCGATAAGAAGGCGGGCCTGCCGTTCGACTGGTTCGGCTTCGCCCTGCTCAGCCTCTCCATCGGCGCCCTGCAGATGATGCTCGACCGGGGCGAGTCCCAGGACTGGTTCTCGTCGACGGAAATCCTGATCGAGACGGTGCTGTGCGGCGTCGCCTTCTACATGTTCCTCGTCCACATGTTCACCGCGAAGCGGCCGTTCCTCGAGCCCGGCCTGTTCACCGACCGCAACTTCGCCGTCGGGCTGTGTTTCATCTTCGTCATCGGCGTCGTGCTGCTCGCCACGCTGGCGCTGCTGCCGCCGTTCCTGCAGCAGCTGATGGGCTATCCGGTGATGACGGCGGGCCTCCTTTTGGCGCCGCGCGGCATCGGCTCGATGGTGGCGATGATGGTGGTCGGCCGCCTCATCGGGCGGGTGGACGTCCGCCTTCTGATCCTGTTCGGGCTCGGCATGACGGCGCTGTCGCTGCACCAGATGGCCGGCTTCACCACCGAGGTCAGCCAGCAGACGCTGGTCGTCACCGGCATCGTCCAGGGCGTCGGCCTCGGCTTCATCTTCGTGCCGCTGTCGACGATCACCTTCGCCACGCTCGATCCGAAATACCGCAACGAGGGAACGGCGATGTTCTCGCTGATGCGCAACATCGGCTCGTCGATCGGCATCTCGGTGATGACGACCATGCTGACGCAGAACTCGCAGGTGCTGCACGAGGGCCTGTCCGGTGCGCTCACCCCCTTCCGGATGGCGCTCCACTCGCCGTGGATGCCGAGCGCCTGGTCGCTGGATTCCTCGGTCGGCCTCGCCGCCCTCAATCAGGTGGTCACCACCCAGGCGACGACCATCGCCTACCTGGACGACTTCACCGCGATGATGTGGATCGTCATCGCCGTCGTTCCGCTGCTCCTGCTGATGCGGGGTCCGAAGGCGACATCCTCCGCCCCCGACATCGCGATGGAGTGAGGCCGCGGACCGGCCAGATCCGGTTGCCGCTGTCGCCGGGCGAACGGCGGCCCCGAGCGATTTCGCCTGTGCGGGCAGGTCGCCGGGCTATAGTCGCAAGCTCGGCTGGCGACGGCACCGGCGTTCATGAGAGGTGATGATGGCGAAGGACAGGCACCACGACGTTCCGCCGATCCCGAAGATCGGCAAGAAGGACTACAAGAAGCAGCTGCTGGCGCTGCAGATCGAACTGGTGAAGCTGCAGCGCCACTTCATCAAGTGCGACGAAAAGATCCTGGTCCTGCTGGAGGGCCGCGACGCCGCCGGCAAGGACGGGGCGATCAAGCGGATCACCGAGCACCTGAGCCCGCGCGAGACGCGGGTGGTGGCGCTGGGCAAGCCGTCGGACCGCGAGCAGACGACCTGGTACTTCCAGCGCTACGTGCCCTATCTCCCGGCCTCGCAGGAATTCGTCCTGTTCAATCGCAGCTGGTACAACCGGGCGGGTGTGGAGCGGGTGATGGGCTTCTGCACCGACATCGACTACGAGCGCTTCATGGAGACGGTGCTCGATTTCGAGCACATGCTGGTGCGCTCGGGGATCACGCTGCTGAAATACTATCTCGACATCAGCTTCGAGACCCAGAGCGCGCGTCTGGAGGCGCGCCACACCGATCCGCTCAAGCAGTGGAAGATTAGCCCGATCGATGCCGTCGCCGCCGAGCATTGGGACGAATACAGCAGCGCTCGCAACGAGATGCTCGCCCGCACCCACAATCCGATCACGCCCTGGACCATCGTGCGGGCCGACGTCAAGCGCCAGGCGCGGCTGAACCTGATCAAGCACCTGCTGTCGAGCCTGGACTACGAGGGCAAGGACGAGACGGTGCTCGACGAGGATCCGGCGCTCGTCTTCGCCTTCGATCCGCACCAGATCCGCAACGGCCTGATCGCTCCCTGATCGGCGTTCAGCCCGCGGGCCGGCTCCAGGCCTGCAACCCATTGGTGTGCCATTTTTGCGACGGTTGCCGAGAACCGGGCCTGGATCGGCCGGTCCCGGGGCAAAAATCGTTGCCTCGTCCGCAACGCCCTTGAGAAGGTCGCACGAGCCGTTTCGTCGGCTTGGAGGACCGGTTTCGAGGGCGCCGAAGGGGCTGCGTGTTGATGGTGCGTAAGAGGGTGCGTTCGTGTCTGGCCGCTTGTCTTCTGGCCGGGGGAGTGCTCGCGCTCGCGCCGCAAGCGTTCGCACAGACCGAGCAGAGTTCCGCGCTCGCCTCCGCGTCGACGGTCCGCGATGCGCTTCGCCGCGCGGCGGGCTTCGGCGACCGCTCGCTGATCGCCAGCGTCGTCGAGAACGTTCGGCTGACGCCCGACCGGGCGGACGCCGTCGCCGCGGAGGCCGTCGGTCTGCGGCCCGGCCTCGCGGCGGCGATCGGCCGGGCGGTCTCCGCCGGCCGGTCCCTTGCGGCGGCCTATCCGGCGGCCTCGCTGACCGGCGTCGAAGCGGCCGCAGGATCCGGCGGCGGCCTGCCGCAGGCGAGCGCCACACCCTATCCCGGCGGCAATCCGGACATCCCGCTGTCGTCGCTCACCGAGTACCAGCGCAACTACGGCCTCGACGCCATCCGCGCCGACGCGGCGCTGGAGCGGGGCATCACCGGAAAGGGCGTCGTCGTCGGTGTCATCGACACGGGTATCGACAGGCGGCCGGACGGCACCACCCACCCGGAGTTCGGCAACCGCATCGATCCGCGTTCCACCAGCTTCCTCTATTGGTTCGATCGCGATCTTGTATGCCGCAACAGCGATCCGTCCAGCTGCCCGCGCTACTCCGACGCCGAGATCCTCGACGCCTTCGACCAGCTGCCGACAGACAGCGAAGACCAGGATTCGCACGGCACCCACGTCTCGGGCATCGTTGGCGCCGGCCGGAACGGCTTCGGCATGCAGGGCGTGGCGCCCGGCGCCAGCATCCTGTCGGTGAAGGCGATGAGCCAGGACAGCTACATCGTGGGCGATGACGGCGACGAGTTCGACGTGGAAGAGCTCGAGTATTGTGGACAGGCCCTCCTTGCGGGCGGCTGCGACTTCAGGAGCGGGCAAAGAGAGGCGGCATCCACGACCGCATTCCGCTACCTCTCTCAATTCCGGGACGTGCGGGTCATCAACGGAAGTTTCGGACCGGACGCGGACGGGCCCGGCGCAACGACCTGGGACCTGGGCAACGCCGAGGAGCAGGCTGGAGACCTCGCCGAGGCGAGGGCCGTCCGGCAGAACCTGGATGCCGGCCAGATCGTCGTCATGGCGGCTGGCAACGATCGGTCCGTCGCCCCGGTCTACGCGGAAAATCCGTCCGGCGTTGGCCTGTTTCCCTTCGTGCAGCCGGCCAATGAAGCGGCAACCAATTCATCCGGCGCCCTGATCTACGACGACCACGGCAGCGGTCTGGATCTCTCCTTCACCTCGGCAGCCGCGCTCGCGGCTGCGGAACAGGCCGACGGCATTGCCCGCGGCCGCATCGTCGTCGTCGTCGCGCTCGACGCCTACAACCGGCTCGCCTCCTATTCGAACCAGTGCGGTGTCGCGAGGGAGTGGTGCATCTCCGCCCCCGGCGGCGATCAGAACACCTACTTCAGCTCCGCTCACCAGGCGGGCGACCGGGGAATCGATTCAACCGTTCCGGAGGGGTATACGCCTTCGACAAATGCCAATTTCCCGGCGCCCGATGGCTATGCCTTCTACCAGGGCACGTCGATGGCGGCGCCGAACGTTGCGGGGGCGATCGCGGTTCTGATCGAGGCCTATCCGACGTTCAGCCCGGCGGAGATCGTCGAGATCCTGTTCCTGACGGCCCAGGACCTGGGCGCGCCGGGCGTCGATGCGGTCTACGGCTGGGGCCTGGTGCGCCTCGACCGGGCGCTCGCCGTCGGTCCCGTCGGCATGACCGGGACGGGCACCTACACGGTCGGCGCGGGCGGCTCCGACACCACCTGGATCGTCGACTTCACCAGCCAGGGCGGCCTCGACAAGGTCGGCTCCGGCACGCTCTCCGTCCTCAGCGACGCCAGCTTCCAGCAAAGCTCCGCCGTCGACGGCGGCACGCTGTCGGTCGACGGCTCGCTGGTGACGCCCACCCTGGCCGTCAACCAGGGCGGCACGCTCGCGGGCACCGGGGCGGTGGTGTCCAACATCACCGTCGCCGGCCTGCTCGCGCCGGGCAACTCGCCCGGCACGCTCACCGTCACCGGCGACGTGACGCTGACGGCGACCGCCACCACGGCCATCGAGGTCGACGGGCCGGGCACCGGCAACGGCGCCGGCAACTTCGACCGCATCCTGGTGCAGGGGGCCGGCTCGGCGTTCACCGCCGGCGGCACGCTGGCGCCGGTGCTGCGCGGCATCGCGGGGGCTGCCACCAACACCTTCACCCCGAGCCTCGGCCAGAGCTTCGTGTTCGTCCAGGCGCCGACGGTGGCCGGCAGCTTCGCCGCGCTCGCCCAGCCCGCGGCCGGGCTGCCGGCGGGCACCCGCTTCGACGTGCTCTATTCCCCGACGGCGCTGGCGCTCGCGGTGACGCCGCTCGGCTACGCCGACCTGGGCGCGGTGGGCGTCGCCCAGACGGCGAACGAGCGGGCGCTGGGCGCGGCGATCGACGCGGCGCGCCCCGCCGCCGGCGTGCGGCCCGCGGCCGCCGCCAACGACCTCTACACGATCCTTTATTCCGCCGACGCCGCCGCGCTCGAGGCGGGCTTCTCCAGCCTCACCGGCCAGGTGCATGCGGAGATGGGCACCACGGCGGTGCGCGCCGTCGGCCGCTTCGCCGACACGCTGGGCGACCGGCAGATGGGGCTGGCGAT
>NZ_JBRJGW010000009.1:0-210194 GCF_053628695.1 Amorphus sp. MBR-141
GTTCAGGGGAATAGCGCTTCTTCGGCATTCTCAGCTCCAATGTTGGAGCCGAAATCTAACTCACAACAGTGGCCACTTGCCGGGGAGCAGGCCACTACCGCTACGTTGTGCTGACTGACGAAGTGCGCGACCCCGAGGCGGTCGCGCTTACCCGGTTCAAGGCGGGCGCGACACCTGATCTCGGCCCGGCCGATGGCGAAGAGCACGATCTCAGCACCTATCATATCGGTGAGCACCGGCTGCATCTTGGTCAGCCGTAAGTAGCACGGTTCGATTCCGCTCTGCATTTGCGGGGCGGTCGACGTCTGGCGTCCACCGTGAGACGGGGTCGGATTGCGCGGGGGTAGCCGTCGGGTTGCCCAGAAGGGTCCGGGCTGAAGCACGGGTCATTGCTTCGCACCCGTTCGGAAAGAGGAGCCTGTCGGCAGAGCACGCCGCGCCGGATTCGGATTCTACCTTGTGATGCCGGCTTGGCCACAATAGCTGACGTCGCATGTCCGAGAAGATCGTCCCCGCCATCGGCCCCATCCTTTTCCTCGACGAGGCTTCGGAAGGCTGGCTGCATCTGTCCGCCCTGTTCATCACGGGAAAGCAAGATGCGCCCGCACCGATCGAGCTTGCGGCGCTCACGGTGCCCCCTGCGCCAATCGCAGAGTTTGACAACGCCATCGTCTGGCGCGCGCGGTTCTCCCTGCCGGCGAACCGGCCATCCGACTACACGTGGAACGGAGAAACGTACGACGTCGCCGGCGACCTGACGGGCGACATGCGTCTTGCCTACGTCTCCTGCAATGGGGAAGAGGTGGGCGACTTGGGCCGTGAGGGCTCCGAACGCAACGTCATGTGGGCGCGCCTGCGCGACGAACACCGCAGGCGGCCTTTCGCGCTCATGCTGCACGGAGGCGACCAGGTCTATGCCGACGAGGTCACCCGCGGACACGACCTGAGCGAAGGGTGGCCGGAGCAGCTGCCGGAAGACCCGTCTCCGGCCGCTCGCGCCGATCTTCGACACCATCTGCGTGAACGGTTTTTCGAGCGCTACGCCGCGCTGTACGCCGCGCCGCAGTTCGCGTGGCTCGCAGCGCGCGTGCCGTCACTGATGCAGTGGGACGATCACGACATCTGCGACGGCTGGGGATCGCTGCGGCGTTCCAGGACCTCGTCACCGGTCGGTCAGCTCCTGTTCGGCGTTGCACGCGAAAGCTTCCTGATCTTTCAGCAGGCAGCGATCGACGGCGATCTTCCGGCCCGCTTCGCCGATCCGTCCGGCACGCACCTGGGCTGGGCGATCGAAACCGATGACCTGCGCATCCTCGCGCCGGATCTACGCTCGGAGCGTACGCGGCAGGCGGTCATGGGTTCCGGCGGCTGGGCGATGATGGAGGCGGAGGGCACGCGCCGCTTGCACGGGCACACGTTTCTGATGTCCAGCGTTCCGCTGCTCGGCCCTCGCCTGTCGCTGATCGAGACCGCAATGATGGCGGTCCCGCACATGCAGAAATACGAGGACGACCTGCGTGACCAGTGGCAAAGTCGCGCGCATCGCGACGAATGGAGACGGATGCTGCGCCTGGTGCGGGACATGGCGCACAGGGATCGCCACAAGGTGACCGCCATCTCGGGAGAGATCCATCTGGCCACACGGGCGGTACTGGATCTGGGAGACAATGTCCAACTCCACCAGCTGGTGGCTTCCGGGATCGCGCACCGGGCGCCGCCGAAGGCATGGGCACGCGTCCTCGGGGCCTTGTCCTGGCTGGGCGAGGATCCGCTCCCCGAGCATCCGATCCGCATCGCGCGCCTGCCCGGACAGCCGACCCGATTCGTGGCCGAGCGCAACTATCTCGTCCTCGAGCGCCAGAACCACGCATGGCGCGCCTGGTGGGAGCTGGAAACTTCCGGCCCGACCCCGGCCCTCGACATCTGAACGGGACATCTTCCAGACCCGTCCGGCCAAGTTCAGCCAGCAGATGAACCCAAGCCAGAAAGAGCAAGTTAGAACCGTCGGAGCTCTGCAGCCGGCAGCGAGATTGTGGGGCCGCTGCTTCCACGCGGTCGGGCAAATCTTCATTGGGCAAAGCGCCTGCTACGGGTCTGCACCGCGGCCCCGACTGGGCTGTCCTGGCGTACAGGCGGGGGCTGCCGCTTTCTGTTTCGTTGACCCGCGTTGGCCATTGCGGAGACGGTACTGGACATTGTGGAGCGTATTCGTTAAGTATTGAATAAACTATTCGCACCCGTATTGCGGTTTTTGTCCTGAGTACCCATAACAGATTCAGGATAAACATCAGTCGTATGCGGGAGGCAAGATGTACGTTGTCCCACATTTATTCGCATCCCCTCGCCAGAGACTGGCTTCGGTGACGGCTCATAAACGGGCCAACCTGTCCGGCATTCGCCCCCTGACGGGGGCTCAAGCCGGGACGGATCTTGGGGACGCGAGGCGCGTCCCGGAGGTGCGTCATGGGGCGTAGGGCGCTTGCCGCGGAGGTGCGCCAGGCGGCCATCCTGGACGTGCGGCTTCCGGATTCCCAGCGCGCCTTCATCGCGGAGTGCGCCGCGCGTGGCGGCATGGCGGTTGCGGACTATGTCCGTGCGGTCCTGGCCGGCGCGCGGCGCCGGCCATACCGGCGCCAGTTCGAGCGGCTGAAGACCGACGCGAAGATCCGGGTGCGGATGACGGTGGCCGAGCTGGATCGGCTGCGGTCGCTTGCGCGGGATCGCGGCATGAGCCTCGGTCGCTATGTGCGCCTGGTGCTCTCCGGGGCCCGGCCGCGGGGTCGGTCGGCAGCACCGCAGGCACTGAAGCAGGTCGTCTACGAGCTTCAGTCCATGGGGGCGAACTTCCGCCAGCTCGCGACGAGCTTGGGGGATCCCGACTATCTGGAATGGCGCACCCATGTGGCGGTGATCCTGGTGCGCGACTGCGTCCGGGCGGGGGATCGGGTCGAGGCCATGGAAGAGCTGCTGGGTCCGATCAACCGGGCCGGTCACCTGCTGAACGCGCTCGCCTACCGCGCCAATGCCGGCCATGCCGTGACCGAGGTGGAAGAGGCAGACGTGCTTGAGGCCGTGGCCGCAGCCCTCCAGCCGCTCGAGGACTGCGTCTGGGCGGCAGAGGCTGGGTCCGGGGCCGGCTCCGGGTAGCGGGCGAGGCGATCGGTCATGCGGTTCAAGGTGGGCAAGCAACAGCCGGCGAGCTTCCGGGCGGCGGCCCTCTATCTGGCGGGCCAGACCCGCAAGCATCGCGAGGCCGAGCGGGCGCGAGAGTCGGAGCGCGGTGCGGGACGTTCGGGCGGACGCGGCGACGACGGTCGCCTTGGCGAGACGTCGAGCCCGGAAGCGCGTGGCGAGCGGGTGCTCTGGGTCGAGGAGCGTGGGCTCGGCACGACGGAACCGGAGGAGGCTGCCCGTATCATGGCGATCACCGCCGAGCGGTCCCAGCGGGTACGCCAGCCGGCGCTCCACTTCATCGTGGCGTTCGACCCGAAGGACGCCCGCCGCGGCCGGGTCGATGAGGACTCCATGCGGGAGATCGCCGGCGAACTCGCCGAGAAACTCGGACTGAACGACCATCAGATGCTGATCTACGCCCATGGCGACCGCAAGCATCCCCATCTCCACTTCCTGGTGAACCGGGTTCACCCCGAGACGGGCCGAGCCTGGAGCCAACGCAACATCGGGCGCAGGCTCACCACGCTGTGCCGCGAGATCGCCGAGGAGCGCGGCCTCAATGCGCTCAAGGAACGGAGCCGAGAGCGGGAGCCCGGCAGAGACAGCGATCGCACCGGACCCGTCTCCGATGGCGAATACCGCACCGCGCAGCGTGAGGGCCGGGAGCCGAAGGCGCCGTTCGACCGGGACGCGCTCGCCGAGCTCAAGACCAGCCTTGCCCCTGCCTTCCGCGAGGAGACGAGTTGGGCAAGCCTGAGTGGCCGGCTGGCCGCCCAGGGCCTCTATCTGCGCGCCAAGGGTCAGGGGCTGATCGTCACCGACGGCCGCGCCTATGCCAAGCTCTCCCAACTCGGCAAGACCATCCGCCTGAAGGAGCTGGAAGACCGATTCGGCGAGCGCTTCGCCGACTACTATGCGCGCGAGGCAAGAGGCCTCGTTGCCGAACGCGAACGGGACGGATCGAATGCCGAACGGAGGACGGGAGATCGCGCGCACCAAGCCGGCACGGATCGTGACCGCGCCGGGAGCGGATCGACGGGCAACGAGCACGGCGACCTGGACAGCCTTCACCGTGTTGAGGCCGCCGACTTCGAATACCGACGCTGGGCGCTCCTCGACGAGACGCTGACGGCTTCGGAGCGCCAGATCCAACGGGCGGACCGCACGACGCGCAAGCGATCCTTCGAACTCGATCGCAACCGCGGCCGCGAAGTCGTGACCTACGACCGCATGCTCGTTCACATGAAGAGGCTCTTTGCCGACCCGGCCAAAGCCCACACGCGCTGGACGGCGTTGGAGCGGGAGCTCGGCGTTGGCGACGCGGCCGAGCTGGTCGGCAAGAGGCCTGGTCTTCTCGGCAGCCTGAGCCGGGACACGAAGGCGGGCCGATCAGGCCGCCCCACGGCCAAGAGCTGGGAGGCGCTCACAAAAGCCCGGACCCGCTGGCGCGACGCCCAGGCGGAGCTGGCGGACACCCGGCACAAGATGGAGCAGGCCCGCCACGCCGCCGACCGGGTGCGCTCGAACTTCCGCCACCTCCAGGCCCAGGTCGGCGAGCGCGCGCAGGTGAAGCGCTACCTCCGGCGCTCGATCCGCATTCGCGCCCGCGCCCTCGACCGGGTCAATCATCGCATGTTCGAGAAGAGCCAGCTTGCCGACGAGCGCGTCGAACAGCTCCATCGTGCCTGGCGACGACACCATGAGCGGGAGAGGGAAAGAGAACGCGGCCGAGGGCGGTAACGCCGAGCCGTGGAATGCTCATATCCCAGGATCATCCTCCTCGACCTAGGCTCAGGACCTATTAATTTCCATTGAGATGTGATTCACGCTCTCCGACGAGGAGGCCGTGATGGGTGATTTGTTTCTGCTGAGCGAGCGCCAGATGGCGCGGATATCGCCCCATTTCCCGCTGTCGCATGGGGTGCCGCGGGTCGATGACCGGCGGGTGGTAAGCGGGATTGTCTACGTGATCCGCAATGGCCTTCAATGGAAAGACGCGCCCGAGGGCTACGGGCCGCACAAGACGCTCTACAACCGCTTCATCCGCTGGAGCCGCATGGGGGTGTTCGACCGGATCTTCGCGGGTCTCGCCGGCGAGGGGCCGAAACCCGAGCGCATCATGATCGACGCGACGCATCTGAAGGCCCACCGGACGGCGGCAAGCCTGCTAAAAAAGGGGATGTTCCCCGCCGTATCGGGCGAACCAAGGGCGGGCTGAACTCGAAGCTCCACACCGTTTGCGACGGTGATGGACGGCCGATCATCCTGCTCCTGTTGGAAGGTCAGATGAGCGACCACAAGGGCGCCCGTCTCGTGCTAGACGCCTTGCCTCCGGCCGACCACCTGATCGCCGATCGGGGGTACGACAGCGCCTGGTTCCGCGCCGAACTCGAAGCCAGAGGCATCAAGCCGTGCATCCCATCGAGCCAGAGCCGCAAAGTCCCCTTCGCCTACGACACAGTGCTTTACCGCCAGCGCCACAAGGTCGAGAACCTGTTCGCCAAGCTTAAGGACTGGAGGCGCATCGCAACACGCTACGACCGGTGCGCCCACACCTTCTTCTCGGTCATCTGCATCGCAGCCGCCGTCATCTTCTGGCTCTGATCAATGAGTCCTGAGCCTAGTCATCTGGAACTGAAGTAAGTCACATTGTATACTGCGGCTCGTTCACGAGGAGAACGGCATGGCGAACGCACGTGGCCGACCGACAGAACCTTTAGTTTTGAAGCCGGAGGAGCGCGAGTATCTGGAGCGGCAGGTGCGCCGACGGCGGATTGCGCGGTCGATGTCAGAGCGATGCCGGATCATCCTTCGCTGCGCCGATGGCATCCAGAGTAAGCTCGTTGCCGCCGAGTTGGGTGTGCATGAGCACACGGTTGGGAAGTGGCGGCGGCAGTTTCTGAAGGACCGCGTGGAAGGCCTGCTGGACGAGGCCTGGGCGGCCGCGGACGATCAGTGACGATCAGGTCGCCGCTGTGATTGAGCGCACGCTGCGCTCCACGCCGGCCGATGCAACCCATTGGTCGATCCGCTCCATGGCTGGCGCGACCGGCTTTTCCCATACCACGGTCCGGCGGATCTGGACTGCCTTCGGGCTGCAACCGCATCGATCTGAGACGTTCAAGCTGTCGAGCGACCCGCTGTTCGTTGACAAGGTCCGCGACATCGTTGGGCTCTATCTGTCGCCGCCCAATCGTGCCCTCGTGCTGAGTGTCGATGAAAAGAGCCAGATCCAGGCGCTCGACCGCGAGCAGCCGGTCCTGCCGATGATGCCTGGCATGCCCGAGCGCCGCACCCACAGCTATGTCCGTCACGGCACGACATCGCTGTTCGCCGCGCTTGACGTCGCCTCTGGCTTCGTAATCGGCAAATGCTACAAACGGCACCGCGCGGCCGAGTTCCTGGACTTCCTCAAACAGATCGACGCGCAGGTGCCGCGCGATCTCGATGTCCACATCATCATGGACAATTACGCGACCCATAAGACCGCACTGGTGCGCTCATGGCTCGCTCGGCGGCCGCACTATCATGTCCATTTCACGCCGACTTCGGAATCGTGGATCAACCAGGTCGAGCGCTGGTTCGCCGAGCTTACCCGCAAGCAGCTGCGGCGCGGTGTCCATACCTCCACATCCCAACTCGAGCGGGATATCAGATCTTTCATCGAGCAGCACAACGAAAGTCCCACACCGTATCGCTGGACCAAATCCGCTGACGAGATACTCAGCCCGGTCAAGCGCTTCTGCCAGACCGCCGAACATTCATTATGCAGCGAACTTTAGATTCATATGACTAGTACGAGATCTGACACTGCTCGCGGAAATTGGCGCATTCCGCAGACCAAGGCTTGGCCGGTCGCGTCCCGCAACACATACTCCCGGACGAGGATTGGCGTCCCGACGGGGTGGGCTCGCCTGGGTCGATCGGTTCAACAATCGCAGGCTGATGGTGCCCATCGGTAACATCCCGCCGGCCGAGGTCGAGTGAAGCTACTGTAATTGCGTGTCCGAAATACCGGTAGCAGGCCACCGACAATTGACACAAACTCATCCACGCTTCACATTCGGCGCTACCTTCGATCCGACTGCTGTCTCTCGAAAGTACTGTACTGCCTTGAAAGAGGTCGCCCTCTGGAGTTCTTGGAAGATGTCGATCGCTTCCTTCCGCTTCCATTCCACACCAAGCACAGATTCGGGCAGTTCAGGATCCTGAACGACGGTCTGACGAAACATTTCAATCAGGCGCGTGCGCAAGACAAACGCGTCCCTTTCAGTTAATTGCGCAAGGCTGTCCTTCTCGGCATAGGAAGAGAAGCGATCGACGAAGATCTTGTACATCCTCTTTAGATCCTCAAGCTTCCAGCCCCGCTCTATCACTTTATGGGCATCAAGCGAGAGGGACAGCTTGCCGACGAAGGTCACGACGTAGGGCTCAAGCGAGAGCTCGCTCAGGAGCGGAAGAACATCCTGTTCACGGTTACCTGGAGCGATCCAAGTACCATCCTGAAGCGTTCCAAAGCCGCGAAAATTCAGCCAACGGCTCAATCGGCCCCGCTCGAGTCGATGCTTATCCGGCACCGAATACCAAACGAGCGTCCAGTCTCCATCCCATTCAACTTCCGCTTTCCGTGAGAACATCTGGCGCCTGCCTTCCTTATGAACGGCCTCAAGGCGACGACTGATGCGATAGAACACAAATCGCCCGCGTTTGGAAGGTTCGAGGAGCCCTCTGGCAACTACGCGATTGAGCGCGATCCTCGATGCGGCGGGCGAAAATTGAAGATCGCCGAGGAGCTGCACAAGGCCTCCAGACCATACTTCTTCTCGCCCCCTCACATACTCGCCTAATAGCCCTAATATTACTTCCTGCGGCTGAAGTGTACCAAATCGCACTGCAGGTCCAGGCTGTTCTGCTACTGCAGGGGCGAAAAACGGATCCCCCCCTTCGTCGAGCGACACCTGCTTCTGCCCCAAAACGAATCCTCCAACCTGAGCAGGCTACGAACCTCCTCAAAAACTAGCAGCCTAAAGGTCGAACCAGAACGGAACGAACACTGCCCCAAAAGAACGAGGCCTCCGTTTTCGGATGAGGCCTCTTTGCGTCCGCCTTAACTCCCGATCAACAAGGCACCGACCACGACTAGGTGCTTCCTACTTCGCAGCCGCCCACTGCCGCACCAGCCCCGTCTGAACCTTTCCAACCGCATCGCGTGGAAGCGCGTCGACGAAGGTAACAACGCTCGGAACTTTGTAGAAAGCGAGCCTTTCCTTCACGTGCTCTCGAAGTTCTCGTTTAAGTGCATCGTCGCCTGATACGCCGCGTTCAAGGGCCACGAACGCCGCCACTATCTCGTGCTTCGTAGGGCACGGCGCAGGAACGACGGCAACTTCCCGAACGAGTCGATGTTCCGCGAGGACCTGCTCTACTTCGACAGGTGCAACTTTGTTGCCCGCTGTTGAGATCATATAGTCGGTGCGCCCGCAATAGGCGGCGTTGCCCTCCTCGTCGAACCTGATGAGATCATCGCACAGGGTCCATCCTTCCAATACATCACGAGCCTGCATCTCCGGACGTTTCCAGTAGGTCAAACCGGTGGGGCCCTTGACGGCCATGCGACCGATTTGCCCTTCGGGAACTGGGATAATATTCCCGTCCTCGACCGTGACTGCTTGAATGATATACCCGGGTGCAGGTTTCCCCAGCGATGCCCTCGGCGAGGGCTGTCCAACCCTCGGCACCAGAGGCCAAGTGCCGAACGCGGTGCTGCCGAAATTGTTCAACAGTTGCACGCCCTGGTCCATCCAGCCGTCGTACACATTCGACGCCGAAGCCGACTGCCACATGGCATAGCACTGCCGCAACGACGACAAGTCGTAGGGCCCCGACCGGTTGATCTCCTCCAGCATCTTCGCCCAGGTCGAGGAAAGCCCGGTCATTGTAGTGATACCGTAGCGCTGGATTGCCTCGAGCACGGCGTCCGGTTTCGAATAGTTGGGAATGAATACAGCCGTGGCACCGTTCATAACCGAGTAGATCGTATGATGAATGAGACCGAGCGCATGACCGATGGGCGCGGCGGCTGACCAGCGTTGCCCAAAATCAGCTCCTGTTGCGCGCCCGAGCGCGATGCCGCCGAGGATGAAGCGCCGATGCGTGTGATAGCATCCCTTTGGCTTACCTGTCGTTCCGCCGGTGTGCCATAGAATGGCCAGTGTATCGGCGGTCCCCTCACGGACCGGGCGCGATCCGTCCGCCTCGAGCGATCCAACCGAGGTGAATGGGGCCTCAACATCGCAAGAGCCGAAGCAAAGCACATTGCGGACGGTACGACCTTCGACGGCCGCCGATATCTCGTTAGGCGCCACCTCCGAAGCGTGCACGAGAAGGAGTGCCGGTTCGGCGTCATCCAGCAGATGACCGAGATCGTCGCGTCTTGCATAGAGCGGCACCGGGGTCAAAACGCACCCCATCTTTAGGACCGCCAGCATCGCCACGAGAGCTTCGGCCGTATTGGGGGAGCGCACGCCGATGCGGTCGCCGTCCCGAATACCTTGCGACCGGAGGCGCCGGGCCATGTCGTCGCTGAGGCTTGCGAGCTCGGAATAGGTGAAGCTGCGACCACTCTCTGCGTCGACCGCGGCGATCTCGCCGCCGCGACCGCCACGAACGTGGCGATCGCAGATCCAATCTGCGGCATTAGCCGAGCCCTCGAGGGACAGCGCATCGAGTTCGAGATAGTCCGGCTGAGCGCTCTCTGGCACGAGCCATTCCGCCGCGATTGCGGCCTGCGGGGTGTAATTGTCTCGGTTCGCCACAACACTACTCCCAGCGCATCACGGGAGGTCCCGCCAGCAGCGCTTTCTCAGAATCCGAATACACCTTCGCACCGCCACCGAACACCTGTTTCACCTCCGCCGTGATCTCGTCGAGCGTACTTGCCTCGCCAAGCACGTAGCGATCGGGCCGGACGACGACGACGCCGGCCCCCTTGCGGTCAAGCCAACGCGCGATGGTACCGTCGTCGGGCAGCTCGTCGAGCGTGGTGACGAAGGCGCCGAGGCGCCTCGCCCACCACGCGGCAGCGTCACCGAGACGTGCTCGGTCGCGTCCCACGACTAGAAAGCGCTGTCCGACGATATCGTCCAGCCATCGTCCGCCGATCGAGGGCTGGACGAAGAGCGACCCGCCTCCGTCAAGCACGAGCAGCCCGTCCTCGAGCCGCGGCAGCGTGAAGGTCATGCCGCGCGTGGGGGCGCCTTCGCGCATATAGCGGTCGCGCTCGCGGACCTTCTCAGGATCGAGCTCGCAGACGATGCGCCCGAACGCAATTGCGACCTCGACCACGCCACGAACGTGAGGTCCGCGCTCCGCCTGATAGGTCGCAAGCAGCGAATCCTCAGCCTGCCCGTTAGCCACCATATCGAGCTTCCAGGCGAGGTTCGACGCGTCGCGGAGCCCCGAGCACATGCCCTGCCCCAGGAAGGGCGGCATCTGGTGGGCCGCATCTCCGGCGATCAGCACCCTGCCCTTGCGCCATTCCTCGGCCACGAGGCCGTGGAACGTGTAGATTGCTGACCGCTCGATCTCGAACGCGTCGGCCGGCATCCAGCTGGCCAAGAGTTCCTTCACACGCCCCGGCTGCTGCATCTGCGCAGGATCCTCTCCGGGCATGAGCATGAATTCGAAGCGCTGCCGCCCCTCGGCGATCGGCGTGGTGAGATGCGGACGCTCGGGGTCGCAGACCTGCACGACGCGATCCGCGGGGACGCCGGGTTGCGGGCTGTTCAGCTTCAGGTCGAGAACCAGCCACTGCTCGTCGAAGTCGAGGCTCTCCAGCCGGATACCCAACTGCTCCCGCACCGGACTCCACGCGCCGTCGCACCCGACCATCCACGAAGCCTCGCGGACGTGTTCCACACCGTCGCGCCCGCGGCTGCGGACCTTCACGCCCTCGGCGGACTGCTCGAAGTCCAGCAACTCCTCTCCGAGATGCATCTCGCAGTTCGGGATCTCCTGGACGGTCCGCCGCAAAATTCTATCGAAGTCCGGCTGATAAAAGTACATACTCGCCGGCAGATTCGATACCGAAGGTTGATCTGCCGGCACGGAAGCGAGGACGCGGTGCCGCGCGTCCACCAGGTCAAGGCGCCTGTTGCGGATCATGGGGCGCTGCGCCTCATCAAGGCAGCCTAGTTCCTGGAGCAGCCGGAGCCCGGTGTGGTCGATATGGGCCGCTCGGGGGTGCGGGAACACGTTCGTGTCGCGCTCGATGACGGCGACACTGAGCCCGCGGCGACCGAGAAGGCCCGCAAGCGCCGCGCCGACCGGTCCGAAACCTACAATTATTACATCTGTCTTCATTATCTGGGGCTCAATTGTCTGGGGCTCACACACGCAGGATCGTGATCGCGACGGCGGCCGTATCGTCCCTGGCAAATCCGCCTGCGTTCTCTGCTAGCCCGACGGCTGGAGAGATTAGCTGGCGCTCGCCGGCCCCGCCGCGAAGCTGCAGGGCGAGCTCGTAGATCTGGGCGAGGCCGGTTGCCGCCACGGGGTGGCCGCGAGACTCGAGCCCGCCGCTCGTGTTGAGGGGGATCCGGCCGCCGAACGACGTCTCCCCTGCGAGAGCCAGCGCTCCCCCCTCGCCTGGTCCGCAGAAACCGAGCTCCTCGCTCGCAAGCAGTTCGTTAAAGGCGATCGAATCGTGCACCTCCGCTAAGTCAACATCGCCAGGGTGGAGCCCGGCTTCTTCGTATGCCCTCCCGGCCAACCTGCGGATGGCGGCTTGGCCGCCCCCGCCCATGCCCACCACGCTGGCGGCGATGCGCACTGGCTGGCATCTGGCGGCGACGCTCCTGTCGGAGGTGACCACGACTGCGGACGCTCCATCTCCGATGGGCGCGCACATGAGGGCCGTGAGGCTACCCACGATGGAGCGGGAGGAGAGCACGTCCTCCTCGGTGATCGGATCGGTGTACTGGGCCACCGGATTGCTTCCGGCGTTCCTGCGATTCTTCACCGAGATCGCGGCCATCGCGTTGGGGTCGAGGCCGTAGCAGCGCTCGTACTCAGCGATCCGCTTAGGATAGATCGAGGCGACGAAGACGCTGCCCGCGTCGGGATCTATGCCGCTGGTCTTCAGGATGTCGCTGTCGACCGCACCGTTGAGCGCGCGGAACGCGCGCACTCGCTCGGCGCTGTAGAGCTTCTCCGCGCCAACGACCAGGACGGTTCTGGCGGACCCCGCACGAATGGCCTGGACCGCTAGGTTGAGCGCGCTGGAGGAGCCGGCGCAGGCATTGTCGATGTTGTAGACGGGGATGCCCCAGAAGCCCTTCGCCCGCAGCATGGTCTGGCCGACGACGCTCGACTGGCCGGTGACGACGCCGGACATGGCATTGGCGACAAACGCCATGTCGATATCGCCGAGCGATACGTCGGCGTCGCGCATCGCGGCGTCGACGGCCTCCCCCCCCAAATCGGCCAGCGACCGGTCGAGATGCTTGCCGAAACGGGTCATGCCGACCCCGACGATATCCGGATTGGCGCCCATCACGACTTGCCGAACTTCTGGGTGAAGGCCTCGACGCCGGGCAGGAAGTTGCCGCGCCGCATACAGTCCCAGTGCACGCTGCGGTCGAGCTCCATGGCCGCCCCGAGCGGCAGCTCCGCACCGCCGAAGACGGCCCTCTTCGCCGCGCTCACACCGATGCGCCCGGCCTTGCGCGCCACATCGGCGGCGAAGGCCTCCGCTCCGGGCAGAAGAGCGTCGGGTTCGAAGAGTTGTTCGACCAGCCCCAACTCGAGCGCCTTCGCAGGGCCGACAGGCTTCGCGTCGAGGATGAACCTGAGGGCTCTCGTCGGACCGAGCAGCCGCGCCAGGAACTGGGCCCCGCCGCCGCCGCTCGGCATTGCCCCGAACAGGTCCATCTCCGGCACGCCGATCTGCAGGCGCTCGAAGGTCGAGCAGAACCGCAGGTCGCACGCCGCGGCCAACTCGAGCCCGCCGGCCAGCGTGTGGCCGTTCATCGCCGCGACCGTGAGGAAGGGCGCCTGCCGGAGCGACACGCAGACGCGGCGGAAGCGGTCCATCGTGCGATTGAACTCGTCGACCAGCCCTTCTGGACCGAGTTCGTCTTTGACCGAGGCCATCCAGCCGGCGTCCCCGCCGCCCGAGAAGACTTTCAGGGCGCTGGTCAGCACCACCGCGGCGACCGACCCGTCGGCCTCCGCCTCAGCGATGCGCCGCTCGAATGCCGAGAGAAAGTCGGGATGCAGCGCATTGACCGGCGCAAAATTCATGCACCAGGTGCGCACGTTGGCGTTGTCGGCGACCAAGATGAGGTCGTCTGCATTGCTCATGTGGTCGTTGCCTCTCTGTTGTGCGGGCTAGCCACCCGCCAGAAACTCGGCCAAGGCCCCGTGAAAGGCGTCCTTGCTGTCGATCGGGATTAGGTGCCCGCACGAATCCAAAACGGACACCGCGGAATTGCGGCTAGCGCGGACACAGGCCTCGCCGGTGGCGACGGAAGCGACCGGGTCGTCCGCGCCGTGTATGTAGAGCTGGCGGCAGGAGACCTTCGCGGCGACGTCGACCGGCTCGAAGCGCGCGAGTTCGCCCACGACCTCGAGCGCGGGGGTCAGCGGCGCCGACCTGAACATGTCCTCCACCCAGCGGCGGGTCGCGTCGCTCTGCTCGTTGTGGAACAGGGCGGCGGCGGACCTGCGCGCGAACTCCGGCCAGTCCCGCCGCATCGCCTTTGGCATGCGTTCATAGGGCAGGCTCGCCGCCGCGCTCGGTACGCCCACGGAGACGATGCCAGAGATGCGAGTGCCGTCCTCAGCCGCCGCCGCTAGGCCGACCGCAGCGCCGTAGGCGAAGCCCACGAGCACGACGTCGCGAAGCTCGAGCTCAGCGAGCGCTTCGAGCAGGTCGGCGGCATGTCGGGCGATGCCGTAGGGGCCCGGCAGGTGCGAGGAGCGGCCGAATCCCGCAAGGTCGAGGCTCAGCGTCTCCGCGGTCCCCGCAAGGCTCTCCTCCGCGTAGGTCCACAGGGAACTGTTCAGGCACCACCCGTGAAGAAAGACGACGGGTCTCCCGTTGCCGCGTCGAAAGACTGCGAGTCCGGTGCGCGCTAGGAAGGGCGGATTCCGCATTTTGACCTGGCAACCTCTGTGTGTGTCGCGACGGGAACCGTCCGAGACGCCGGCATTCGATTGGCCTAATACATAACAGTATGTCATAATATGCGTCAACTGTTTTGATCGTATCCTTTCAAGTGACCGCGGATAGCCTGACACTCGAGACGCGGCAGGACCCAGGCGCGGCTCAGCCCGGGATCGATGCCGCCGGCCGGCGGATCACCCCATGACGTTGACGGTCTTGATCCGGGTGTAGGAGAGCAGCTCCTCGAGCGACTTCTCGCGGCCGATGCAGGTCTGCTTCACGCCTCTGGACGTGCGTGCCGACACCGTTGACCTCGGTATAGAGCTCGTCCTCGTCGCGCCGCCGCCGCACGCAGAGCACCGGGCCGAAGATCGCTTCCTGGACAATTCTCATGTCTGCAGAGAGACCGTCGGCGATGGTGGCATTGTAAATGAAGCCTGCTGTCGATCCGGACTCCTGCGGCCGCCGGCCGCGGACGACGATCCTGGCGCTATCGCGGCGCGCCTCCTCGACATGGGCCTCGCCCCGGTCGCCATGCTCCGCGGAGATCAGCGCCCCCATGCGCGTATCCAGATCGACCGGGTTGCCCGGGACGATGTCGCGGCAAAGCTCCGCTGCCCGATTGAGCACCCGGTCGGCGACCGCCTCGTGCAGGAAGGCCCGGCTGGTCGAACCGCAAGACTGGTTGCACCACCTGAAATTCATGCCGCGGACCATCGCCTCGGCCACGGCGTCCGAATAGGCGACCAGCGCGTTCTTGCCGCCGAGCTAGGGCCGTCTCCCGTACGTGGTCCGCGCTGGCCCGCAGGATCGCCCGGCCTGTGCTCACGCTGCCGATGAGCGCGATCTTGCCCACGTCGGGCGAGGAGGCAGGGCGCAGCCGGTCGCCCTGCTGTTCTTCACGATGATCCGCTCGACATGTGCACCCGTCGTGAAGTGCCCAATCGTAGCGCTGGCGAACGTAGCGGACATCTGTGTCGAGCCCGAGATCGCGGTACCACGGCGCCTGCGTGATGGAGAAGTGGTTCACGGAATGGAGCTGGTGATAGATGCCGGGAAGCGTCCCCCCTGCGTGCTCCAGCCGCCGCCGGAGACGAGCCATCGCTCGAGCACGACGACCTTCAGCCCGCAGCGGGCGAGATACGCGCCGAGGATCAGCCCGTCCTGCCCGATCCGATGACGATGCCGTCTTATTCCGTGTCCACGGGATCGCCTCTCCGGGGGCTGACCTCTTGTGGCGGCTCCGGGGCATCCTCGTCCGGCCGTGACGGGTGCCCCGTGACTGACGTTGCGAGCCGATGCCGCAGCACAGCGGAGGATGGCACAAAAGTTGACAGTCCATCGATATTGCATGTTGCATATTATGCCTGGTTTGGATAGAGCCGGATCGGCGCCTTCGGCTCAGCGGGGCCGATGCACCGCCCTGCCGCGAGCACGAGACGACGGCGGGCGCAACGCCTGCCGGGCCGGACGGACGCCGAGGCCGCCCGCCTCGGGATTCGGCGACGGACGGGCGGGACGGGACGGCAACTTCCATAGGGGAAACAGACCGACGATGACTGACATCCGACTGACGGCAGCCTTCGGCGACTACGATCAGACGCGGGATCTCGCGAACGGTCGCGTCTGCGTCAAGGGAATCGATCTCACGGTGCTTAACTACGACGTGGAGGAGATCTTCTTCCGGTTCCATGACCGCTTGGAATGGGAGGTGTCGGAACTGTCGATGGGCATGTACACCTCCGCGATCTCGCGCGGCGACGACCGGTTCGTCGCCATTCCAGCCTTCCCCTCCCGCGTCTTCCGGCATTCAAGCATCTACGTCCGCGAGGACGGCCCGGTGCGCCGCCTCGAGGACCTCGCCGGCAAGAGGATAGGAATCCCGCAGTGGTCGCAGACGGCGGGCATCTACGTCCGTGGCTGGCTTTCGGAGACCGTTGGGATCGACCTGACCTCGATTAAGTGGGCCCAGGGCGGGGTGAACGATCCTGGGCGGCAGGAGCCCTCGAAGCTGCGCCTTCCCGATGGGATAGGCATCACCCCCGTCGCCGACAGGAGCCTCAACGATCTCCTGTGCGCGGGCGAGATCGACGCCGTCATCACCGCCAGGCCGCCGAGCGCCTTCACGCGAGGCTACGGCGGGCTGCGTCACCTCGTCGAGGACTATCCCGCCGCCGAGGCCGCATACTACCGGGAGACCAATATCTTTCCCATCATGCACACGGTCGCGATCCGCAGGGACGCGTACGAGGCCAACCGGTGGATCTCGCGGAATTTGTTTGTCGCGTTCGAGGAGGCGAAGGAGCGGAGCCTCCGCCGCCTGATGGACCTCACCGCGGCGCACGTGCCCTTGCCTTGGATCATGAACCTCGCGCAGCAGGCCAAGAGCCTGTTTCCAGAGGATGCTGGTCCCTGGCCGTACGGGCTTCACCACAATCGCGCGACGATTGAGGCCTTCCTACGCTTCGGTTACCAACAGGGCGTCTGCCACCGCCACCTGTCGCCGGAGGAGCTGTTCGCGGAGGAGAGCCTGGCTGACGTGCCGGTCTGAAGGCGCGGCGGCTGGGGCCCGTCTCCGGCCGTGCCACAGGCCGCCGACCACCGCCCGTGCCAGCCCCGGTGGTCAGGCCGGTGCCCCCTGTCGCGACTTGACGACCTGGTTGTCCGTGAAGGTGAGCACGGCTTCGCCCGCGCCGTTGCAGACCTCGTAGGCGATGCGTACGATTCCGAACGGCTTACGGCGCGGTGGCCGCACCTCGAGGATCTCCACGTCCACCGTCAGCATGTCGCCAGGGTAGACGGGCCTGGAGAAGCGCACGTCGTCGAGGCCCGCGCCGCCGACGACGGTGCGGGCGTCGAGAAACCCGCTTCGGATCGCCAGCGCATGCGTGGCGGCGAGCGTGTGCAGGCCGCTGACGATCATCCCGCCGAAAATCGACGAGCGGCCGAACTCCTCGTCGAGGTGGAACGGAAACGGATCGAGCGCCTGCGCGAACTCCTTCACGGCCGAAGGGAGCATCTCCGTCGAGCCGAGCCGTCGGCGCTCCCCGGCGGCGATGTCCTCCAGGAAGCCTAGCGGGCCGGTTCCCTCGGTCGTGATGGGCAGGACTTCCATCCGTGCGTCTCCTCGGTAGGGTGGGTCTCGGGCGATACAGATAACGATCATTTAGGATAAGTGTTATCCGTCAAGATCGTTGGCTTCAAGTCACCGGCACCTATCTTGAGGCCACCCGCCGCCGCCGACGCACGCTCGCGCCCACCGGCTCCCAGCTATTAAGAGGCAAACACGTGTCGAACCCGCGAGAGCGGAAACGGGCCGCGTTGTGGATGATCGGCTGCATCCTGTCGCTCACCGCCATGGCACTCGTCGTCCGGGCGCTGGCGGGAGATCTCTCGGTCTTCCAGATCCTGTTCTTCCGCAGCGTCGGCGGCATTCCGGTCCTCGTCGCGGTGGCCTTATTCAAGTTCGGCCGCGACATCCGCAAGGGGCTGGTCACGCAGGTCTTTCCGATGCATGTCCTGCGCAACGGTATCCACCTCGCGGCGCAGCTCGGCTGGATTTACGCCGTAGCGTCCGTTCCCCTGGCCACGGTGTTCGCCGTGGAGTTCTCTGCGCTCGTCTGGGGCGTGGTGCTCGCCGCCCTCATCCTCGGTGAACAACCGAACGCGAGGCAGGTCGGGGGCGTCCTTCTTGGGCTCGCCGGGATCGGGGTAATCCTGCAGCCTTGGGCGGCGTCCCTCACCCTGGGGATGGTAGCGATCCTTCTGGCCACCTTCGGATTCGCTGGCACCTGGCTCAGCACCAGGATTCTCGCGCGGACCGAAGCGCCGCTCGCGATCCTGTTTTGGATGTGCATCGTCCAGAGCCCATTGAGCCTGGTGCTGAGCCTGACGGACTGGCTGCCTGTGCCGCTCGCGGCGGTGCCGTTTCTCGTTCTTCTGGCGCTGTGTTCGCTGAGCGCGCATTTCTGCCTGTCAAATGCCCTGCGTCTGGCCACCGTCGCCCAGGTGGCCCCCTTCGACTACCTGCGGCTGCCGTTGGCCACCGCGGCCGGGACGATCCTCTACCACGAACCTGTCGAGGAGGGCGTCCTCCTTGGCGGAGCTGTTGTGCTGGCAGGTGTCGTGCTCAGCCAGGCGCGGGCACGGGGCGGGCGCGCGGCTTCGGGCCAATAGTCCTATGGACGGGATCGGGTGTGGAGGGGTCCCGCATCAGGGGTTGAGACGGCGTAGCGCGCAACAAGTGCATTACACCACATGCCCTCTGTTGACATGTTATCTATCAAAGTGTCTATTTTCCGTTGCACTGAGCCCGTGGCAGTCGCCCGCTTCGTGATCGGGAGGAATTTGGATGACATTCGCGTCGACCCGTTCGAATTCACGCGGGCGTGGTGTCGGGCCGGCGGCATGAGCCTTCCAGGCGCTCGCTCGACGGCCGCCAATCAAACGAAGCAACGCAAACGAGGGAGCGAAACATGATCAAGAGAACACTTGCCTGCCTGGCCCTGCTAGGAGCCTTGTCAGCACCCGCCTCTGCGGAGGAGGTCGTCCTGCGCTCGGTGTCGGCGTGGCCAGACAATTTTGAGTTCACCCAGCAGTACCTGAAATTCGTCGACCGGGTAAACGAAGCTGGCAAGGGCGTCGTCCAGATCCAGCATGTCGGCGGGCCCGAGGTGGTGCCAACGCAGCAGCAGGACGCTGCGATCCGCAACGGCGTATTCGACATCCAGATGGGTGCCGCAGCCTACTATAACGGCGTCGTGCCCGAGGCGGACGCACTCTATGCGTCGGAGAAGAACCCGGTCGAGGCGCGAGAGTCGGGCGCGCTCGATATCCTGAACGAGATCTGGGGCAATAAGCTAAACGCGCGGATCCTCGCCTGGCAGAGCGGCGGCCTCGGTTTCTACATCTATCTGAGCGACAAGCCGAAGTTCAACCAGGATGGCACCTTGGACCTGACTGGCGTGAAGCTGCGATCCGCCTCTGCCTACAAAGAATGGTTTGAGGAACTCGGCGGAACGAACTTGATGATGCCCCTTCATGAAGTATTCACTGCATTTGAACGCGGCATGATCGAGGGGCTCGGCACGTCCGCGATCAGCTTCACTGATCTCCGCGTTGATGATTACATCAACTATCGCATTGGCCCGGCCGTCTGGCAGTTAGATATTCTGATCTTGATCAACGCCGACCGCTGGGACACGTTGCCTGACGACGCGAAGAAGATTCTGACCGACGCAGCCATTGCTCACGAGAAAGAGACCATGCGATCCTACCGCGAATACGCCGCCGAAGAAGAGCGCAAGATTCAACAGGCCGGAATTGAGTTCATCGAACTCGAGGGCGAGGCCGCAAAGAAGCACGTCCAGATCGCCCACGACGCTGTCTGGAAGCGGCTGGGCGAACGCGGCCCGGAGAACGTTGAGCGCCTTCGCGAGGCACTGAGCGAGTAGCCCCGACCAACATGTCTCGTTTGAGAGGCCAGCCCAGCGAGACCTGGCGGCTGGCCTCTACCGCTCAGAGGTGAAAGCTCGTGTCCAGCATAAAGACTGCCTATGACCACGTGATCGACGTGGGCTGTGTCGCCGTGGCCGGAGGCACGATAACCCTGGTCTTCCTGGCCGTCGTCTACGACGTGATCGTCCGGTCGCTGGGCCTGCAGCCGCCGATCGGCACAACGGCCTACAGCGAGCACGCAATGCTGGTCCTCACCGTCGTGATCGCGCCGTATCTGGTGCGGCACCACGGCCATGTGAGGATCGAGGTGCTGCTGCGGACGCTGCCTCCCCGGGCATTTGCCGCCCTGCGGCTAGTTGTTGCTTGCGTCGGTGCGGGTGTTTGCCTGGTCGTCTGCTACTATTCGGTGCTGATGGGCTACGAGGCGTGGCTGCGCGGCGAAATGGACATCCGCGCCATTGCCGTTCCGCGCTGGGCGCTCTTCGCGGCGCTGACCGTGGGCTTCGGCCTATGCGCCATCGAATTCATCGGCCATGCCGTCCGCTTCAGGAGAGAGGACGACGAGGAGCAGCGGGTGGAGGGCCTGTGATGATGGACTGGTACATGGCGGGCCTGTTCCTCGTCGGGACAGTCCTCATCCTCATGTCGACGTCGCTGCCGGTCGCCTTCGCCTTCATCCTCACCAACATCGTCGGTGTCATGGTGTTCATCGGACCCGAGGCGGGGCTAAAGCAGCTCGTGGCCAACGCCACCACCGCCGTCAGCTCCTTCTCGCTCGTCACCGTGCCGCTCTTCGTCCTGATGGGTGAGATCTTCTTCCACACCGGGATCGCTACCCGCGTCTTCGACGTGCTCGACAAGATCATGGGTCGGGTGAAGGGGCGCCTCGCCTATCTCACCATCGGCGGCGGCACGCTGTTTGCGACCCTGTCAGGGTCGAGCATGGCGAACACGGCGATGCTCGGCGCCACACTTCTGCCCGAGATGAAGCGACGGGGCTATAAGGACCATCTGGCGCTCGGACCGATCGTCGCGTGCGGCGGCCTAGCCGCGATCATCCCCCCATCCTCGCTCGCGGTCCTTCTCGGCAGCCTAGCGCGCCTGGACATCGGCGGGCTCCTGATTGCTGCCATCATCCCTGGCATCATCCTCGCCGTACTCTACGTCTTTGTGGTCTTTGTCTCGGTGCGCATCGATCCCGAGGCCGCTCCCTCATATGCCCACGAGAAGGTGAGCCTCCCGAGATCCTTGCTGCTGATCGTAGCGAATTTGCTGCCGATGGGAATCGTGGTGTTCATGGTCATCGGCCTCATCCTGCTCGGTGTCGCGACACCGACTGAGTCGGCCGCGTTCGGCGTCCTCGGCGTCCTCATCGTCTCAGCCATGTTCCGGGCGTTAACCTGGACAGCGCTAAAGCGCGCCTTGCTCAATTCGGTCAAGGTGAGCGGGATGGTCTTTCTCATCATCATGGCATCTTCGACCTTTAGTCAGCTCCTGGCATTATCTGGCGCGTCTGCAGGGCTCATCCGATGGTCGACCTCGCTGGACGTTGCGCCGATTGTCGTCATCCTCGTCATGCTGCTAGTGCTGCTCTTCCTCGGAATGCTGATGGAGTCGGTGTCGATAATGATGCTGACAATACCGATCTTCTTTCCGCTCGCGCAGGTCTTCGGGTTCGATCTCATCTGGTTTGCGATTCTGATGTTGATCGCGCTGGAGATGAGTCTCGCAACGCCGCCCTTCGGCCTTTGCCTTTTCGTGCTCCTAGGCGTGGCGCCGCGCGGCACGACTCTCTGGCAGGTGAGTCTGGCGGCCCTTCCCTATGTTCTCTGTACTTTATTGCTGATTGGGCTGATCATTATCTATCCAGATCTGACAAGCATACTGGCACCTAGTCGTTAAGTGGCCAATTCCGAATAGCGAGGCGTCGGCGATCGCGACTTCGACGGCTTCCCGGCCAAGCGATTTGAGTGGGCGGTCCGAATATTTGGCGAACGGGATCATGCCCTGCCCGACAACAGTGATGTCTCAGTTCGGCCCCCCGAGAATCGCACGCTTTGCGGCGGGACGCCGATGCGGCCAGCCTTCTTCGCGACTCGTGCGGAAAAGGCCTCCGTCCCCCCGATGAGTTGAAGCCCGCCGCCCGAGGCTGCGCTAGACGCCATGGCTGCGGCGATGACCGCCCCCGGCTCACCCCCGCGGTGACCCGGCGGCGGGAGGGGGCGCTGGGACTGGCCGTCGTCGATTTCACCGGACGCGGCGAAGGCCTGGTCGAGCACGACGGATGGATCGTCGCGGCCGATATGCGCCTCGACCGCCCTGCCGGTCAGGGAGAGGCGGTGTTCGCCGACGCCGCGCGGCGCCGCGGGCCCGACTTCCCGGACCGCGTCGATGGCGATTTCGCCGTGGCGCTGCCTCAGCAGGTAAGGATAGCTGCGATGCTGCGGATGCGGCTCGTTGGTCTTCGGTGCCTGGTAGATCGGCGACAGGCCTATTCTGCGCATCAGCCGCCGGACCCGCTTGCGGCCGACGCACCAGCCCGGCGACGCAGATGCCGCACCACCTGCCGCGACCCATACGAGGGCGTTTCCATGAAGGCCTCGTCGATGAGGCACATCAGTTCGAGGTTTTCGGACGTCTCGCCCGCCGGCTGTCGATAGAACGAGGCCCGCGAGATCGAGACTCGTTCGCATTGACGGCGGATCGAGAGCCGTTCGTGATCGGGGTCAATCATCAGTCTCCTCCGATCCAGGCTCAGCGATCGAAGGCCTCGACCAAAAACTCGCGCTCGACAACGAGCTGGCCGATCTTGGCGTGCAGCTTCGTCACCTCAGCCTCCCGGCCGACCTGTGCATCCGTTGCCTTCTCGTCGAACGCCTTGGCCAAGTTCTCGACGGCATGCCGCTTCCACTGGGTGATCTGGTTGGGGTGAAGCTGATACTTAGACGCCAGCTTCGAAATCGTCCGCTCACCGCGGATCGCCTCAAGTGCAACCTTCGCCTTGAACTCGGCCGTAACCTGTCTGCGTGTCTTCATGCTGGATCGTTCTTATCATCGGAAGATCCACCTTATGCCCCTGTCTCAAAAACCGGCACGACCTCAGCCCTCCTCGTCGATAAGCCGGATCGCCGCGGCCAGAATAACGCCCTTCGACAGGCCCTCGTCGCTTTGCCTACCCCCCCTCCTACGATTAGAAGCAGCGTGCGGTCGGTTGAGGTGTCGGGGCATAGCGACTCCGGATGTTTGCGAATCAGGTCTAGGTAAGAAAGTCGGTGGAATGACTGCCTCGGTTACAGCCGATTTCTCTCGATCGATCAACGACGTAAAGCTCGGTGCGAATTGTGCTAGATTTGTCCCATTCAGAAGACATTCTTTAATTTCCGTCACCGAACCGCCGGACACTCGCAGCTTATCTCGCGCCTCGATCCGACGGTCGTCCCCAGAATGCGATCTCGTCTGCCCGGTCGATCCAGCCGACGACGAAGTGCAGGGTCCGCTCGCCCTGATCGGTGATGGCGATCGCCGTGCAACGACGCAGCTCGGCGCCGTCGGCAATGCTCCATACCTCTCTGATGGAGTGGAGGCCGAAGACCGCGAGATCGTCGTTCTCGGCGGCATAGCCCGCCTGAACGATCCGCCGACCCTCGTCGGCGTTGCAGGGCGGCAGCTTCGGTGGCGGCTTGGCCGTGGCCAGGCCGATCGTCACGCCGAAGACGGCGGCCGCAACCGCGATCATCGTGAACAGCTGCCAGGTGGCGGCGGTGTTGGGATTGGTGTTCGGGTCCATAGCGGTCTCTCCCTATCTTGCTTTCTGGTTTTCTAGTTGTCGTCCTTTCGTGCTTCCGCCCGCCGTTCCGCGAGCGCCTTGCGGGCGCGGAACGGCTCCTCGGCAAACCAGCGGATCTTGCGCGACCGGATCGGCGGGCAGGCCTGGACGAAGAGAAGCTGGTGGATGGTCGGCAGGGCCATGACTTCGTCCGGCGTCATCAGCTTGCGCGCCTGCAGCCCCTCGCTCGTGGAAAAGTGGTTGGGCAGCAGCGACAGCGGTCCGGCCGTTGCCCGGCTGATGCTGGGGGCAATCACGGTGCGCGTGCCGAGCATGTTGGAAAGCTCGGCGGCGGTGGCGTAGTCGGTGACGTTGAAGGCCTGGCGGACTGCGCAGTTGGCGATCATGGAGCGCCAGCGCGGGTAGATCTGCATCAGCTGGTCGAGATCCTGGAAGAACAGCCACAGGCTGGCGCCATAGCCGGCCAGCCAGCCGATGCCGGCCTCGATCGGCTCCATCCGTCCAAGGGCCGCGGTCTCGTCGAGGAAGAAGACGACGGGCTCGCGCCGGGCAGTGCGAGCCCGGGTCGTGGCCACGAGCGCCAACCCCACGAACAGACGGACGAACGGACGGTAGGTCTCCAGCAGCTCCGGCGGCAGGATCAGGTAGAGGCTGGTCGGTCTCCGCTTCAGGTCCTCCATTATGAAGTCGGAGGCTTCGGTCGCCCGGGCGAGCAGCGGGCTCTTCCAGATCTTCATATGGGTCTGGGCCGTAGAGATCACGGCGGAGCGCTCGCGGATCTCCTTCTGGGAAAAGCCCCGTGCCATGGCGGCGATTCCTGCATGATCAAACGCGAGGATCTCCTCAAGAAGGTCCTCGAACCCGTCCTGATCGCGCATGAGAAGCGTCCAGACGTGGCTGAGCGTCCGCTCCACCCCGGTGCGGGCGTGAGCCACGTAGAGGAGCAGGCAGGTGATCAGCGCCTTGGCTTCGCTGTCCCAGAAGGTCTCCGGACCACTGGAGGTGACCAGCATGTCGGTGATGAGGGTGGCGTCGTCGATCTCTTCCGCCTCGCCAACCCGGATGAAGTCGACCGGATTGAACCGGGACGTCTCCACCTGCCGGTCGAAGGGGGCGATGGCATGCACGCGGCCGAGGCTTTCCCGGAAGGCAGCGCTCGCCGCATGGTTCTCGCCCTTCGGATCGATGACGAACACCGATCCCGGATGGTCCAGAAGATTGGGAATGATCGAGCCCGCCCCCTTGCCGGAACGGGTCGGCGCAAAGGTCAGCAAATGCCCCGGTCGATCGAAGCGCAGGAACGTCCGACCAGTTCGTCCGAGAATGAGTCCGCGGCGGCCGCGGAGACCGTGGAAATCCAGATCGCGGCGCGTGGCAAAGCGGGCCGAGCCATGGAGGGTGGCCCATCGTCGGTGCCGGCGGATCCGGAGCCAGAGTCCGGCGCCAAGAACAAGACCAAATACCACCATCACGGGGACCAAGCCCCAGACGAATACGAGCGAGAGTCCCGCAAGCACCACCAGGGTGCGGCCGAGAAACCGCACGGGGGCTCGCACCAGCAAAGCCCACAGGAAGGCCAGAGCGTGCATCGGCGACGCCTCCTTCGTTTATTGCAACCACATGCTTATGGGTGGCGGCACGAATGGAGGCGGCTTTTGCTTGCGGAAATGAGAGAACTGCGAGAGGCTTGAAGATGTTGCCAGCCGAATACAGACGTCGCGTTCCCGGCGTTTATTGCAACCCGAGCGGCTGGCAACACCTGTTTATGGACCGCCAATCCTGATCAACACCTGACATCTCCCGAAAGAGAGTATGCGCCTTACCCCCACTTGGGGGAGGCGTGTTTGCGCGGATTTGCGGCAGTCCTCCGGGCAGAGCAACCCGCGTGTTTTCGGGCTCGGGCCAAAGAATGCACGCCCGGCTGACTGACGGCGTTCCCCGCAACCGTGATCAGCAAGCGGCGAGAAAGCCGAATGCCTTGGAATTCGCTATCGTGCGTCAACAGTTGGCCGATTGAGGTTCGTCAGGTCCTGGTAGAGGACTTGGCTAAGCTGCCCTTGAGCTGTCGTCTCATACTGCTTCGCCTGACGCTTTGATGGTCGCCATTCATGTTCGGCGGGTTTGCGCGGACGCTTGATGGCTGACTGCCGTACTCTGGCGATGAACTCAATGCGGAGCGATGGAGTCATTTGAACGGGTTGGCTGCGCCTAAGACACCAGCCTTCATGATGAAGCCGGTCGTAACCAAGGTGGGGGCACGAGCTTGATGTTATCACGCCAGCGCTGCGCGATGGCGTCTCGGAACCAGTCGTCTAGCAATTCGACATGATCCATCACGATGATTTGCATACCAGGATGATGCGCATTGCAGTATTCAAATAGCAATCGGTAAAGCCGGGCCACAGCGGCCTGGTCCTCGTCGCTTCTGCCGTCGATTTCCCCAACGTCTCGGTCAGGCGGGTAATGGGCCTGCGAGGGCTGGTCCAGCATGAGAAACGCCGGGACCGGTCGATTGCGCGCGCGGAATAGGCCATGCAGCGCGAGGTGGGCTGCCACGTGATAGCCCACCCAGTTTTCGCCGCTGCCGATCTGAGGGAGAGCCAAAGGTCCGTCAATCGTATCAGCGACCACAGTCAGATTCTTACGATCCAAGCGCAAGGCGTTCTCGCCGTGCTCTAGGTCGAGGTCGCGGGCGTACTTAGTCAGGTCTCGGCCGACGAGGCCGAGAGCGGTCGTGAGGCGCTCCTCTATCGCCTCTTGGTCGAGCAGTTGCTCTAGCTCGGCGACCTCGGCCCGCGCCCTAGCGATGGCGAGGCGAAGCCCATCGTCTGAAGCGACCGTCTGGGCGTTCTCAAGATAGTAGCCGATACGCCCAGCCATCCGAGCTTGCTCGGTGAATTGGTCTTGCTCGATCCGAAGCCGCTCGTTTGCGGAGATTCGCGCGATGATGTCCGTTTGTACGTTCCGTAGTTCGTCGTCGACGGCGTTGCGCTGGGCCTCAAGCTCCGCTAGGCGGGACTGTAGGCGAGGATTGTCCCGGTTCACCGACTGGAGCTGTCCTTCGAGCGCGCTTAAGGTTCGCCTGATCTCTGTGACCGACGGAATAGGTGTAGGCAGGTGACTATCGCAAAGTGGGCAGGATTCGGTATCGCCACTGTCGTCAGATAAAAGGCCGATTGAGACTAGGCGCGCTTCCTGTTCTCTAGCCTCAGTCTGAAACTCTGAAGCTTCCCGCTCAAGACGGTTAATTTCGGCGATTTCATCCCGAATTTCCTGCATTTCTCCGCGCAGGCGGCGCCTTCGGTTCTCAAGGTCGACAAGATCCGTCGCTGGATCATCGTTGCGGGCGTATGCAAGTTCGCGCGGCGCTGCGGCGGTCGCCAGCAGCGCCCGGATATCCGCAGACGTCTCGCCGAAGGCCTCGAGTGGAAGCAAACCAACCCTCTTAGCGTCCTGCAGCAGCACCCGGGCGGTGCCCGTCGCCTCGTTCGTTAGTGAGCGGGCCTCGGCGTATTCACGTTCAAGCTTACGAAGCCGCCTCCGGGCTTCGTCATAGCGCATGCGTTGTAGGTAGTGATCTTCCCCCATTGCGCCGACAAAATAGGGAAGCGTGTCCTTGATATGCTGCGGGATGAACTGCTCACCTTGGCGGTGGAAGAGCAGTCGGCGATTGGCGATCTCGTCCTGAGCCTGCAGGCAGAAGAAGATGGCCTGGCTGGCAGAGGCCTCCAGTGGAATGCGCGTAGCCCCGGGCTCCGGCACGTACTTGTTTTCGGCAATGCCGAGGATTCCTGACAGGTGATTGCGCAGCCCGTCGCCGGTCACGTTCTTTACGAATCCCTCCGGACTGTCGGGGAAGCCCTCTATACCCCGCGCGAAAAAGATCTCATCGCCGGCCTTGCCGGCGGGGCCAGGGTTGCGTCGCGCAATAAGGATGCCCTCGCCGTCCCGATCCAGCAAAATTGCGAACCAAGATACGCTGCGCCGAACTTCGCCCCCTGGCACTGTGCATTCGTCCCGCCCCCAGCAGTAATCTACGATTTCGAGGAGTGCCGATTTCCCGGTCTTTGCGGCCCCGGTGATGACGTTGAGGCGTCCGAGGGTGAATTCGACGTCGCGTCGTTCTCCAGTGTGAGAATAGATCGCTATCGCTCGAAGCTGCAGGGTCACGGCGTCACGCCTATTGTCTGGAGGATTTGCGCGGACGCTCCCTGGCTGCCGAACCAACGCCCAAGGAGGGCGGCGGCTCTGCGGATATTATCAACGGCGGGTGTGCTGACGGGCGGCTTAGCCGAGAGCTTAAGTGGCTTCACGCCCGTCCGCAGACCACCGGATCCAACTGCGAGCGCTCTATGTTGGGTCATAAACAGCAAGGCTTCGCGGCTGATGGGCCTCAGCTGTAGCGTGCGTTCTGGAAGCTCTGCTAGGATGGCTTCATTGTCCGCCGACCAGGTCGCGAAGGTTGTGTCCGCCCGGCCCGGCAATGCGGCGAGGGTAGGCGGGTGGAGGACCAGCGGGAGCACCACAAACGCGAGGGGTAACGGAAAGGGTAAGCCTCGGAGGCGCTCATAGTCCTTAGTCGCGCGGGCGATCAGTTCCCCGCAAAAAGCGGGGTTCAGCAGGGCCGCCTCTTCTGCCGGGCGATTCCGCCAGCTCAAGCTCCAGCGTGAGGTTGCCATAGATCAGGCATCCTCCGTGGCACACACAATCACGTAGTCCGGGTGCCATCCGACTCTCAAGTCGTTGGCGAGCATGTGATAGGATCCGACGGTCAGAAAGCGGTGAGTGACGGATCGGAACGGGAAGCGAGCCTCAGCTTCGATCCAATTGTAGACATCCTGGCCGGCAACATGTTGGGTGGCTAACGGTAGCTCTTCGGCGACGAGCTTCTCCTGCATCTGCTGAAATCGGGGCTGCCACTCTTCGATGAGTGTCACCTCGTACTTCGCAATCTCGCCGTCGAACACAAGGTGCTCGCGCACCCACTTCGACCGCTGAGTGAACGCCCGATAATAGTCCCGCTTGGCGTATTCTATTCTGTTGCTGCCAACACCGATGGCCTTGAGTTGCCGTACGAACGGTCGCCCCTCATAGTCCGCGATCTCCTCGACTGGCGGATCCGCGTGCTCTTGATCAGCCACCAATGCGGCGCGTTTCAATCCGTCGCGAATGTCGTCGAGCTTCGCTTCAACTTCCATTATCGATATCGCGCCGCTGGGCCGTTCCATGAGGGCTTTGCATACCCGCGGCCACCACCATCCCTCGAGCCGCTCACGCGCCAGAGTCACTTGTCCGCGTGGGGCGAGAAGTCGAAGATCGCTTTCGATAGCCTCGCCCAAGTCCATCAAAAGCGGTTGGCTGTCCAAGACCTCAACCGAACTCAGCAGCGATGCTCGCATCGCCGGGTTCAGTGCAAGAAAGGACGCATGCGCAGCTTTGAGGCTCTGATTGTCGCCGGCCTCGGCAATCGACGTAAGTACCGCTGCTGCGCTTTTTGGTGCGCGTCCTACGCCGGAACTGTAGGTGCTTGTGGGACGGAGCATGGACGCCGCACTGGCCTGAGGCGCTGAGCTCGTGGTAATGAGTACAAAGCGGGTACGAGCCGGCATTGTGGGATCAGTCGCCGCTAACTCGCTCCAGATCCGTAGGGTCTTCCATAGGTCGGCGCTCTTATCCGATAGACTGGCGACCCGGTCGATGTGATGCTTGGCCTGTAGAAGCTCCAGCGCCGTGCCGTCGCTCTCGAACGAGACATCGTCAAGTCGCTCAATGCCAATCTCGATGCAAGATCCGGCGTTCACGTGCTTCAAGCACATCGCCAGCGCCAACCGGGCCTGATACAGGTATCCGGCAGCTGACGGGGCAGCGCTGAAGCTCGAGGAACCAGTAGCCAAGTGAATCTCCCCTTGGTTGAAGGCTCCTACATCTTAGATATATGGCAATCTTCCGAATCGCAACTAGCATTCTCGCCATCCAGAGGTACGGTTTGGCATCTCGCGAGATGGGAAACGCTGACCGCTGAGGACGTAGCCTTGGGGCAAATGTTTTCTTGCCGGCGCGCACGCATGTTGGCTTATAGCGCGATCCGGAAACTGAGAGATTCCTATCGTAGCGACTGCTACCCGTTTCGGCGAAGCGGCGATAATGCCCTCGATTCTGACGTCCCTCGGGAGCCTGCGCAATTGGTGGTTAGAGCAAGCTCGCTCGCCAACACTACATTAGGCGATTGCTTCTGAATAAAAATATAATTTAATTCAATATATATATTTCTATCGTGCTATCTTTAATACAGGATAAGCAATAAAGCACGAAAACAAGAAGGGGATCAGTCAATGACCCAAAGACTTGGACTGGTGTCACAGAAGGGTGGGGTCGGCAAGAGCACGCTCGCCCGACTGATGGCGCGAGAGTTTGCAGAGTGCGGCTGGCGGGTCGCCATCGCTGACCTGGATACCGCACAGATCACAAGCACCGAATGGGCGTCGCGGCGGACCGAGGCGGGGCGCCTGCCAGCAATCTCTGTCGCGCCCGCGCGCACCGCCAGGGAGGTGCTGGCGAGGGCCGGAGAGACGGATCTGCTGATTTTCGACGCGCCGCCCCATTCCATGCAGGGCACCAAGGCGATTGCCCAGGCGTCGGACCTGGTTGTGCTGCCGACGGGGCTCTCTCTCGACGACCTTCGCCCGACGGTCCTGCTTGCCCATGAACTGGTCGGCGCCGGCATTGCCGTTGAGCGGATCGCCATTGCGCTCTGCCGGGTCGGCGATCGACCCAGGGAGATCGAGGAGGCTCGAGAGTACGTTGCCGATGCCGGCTATCTGGTGTTGTCGGGCTCGCTGCCCGAACGCACAGCCTATCGTCGCATCGCCGACCAGGGAGGTGCGCTGACGGAGGTTCTCTTCCCGACCCTGCGGGAACGGGCCGAAGAGGTTGCCGCGGCGATCGCCGCTCGGCTCATGGCCGTCACGACCAGCGAGATGGCGGTCGCATGACGATGGCGCTCGATCTCCCTCCGCCGAAGACGCAGACGCCTGTGACTGCAGCTGACGGGGCCGCCAGGGCTGGTCTCCCCGGCAAGGGCCGGCCGCCGGGGCGTGAGGCGGTTCGCGAGACGCTTCGGCGCCCGGATCCGGCCGAGACCGTCGCCCTGAACTTCAAGGTGCCGGCTGGCTTCAAACGCGACTTCAAACAGGCCGCCCTCGACTACGGCGTCACCCAATCAGCCCTTCTGCAGGAGCTTTTGGCCGAGTTCCGCGCCCGGCGCGGTTGAGGGCTGGCTAGATGCAGGAGCTTGTCCGCACCCAGATCGACGGTGTCGCGCTCGATCCGGATCTTGCGCAGCGTCTCGAGGCCTTGGCGCCCGGGCGGATGCGAGACATTCTCGCGCGCTCGCTTGTCGAGGAGCAGCGGGAGCGCAACGCAAGTGCGGCACGCCAGGCGGCGATGAGCCCGGTCGCCCGCCGGATCGATCGGACCCGCGAGGCGATCGCAGCCCGTCCCCTGGCTGATGCGGACCGCCACCACATCCACAGCGTGATTGCGCTCTGCGGGCTGCCCTATCGGCGTCCGAAGGACGACCACCAGGACGTGGTGCGTGAGTATGGCCGCAGCTCGCTCGTCGTGCAGCCGGGCTACCTGAAGGATCCCTATACCGGTGCCATGGTGCGTCAGGGTGTTCCGTACGGCCCCAAGGCCCGGCTGCTGATGCTCCACATCTGCACCATGGCGGTGCGCCAGAACACGCGGACCATCGACCTCGGCGATTCCATGAGCGCCTTCATCCGCGATCTCGGCTTTGCCGTGACCGGCGGGCGACGGGGCACGATCATCCAGTTCAAGGAGCAGCTCAACCGGATCGCCGCCTCACGGATCCAGCTTGGCCTGTGGAGTGGCACCGAAGCCCGCACCCTCAACAGTCAGCCCATCAGTTCCTTCGACCTCTGGCTTCCGAGATCGCCGGCCCAGCGCATGCTGTGGAACTCGACGCTCACCCTCGACGATGGCTTCTTCCAGTCGCTGAAGTCCCATGCGCTCCCCGTCGATATCCGGGCCCTCAGGGCCTTTGCCCATTCGGCGCGTCAGATCGACATCATCCTGTGGCTCTCCTACAGGCTTCCCACCGTGAAACGCCCCTATCGCCTCGCCTGGCGGCCTCTGGCCGATCAGTTCGGCCGGGACGTCAAAACTTTCCGGCGCTTCAAGCAGGACTTTGCCGAGGACATCGCCCAGATCCGAGCCGCCTTCCCGAGGCTCCGCATCCGCCTGGACGAGCGGGGCCTCCTCATGACGCCCAGCCGCACCGACGAGCTCTTCGTGCCGCCGAAGGGGAAGTAGCCGACAAGGCTCGTTTGCTGAGGGAAGACGGCGGCGGCAGAGAGCGGCTGTCAGGAGACGGGCTTTCGTTCAAGCACGAAAGCAAGAGGTCTTGCTGGCACGACAGCCCGAAAGCACGACAGCACGCTTTGAGATCCGAGACGCCGGAGGTCCACCACCGCACCCCACGATGGTTGCCTCATCATGTCTGTCTGCCACACGAGGAGGTGGCTGGCGGCAAATAGCAGCCGGCGCGTCTTCATGCCGGCGCGCGATGTCGGCCGTGCTGACGCTGGCGGTGTGTTTTTGGGCGCGGCCTTCGCAGGAGACCCAGGCGCGCGTTTTGGCCGATGGTTGCCTCCGCCGAGCTCCCGTGGCGCCCGAAACCCCTGCGCAGACTACGGTACACCGACGTTCAATCGCAGGTGCGGAAATCCGCCGGATTCGGGGGTGCCAACGCAGACTTCGGTACGCCCTTACGCAGACAAGGGTACAATCTTTCCAAGAGCTACGCAGACCAGGGTACGCGGTCGCGCAGACAACGGTACGATCATCACGCAGAGTAGGGTACGCTGACGAGGCGGAATTCGTTGATGAGCGCGGTCTCTGGCAAGCCGCATATAGTTAGAACAGATATCTTCTACCTATAAGACAACAGATAAGATCACATATGCGGCAGATATTGCTTTTCGTCTGTTAAAATAAAAAGGGCCCGCTTTGCAGCGGGCCCCGGATTTTGGGTCAGGCGGCGCGAGATCCCTCAGCAAGCCAAGCCTGAAAACCGTCAACGTGGATATAGATGCGTCCTCCAACACGAACAATGGCGCCGGACTGATCAAGGCCGTTGGCGTCGCGGTGGAAGAGCCACCACCGCATCTTGCCTTCAGTCATCCAGGGCGCCTCAGCGACAATCTGTTTGACCGTTCGCAGCTTCGTGTGGTCGACGCGACCGTCTCCCTCGTTCATCGGTCCCTCGTAAGGTTTGGGAAAGAGAAGAAGAAAGAAAAGGCCGCGAGGCCAGCGACGACAGCACGCGTCGCCATTGGAATATATATCCGAAATCGCCCTGAAATTCAAGGTTGAGCTAGAACGGCACTGGAAAGCCTCCTAACCAGGGTTCCTCCAGCGGCAAAAATCGACTTCATCCATCGGCGCGATCCTGTGGCTTGTCCTTTGATATGGCGGGCTTGTCATCAAGACCCGCCAGCCCGGAGAGCACGACCGAGGGACGGTCCGGAAACCGTGCGACAAGTTCCAGCGTGCCGCCCATAGCACTGACATAGCCGCGCAGGGTGGACAGGAGGAGGTCGGAGCGCTTTTCCAGCCGGGAAACGCTATCCTGGCCGACATCCAGGAGTTCCGCCATCCGCTCCTGCGTCAGGTCATGTGCCTTTCGCAGATCGCAGAGCGTCAGTTCTTCGGCAATGAGCTCTTCCGCCCGCACCCTTACCTTCTGCCGGCGATCGGATGGAAGGCGATCCATCATCTCATTCAGCGTGGCCGCCATCATCGACCTCCTTTCTTGCTCAGTCCGGACAGATGGCTTTCGAATCGCTCATCTGCCGTGGCGATCAGCCGGCGGTAGAATCGCTTTCCGATTGACCGGACTTGTCGCTCGCGGCCCGCAGGATGCCCCTCCGTTCCGGGTCGAACGCAAAGGCAACACGCCAGACGCCAGACGGCATCGTTTGCGTCGAACCGAAGCTCCTTCATATTGGCGTGCCTGGATCCCTTCAGCGTATCCGCCCTGGGACGTTTGAGACTTGGGCCAAAGGCCACCAACAGCTCCGCATGGGCGAGCAACTCGTCCTGTACGGCCTCCGGCAGCTCGGTGAAGTCTCCCTCGAGTGCCTCATGAAAGAGCACATCCCATTCCACAGCTTATTATGGTTTTCGAGGCATATGGTTTCAAGATCATAATTCTGGGGCACTTCTCGCGGATGGGCATGCCGACGAGCCAGAGCTAGGGCGCACGGACCTCGTCTATCTCTGCGTCAGCGGCGGGTTTTCGCTTTGGCTCGCGCTCGTCGTCGCCTGACGCAAAGAGGTCCTCGCCGAGGCTGTCCACCAGCCCTTTGACATGGCTTTCCGACAGGTGTGCATAGCGGCGCACCATCTGGAGTGTCCGGTGGCCCAGCACTTCGGCGATCTCCACCAAGCTCGCCCCTTTCATGGCCAGGTAACTTGCGGTGGAATGGCGCAGATCGTGAAAGCGGAAGTCGACGAGGCCGGCCTTGTCGCGAGCCCCCTCCCAAGCCGCCCGGATATTGATCGGCTGCAGGCCATCGGCGCGCGGGAAAAGCCATCGCGTAGGCGGATGGTGCGGCAACGCATCGTACAGCGTGTTCGCCTTGGCGATCTGCTCGGTCAGCAGTTCTCGGAGATGGCGGGCAAGGGGTGTGGCGCGCGTGTCGCCGTTTTTGGTGTCCCGAAAGACAGCCGTGCTGCGTCGCAGGTTCACGTCCGCGAGCGTGAGGCCCAGGATCTCGCTTTTGCGGGCACCGGTCGAAAGGGCAAACACGACGATTGTGAAGAGATAGTCATTGCTGGTCGCCTGACAGGCCGCAAGTAACCTCGTTCGCTCGTCATCACTCAGGAAACGGGAGCGTTCATCTCGGATGTTCGTGATCGCATTCACGCCGTCCATTGGGTTCTGAGTGGCCCAGCCCCAGGATTTGGCGTTCTTCAGCAACACTCCCAGCATGTCGCGATAGAGCTTTTGGGTCTTTCGGCTCTTAGGTCGCGGCGCTGCGGAGCCGCGACCCTTCGGATTGCGCCGCATGTCTCCGGCGGCCGCCAGTTTCCCGAGCTCTTCCGAAATCAGATCAGGCGTGATGTAAGTCAGGGCGTACCCGCCCAGCACCGCGTCCCAGTGTTTCAGATAGCTCTCGGCTACGCGCTGTGACGTGGCCGCCTTGTGGGGCAGGATCTCCCGTCGATAGCGCGCGATCACGTCCGAAAGGGTCTTTCCTTTCGTCGTAGCGACAACATTCGTCGTCACCTCGCCGCGGCGGATCGCAGCCTCCGTCTGCTGCGCCCAGAGTTTGGCGTCAGTTAGGCGCTTGAATGTCTTCTGTCTCTCCGGGAAGCCTTGGATCCGGACCCGAACCCGATAATAAGTCTCACCAGCATCGGTCTGTTTGCGTTTCTCGATTGTGGCCATCGATCTCTCGCCGTCTGATAAGATAGGGACAATTTAGGGACAGTAGATAACAAATTCTGTCCCTGATTGCCAACAGCCCCCAACAGCGCTTTCAGATCAAACCATTGAAAGATAAAATGAATCATGCTGACCGTTGTTGGCGACGACAGCAAAGCAGAAAGTTCGCGACCTGAGGCGCCGCGCTGGACGATCGAGGGGTTTGCGATCGTCTCCGACGACGACCGCATCGCCGACGCGCACGGGACCATGCCCGACGCGCTGCGCAACGAGGCCGACCGGCGGGTCTTCCAGGCTGGCCTCGACCGCATGAACGCGGTGCTGCTCGGCCGGACATCGCACGAGGTGACGCCGAACCGGTCCGGGCGGCTCAGGATCGTGGTGTCCGCCCGCGCCCACGGCATCGAGCGCCGGGGGGACGGCTGGTGGTGGTCGCCGCAGATCGCCGGCATCCCCGAGATGCTGGCGACGGTGCTGCCGCAGGGCGGCGCGATCGGCGTGCCCGGCGGCCGCGGCGTCTTCGACATCTTTCTGGCGTACGGCTACGACGCCTTCCACCTGACCCGCGCCAAGGGCGTCGCGCTGCCCGGCGGCACGCCGCTGTTCTCCGACTGTGCGAGCGGCAAGGCCGAGGCCGTTCTCGCCCGGCACGGGCTGGTGTCCGATCCCGAAACGATCCTCGATCCGGACTGGTCGATCACCCAGACCGTCTGGCGGCCGGCTCACTCCGGCGCGGCGTAGACCGTCTCTGCGGCCCCGGTCGCGTCGATGAGGCTGAAGCGCTCCATCTTCAGCCGGAAGGCCCCCCACGACCAGATGCCGACGCCGATGCGGCCGTCGGCGTCGACCGGGCCTTCGGCGACCAGCCGGGCCGCGTCCGCGTCCCACTGGGCGTTGCGGACGAGCTCGGTGCCCTGCCAGCCGTGGTCGCGGGTGAAGACGGCGACGAAGGTGGGGTGCACGCCCTCGATCTCGCCGGTCTCGTGGACGTAGAGCCGGTAGGTCGGCCGGCTCGCCCCGGCCGTGCACGGGATCGCGTAGAGCGTGGCGGCGGCCGAGAGCTGGCCGGTGACCGGCGGCACGGCGGCGAAGGCGTCCGACAGCGGGTCCTCGCAGCGGGCGACCGTCAGGTGCTCGATCATCACCGGCTCCGGCACCGCCATCCACGGATCGGCACCCGCTGGTGCCCCTTCGGCGGCGGGCGGCGGCGCGTCGGTCTGCGCGGCGGCCGGAGCGGCCAGCAGCGGCAGGGCGATGAGCGCAAGCAGGCTCGGCTTCATGGCGGTCACTCCCCGCGCACCGGCGGCATGCGCTGGTCCTGCCGGCGGCAGGCGGACCGGTCGACCTCGGGACAGGCGCGGTAGCCGGTCAGGTCCCTGGTGAGGCAGATGCGCACCTCGCGGATCCTGTTGCCGCCGCAGGTGACCGCGATGGCGTCGGCCGGCATCCCGGCGTTGACCGCGAGGAAGGCCTGCTCCAGCACCTCGGGATCGACGACGATGGTCTTCTCCAGCCGCTTGAGGCGCTCGGGGATGACGACCGCCTCGTAGGCGCGCCGGGTCGCGGCGAAGTAGCGCTGCGGCGACAGGCCGGCGCAGGCCCCGTGCTTTGTCCACTCGTGGCGGATCAGGCTGCGGCTCGGCATGACGTCGAGCATGGAGGCGACGAGGGCGCGGTCGGGCTGGCGGTAGCCGGTGGCGCAGTGCTCGGGATAGCCGCGATCGTATTGGGGCCACAGCCCGTGGACGACGAACGCGTAGGGGCGGCCGGACGCGCACTGGTCGGGATCGGCGCGGTCGCCCGCCGCAGCACAGTAGCTCGGCGACCAGGAGAGGGAGAGGACGTAGAAGTCGAAGTCGCCGGCGCGGTGGTCGGCGCGATTGTCGGCGCGGACGTCAGCCCCACCGACGATCGCCAGCAGGACGGCCAGAAACGCCGCAAGGGCCCGTCCGGAGCGGACGCAGCCCATCCGGCGATGGTGCGGAGCGCGGCTCAGCGATCGGGCGCGGGGCGCGCCGTACGGCAGAAGCCGTCGTAGACCCGCCATTTGTCGTAGTCCTCGAGGCAGACGTTGACCGACCAGCCGAAGCCGGCGAAGCCGCCCTGCTCCTCCAGCCGGATGTAGGCGGTGGTCACCCGGCCGTCTTCGAAGACGGCGCGGCCGCTGCAGTAGCGGCGCGCCAGCGGGCTCGGATTGTCCACGTCGAGCTTCTGCTCGAACACGTTGTCGATCGCCGCCACCCGCTCCACCCGGTAGACCGGCTCGGCGCTGTTGGTGAACTTCAGCGCCGCGTTCACGACCTTCTGGTCGGCGCAGGCCGGCAGCGGCCCGGCGACGGGCGCCGGGGCGGGCGCCACACGATAGGTCGGCGCCGGAACGACGACGTAGGGATCGGCCGCCATCGCCGGCGCGAACATCATGGCGGAGAGACATGCGGCAGCGGCAAAACGGACGAACATGGTAGCCCCCAGACGCGGATATGTTGCCTGGACGATGCGGGAAGGGGGTGGGAGAATCAAGGCTCCGGGCGTCGCAGCCTGAGACTAGGCGTGGTGTGTGACGCGAAAACCACCGCCAGGCCCCTGCGCGAGGACGGTGCCGAGCCAGCCGAGCACGAGCTCCAGCTCGCCGGAGAGCGTGAACGGCGGGTTGATGATGGCGAGCCCGCATCCGGCCATCGGTCCATCGGGATCCGGCCGCCGCACCGTCAGTTCGGCGACGAGATGCTCGGCCACGCCGGCCTCGGAGAGGATCGCCAGGATCTCCTCGCTCTCGGACCCCGTCTTCACCGGATACCAGCCGCAATAGACGCCGGTCGGCCATTTGCGCCACGCCTTGGCGAGGCGACGGGCGAGGCGCGCGACCTCTCCCGGCACCTCGAATGCCGGGTCGACCAGCACCAGGCCGCGCCGTTCCTTCGGCGGCACGAAGGCGTTCAGCGCCAGCCAGCCGTCGAGCTCCACCGCGCGCACCTGCACGTCGCCGTAGAAAAGCTCCTTCAGGACCTCCGCGTCGGCCGGGTGCAGCTCGACCACCGTCAGCCGGTCCTGGGGACGCAGCAGCTTGCGCACCAGCCACGGCGAGCCGGGATAGAGGCGCAGCGTCCCGTCGGGGTTTTCCGCCTCCACCACCTCCCGCCACGGCGCGATCAGGTCGGCCACTTCCGCCGGGGCATCCGCGGCCAGCACCCGCACCACGCCGCGCTCCGCCTCGCCCGTCCGCGTCGCCTCGTCGCCGGCCAGATCGTAGAGGCCGATGCCGGCATGGGTGTCGATCACCCGGATCGCCCCCGGCTTCTTCTGCAGGTAGCGTACGATGCGCGCCACCGCGATGTGCTTGAGCACATCGCCGACATTGCCCGCATGGTAGGCGTGACGGTAGTTCATGGACAGGAGACTTCCGTTTGCCGCGGAGGACGCACAGGGGGACCGCCTTGATGAGCACATTCGACACCGCCGCCGCAACCGATCTTCTGAAGCGCGTGTTCGCGCCGTGGATCCAGGAACTGGACCTGACGATCGAGCGCATCGGCGAGAGCGACGCGGTGCTGCGCATGCCGTTTTCCGAGCGGCTGACCCGCGACAACGGCGTGGTCTGCGGCCAGGCGCTGATGGCGCTCGCCGACACCGCGATGGTGTTCGCCGTCAGCGCCGCGTCGAAGGCCTACCGGCCGATGACCACCGTCGACCAGACCACCCACTTCCTGCGGCCCATCGCGGGCACGGCGACCCTGGCCACGGCGGAGGTCATCCGCCTCGGGCGCACCATGGCGTTCGGCCGGATCACGCTTAGCGCCGAAGGCGACGCCCGTCCCGCGGTTTCGGTGCAAACCGCCTATGCGCTGCTCGGCGAGCCCGGCAAACAGGGCTAGATTGACCGCCGGGGGGCGCCTCGCCGCGCCTCCCTCTGACCCTTCCGGCCAGGAGATCGCCCCATGCCCCCTGCCCACGAGGACCGGCCGCTCGGCCGACTCGACCGTGCGTTCGGCCTGACCGCGCACGGGACGTCCGCCAAGACGGAGGTCCTGGCCGGCATCACCACCTTCCTCACGATGGCCTACATCCTGTTCGTGAACCCGAGCATCCTGGCGGCGGCCGGCATGCCGGAAGGGCCGGTGTTCGTGGCCACCGCGGTGGCGGCCATCGCCGGCACGCTGATCATGGCGTTCGCCGCCAACTACCCGATCGCGCTGGCGCCGGGGATGGGGCTCAACGCCTTCTTCGCGTTCACCGTGGTGCTGGCCGACGGCTTCAGCTGGCAGGAGGCGCTGGCGGCGGTGTTCTGCTCCGGGGTGATCTTCGTCGCCATCTCGCTGATCGGCCTGCGCCGGATCATCATCGACGCGATCCCGGCCAACCTGAAGCGCGCCATCTCCGCCGGCATCGGGCTGTTCCTCGGCCTCATCGCCATGGAGAACGCCGGGATCGTCGTCGACAGCTCGGCGACGCTGGTCACCGCCGGCAACTTCGCCTCCGCCCCGGTGATCCTGGCCCTCGTCGGCTTTGCCCTGATCGCCGCGCTGAACGCCATCGGCCTCGTCGGCGGGACCATCATCGGCATCCTGGTCGTCACCATCCTCGGCGTTCCGTTCGGCCTCGTCGAGTTCGGTGGCGTCGTCTCGCTGCCGCCGGATCCGACGCCGACGCTGTTCGCCCTCGACTTCGCCAGGGTCGCCACCGGCACGTTCTGGATCGTCGTGTTCTCGCTGCTGCTGGTCGACGTGTTCGACACCGCCGGCACGCTGCTGGGAGTGTCCTCGCGGGCCGGCCTCCTCGACAAGGACGGCCGGCTTCCCCGCATGCGCCAGGCGCTGTTCGCCGATTCCACCGCCACCGTCATCGGCTCGCTCGTCGGCACCTCCAACACCACCAGCTACGTGGAGAGCGCCACCGGCGTGGCGGCCGGCGGCCGGACCGGCCTCACCGGCGTCACCGTCGCCGCGCTGTTCGCGCTGGCGCTGCTGTTCTCGCCGCTGGCGGCGGCGATCCCGCCCTATGCGACGGCGGGGGCGCTGCTGTTCGTCGCCACCATCATGCTGCAGGGCCTCGCCGAGATGGACTGGACGGATCCGACGGAAGTCGCCCCCGCCGCCGTCTGCGCCCTCGGCATGCCGTTCACCTACTCGATCTCCGAAGGCATCGGCCTCGGCTTCGTCACCTACGTGATGGTCAAGCTCTTCTCTGGGCGGATCGGCGACCTTTCGCCCGGCGTGGTCGTGATCGCAGTGGTCTTCGGCGCCTTCTTCATCTACGGCTGAGCATGATTGTCACCCCACCCGGCCGGGCGGCCTCCGCACGCCCCGACACCGCCCGCACGGTCGTCGTCCTCGTGGCGGCGGTGTTCCTGCTGCACGCGCTCGTCTGGATCCTGCTGCCCTCGCTGCTGGAGGGATCGATCCGCCTCGACGTGGCGGAAGGCGCGATCGGCGGCCAGCACTGGCGGCTGGTCTACGCCCGCCACCCGCCGTTCACCCTGTGGCTCACCGAGATGGCCCGGCTGACCGGGCCGGTGCGCTACCAGACGCTCTACGCGATCGCCCAGGCGCTCGCCCTCGGCGGGCTCGCCGGCGCGGTGTGGGTCGCCAACGCCACCGCCGGGCGGCATGCGGCGCTGCTCGCCGCGGCGATGGGGCTGCTGTCGCCCTATCTCACGATCTCGCCCATCGAGCTCAACCACAACATCGGCGTCATGCTGTTCTGGGGGCTGACGCTGGCGACCGCATGGGGGGCGTTTTCCACCGGCCGCTGGTGGGCGTGGCTGGCGTTCGGGCTGGCCGTCGCCGGCGGGCTGTGGGCGAAGTACGCCATCCTGCACCTGGTCGCCGGCCTCGGCATCGCCTTCCTGATCGTGCCCGCGTGGCGGCGCCAGCTGCTGACGGCGGGACCATGGATCGCGGTCGCGGCCGGCGCGCTGGCGCTGTCGCCGCAGATCGCGGCGCTGGCGCTGGAGGATGCCTCGCCGCTCGGCTGGGCGGTGCGGACGGAGGCGCGCGGGCTCGTCCACCACCTCACCTCGACGGCCGCCTTCACCGGCGCGGCGCTGGGCGCCATCGCCCCGATGATCGCGATCGCGCTCGCCGCCGTCCCGCATCCCCGCGCGCTCGCCCGCGCAGCCCGGGCGCTGCTGCTCGCCGGGCCCAGAGACCCCGCCGGCGTGTTCGTCACCTGGGCGGCGCTCGGTCCGTTCCTGGTGATCGCACTGGCCGCGCTGCTGTTCGGCGTCGACGCCAAGTCGCACTGGCTGACGCCGATCGCCCCGTCGTTCGCGCTGTGGTGGGCGGTGGCGGCGGCCCGCGCCGGAGCGACGGCTGGCGGACGGCGGCTGCGGATCGCGATCGTGGCGCTCGCCTGCGTCTTCGCGGTCGGCTATGCCGCGATCCGGCTGCTGTCGCCGGTCACCCAGGCCCGTCCCGCCTACGCCGACTTCGACGGTCCGGCGATGGCGCGGGTCGCCGAGACCTACTGGGCGGAGACCGGCAGCGGACCGCTGCGCGCCATCGTCACCCAGGGCATCCAGAAGGGGCGGCAGCTCGGCGGCTCGCTCGCCTTCGACCTCGGCCACACGGTCAACGTCTTCGAGGAGGCGAGCCCGCATCTGTCGCCGTGGACGAACGCCCGCGAGGTGCGCTGCAGCGGCGCGCTGGTCGTCTCCACGGTGCCGATCACGCCGGAGAGCCTCGGCCCGGAGCTGCCGATCGAGGCCATCCGCGTCGTCGACCGGCCGCTGGTGCGCGGCGCCGTCTCCGACCAGGGCAAGGCCTGGCTCGGCCGCATTCCGCCGAGCTGTCCGTCGAATTAGCCGGCCGCCCCTGCCCGCGCCCCGATCTCGGCCAGCCAGCGTTCGATCCGTCGTCGGTTGACCCCGAAATCGTCGGAGCCGAGCTGGGAGCGCGCATAGACCGCGAGGGTGGACCGGTCGTCGTCCAGTGGCACGACGTCGACGGACACCGTGTCGGGAAAATGCATCACCCGCGAGCGCACCACGTAGCGGGCGCCGAGGGGATGGGTGCCGTCGTCCACCCGCCGGGTTCGCGGCTCCGCCGCCGCGACCGCGTCCACCGCCGCCATCAGGCGGCTGGCCGGCACGGCGAAGACCGGGGCGTCGGCATGGGACACCCCGGCTTTGCAGACCGCCGGCGGACAGACCAGAAAGTGGTTGGGATAGGGGCCGGGCTGCAGCGTGGCGAAATCCACCGGGCCCAGATCGGCGGGTCCGGCCACCATCACCCAGATGCGGTCGCGCCCGAACCCGGCGCCGTCGAGCACGACCAGGCCGGCGACGACACCGAGCGCCGCCAGGAGAGCCCATCTCGCGCGCTCCGCCGGCCTGCGCGCAGCCATCACGACGGCGACGCGAGGTGGCGGAGGTCCTCGTGGAAGACGATGTCGGTGCGGGCCACCGGCAGGCGCACCTCCACCAGTCCCTCGTCGTCGGCCACCGGGGTGACGCGGAAGCCGAGCGCGGTGCAGAGCGCCAGCATGGTGGTGTTTTCCCGCAGCACCTCGCCGACGATCTCGTCCAGACCGTCGGCCCGGGCGTACTCGATGATCAGGCTCATCAGCGCCCAGCCGAGGCCCTTTCCCTTGAGGTCCGAGCGCAGCAGGATGGCGTATTCGCCGACCCGGTGATCGGGGTCGGCATGGAGGCGCACCGATCCCAGGATCTCGCCCGTCGCGGGGTCCCTGGCGACGAAGGCCATCGCCCGCGCGTAGTCGAGCTGGGTCAGCCGCGCGAGCATGGCATGACCGATGTGGCGCAGCGGCGCGAAGAAGCGCAGGCGCAGGTCCTCCGGATCGATCGATTCCAGGAAGGCCTTGTAGGCCGGCTCGTCCTCCGGGCGGATGGGATGGATGTCGAGGGTCGCGCCGTCGCGGGTGATCAGACGGCGTTGCCAGCCGCTCGGATACGGGCGGATCGACAGCCGCGGATGGCCCAGGCGGCCGGGCGAGGCCACCAGCGGGGCGATATGGACGCGCACGTCCGCCGCCCGCGCATGGCCCGCGCCGACCACCAGCGTCTCGATGTCGATGGCGCGCACTTCCGGGCATTCGGCGGCCAGCTGGCCGAGCCGGACGAGCAGCAGGAGCAGCGCGTCCCGGTCGCCGCCCGTGGCCTCGGCGTCGCCGGAGAGCAGCCCGCCGATTTCCAGCCGGTCGACCATTTCGGCCGCCAGCCTGAGATCGAGGGGCGGCAGCGCCACCGACACCGGTGCCGCCGAGGCCGAGGCGCCCGCATGGGCGAGCACCATCGCGGGCCCAAATGCCGGGTCGTCGACGAGGCCGGCGACGAGGGTCGTGGTGGCGCCAGGCACCAGCGCCGGTTCCAGGATCACCGCCTGGGGAAGCGGCGTTGCCGACGAGGACGCGCCGCCGGACAGGATGAAGGAGGCGAGCCGTTCCGCGCCCACGGCGCTCTCGACCTCGACGGCGACCAGGCGCCCGCCGCCGCCCTCGTCGATGGCCGGTCCGATCCGGCAGCGCGGGGCGTGCGCCAGCAAGAGGCGCGCCGCCTCCCGTGCCTCTTCCGGGGTCCGCGCGACGGTCCGATCCAGGGTCTCGATGCCGAACGCCCGGAGCAGCCGCCGCCCGTCGGTATCGGTGAGGCGGGTGCGGCCGGCGGCCAGGGCCTCGCCGATGAGGGCCCGCGCCTCGCCGATGGCGGGGGCCTCCATCGCCGGCCCGGCCGGCGGCGTCGACATCAGCCGTTCCTGCCCGCGCCCGTAGCCGACCAGATGCTGGAAGCTGCGGATCGCCGCATCGGGCGAGCTGCGCACCAGCACGCCGGCCTCGCTGAGCCGGCGCTCGTCCTCCGGGCCCAGCCCGAGGAGGACGGCGAGGATGGGCTTCGGCCGCAGCGCCTGCCGGCGATGCGCGACCGCCGTCTCGATCAGCACGTCGACCAGCGGCGCCACCGGCGAGAACGGCGTCGGCGCGGCGGCGGCCAGCACGCCGTCGACCTCGCGGTCGGAGAGCAGGGCGGCCACCGCGGCGGCGTGGGTTGCCGGCGCGGCGTCGTCCTCCAGGACGGCCGGGTTCGCCGCCTGGATGTTGCGGCGGACCAGCGGCGCGAGCGCCGCCAGGGTCGCCTCTCCGGGGGCCGCCAGCTGGCCGTTGCGGGCGGCGAGCCTGTCGGCGGCGATCGAGGCGAGGCTGCGGCCGCTGGCGACCACCGCCAGCCGGCCGCCGGACGGGGCGCGGAAGCGGCTGACCGTCTCCGCCGCCTCGAACAGCTCGTCGATGTCGCAGACCCGCACGAAGCCGGCCCGGGCGAACGCCGCGTCGTAGACCCGGTCGCCGGGGGCAAGCCGGCCGCACAGCGTGTCGAGCGCCCGGGGCGGGTCGCGGGTCACCCCGGAGCGCACCACCACCACCGGCTTGGTGCGGGCCGCGGCGCGGGCCGCCGACATGAACTTGCGCGGATTGGTGATGGTCTCGACGTGGACCAGGATCGCCCGGGTGCGGCCGTCCATGGCGAACCAGTCGAGGAGGTCGCCGACGTCGACGTCGGCCTTCTGGCCGAGCGACACCACGCCGGAGAACCCGACCCCGTGGCGTTCGGCCCAGGCGAGCGTGGCGTTCACCACCGCGCCCGAGCGGGCGACGAGGGCCAGGTCTCCGGGACGGCCGTCGTGCACCAGCAGCGAGGCATCGAAGCCGGCGCCGGGCACGCGCACGCCCAGGCTGCCCGGCCCCACCAGGCGCAGATTGTGCCGCCGGCCGGCGGCGAGCGTGGCGGCGATCACCGCCTCCGGCCAGGCATCGTAGCTCGGCGACAGCGCGACGACGGCGCGGGTGCCCGCCTCGGCCAGCGCCGCCACCGTCGCCGCCGCGGTCTCCGGGCCGCCGAGATAGAGGGCCAGGTCGGGGCGGACGCCGGGGTCGCCGACGCGCGCCGGCTCGAAGCCGGCCACGGCCGAGCCGATGCCGATCGCCCAGCGCGGGCCGGCCGTCGCCGACAGGCGGTCGGCCAACAGCGCCAGCCGCCCGTCCTCCAGCCGGCTGGGGCCGACGAGGGCCACCGAGCCCGGCCGGAACAGCGCATCGAGATTGAGGATCGTCATGCCGCTTCCCCGAACACCGACCGGCCCCCGGCCATCGGTCCGCCTCCCGGCCCGATGGGCCCGCCGTGCAGACTATCGCATTCGGGCCTTCGCATCATGCCGCGAAGGGACGGCGGCAGGGCGCGCGGCCCGGCCGGGGGGCACCGCGCCGCCCGGCCGGCATCGCCGGGGCCTGTGGGGTCCAGGCGACGCGGGCCGGGCGTCCGGCGGGCGCCGTCAGTGCGCCATGATCACCGGCACGGTCATCGCGTCGAGCATGCCGCGGGTGGCGCCGCCGACCACGAACTCGCGGAAGCGGCTGTGGCCGTAGCCGCCCATCACCGCCACGTCGACACCCCGGTCGGAGACGAAGTTGAGGAGCGCGGCGGAGACGTCGCCGGAGACGGCCGGCACCTGTTCGATGCTGACGTTGAGGCCGTGGCGCGACAGGTAGACCGCGACATCCGCGCCCGGCTCGCCGGCGAAGCGCTGGCCCTTTTCGACGACCACGACCGAAATCTTGCCGGCGAGCTTCATCAGCGGCAGGGCGGCGTGGACGGCGCGGGAGGCGGTGACGCTGCCGTCCCAGGCGACCATCATGTGCTTCGCCTCGAAGCTGCCGTTGGAGATGTACGGCACCACCATCACCGGCACCCCGGTCTCGAACAGCAGCGCCTCGATGAGCGCGGCGCGGGCCGGCTCGGTGGAGTCCGGCGCATCCTGGCCGATCACCGCCAGGTCCGACATCCGCACCCGGTGGATCAGGCCGGAGGCGGCCCCCTCGATGAGGCGGAAGCGGGACGCCTCGCCGCTGACGCCCTGCACCCGGACCATCTCGTTGAAGGTCGCGAGCGCCTTGTCGGCGACCTCCTCGGAGGCCTCGCGGGCGCGGTCGAGGATGTCGGCGGGCAGCGGGCCGGCGAGATAGGCCGGGGTGATCGGTTCGAGCACCGGGGCGAGGCCGGTCACGTGGGCGTTGGTCTTTTCGGCGAGATCGACCGCCAGCCGCGCCGGCTTCTGGTCGCCCGACAGGTCGGTCACGACAACGATGTCTCTGATCTGCATTTTCCCTCTCCTGATCCCGTTTGCCTTGCGCCCGGATCATCTCCCGAGCGGGGGTATGGTTCGGGTCTAGAAACGAACGATGGGCCCTGCCTTGACGCCGATCAACATCCGACTGCGCGACCCGCCCCCGGTGCCGGTCTCCGCTCAGGCGCCGGCGAGAATGTCGCGCGCGATGATCAGCCGCTGGATCTCGCTGGTTCCCTCGTAGATCGTGGTGATCCGGGCGTCGCGGGCGTGGCGCTCGACCGGATGGTCGGTCAGGTAGCCGGCGCCGCCGTGGATCTGCAGCGCCGTGTAGGTGGCGCGCTGGGCCGCCTCGCTGGCGTAGAGCTTGGCCATCGAGGCGGCGCGGGCGAACGGCCTGCCCTGGTCCTTCAGCCACGCCGCCTGCAGGATCAGCAGCCGCGCCGCCTCCAGCTCGGTCTCGCGGTCGGCGATCATCCACTGGATGCCCTGCATGTCGGCGATCGTGCGGTCGAACTGCCGGCGCTCCCGGGCGTAGGCGATCGCCGCGTCCATCGCCGCCCGGGCGATGCCGAGCGCCAGCCCGGCGATGCCGATGCGGCCGCCGGCAAGCTCCGACACGGCGATGCGGAAGCCGTCGTTCTGCCGGCCCATCAGCGCGTCGGCCGGCAGGCGGCAGTCCTCGAAGGCGACCTCGCAGGTGGCCGAGCCGGCCTGGCCGAGCTTCTTCTCCGCCTTGCCGATGACCAGGCCGGGCGTCCCCGCCTCGACCAGGAAGCACGAGATGCCCTTGCCCTTCGGCGCGTCCGGATCGGTCACCGCCCAGACCACGAAGACGCCGGCATAGGGGGCGGAGGTGATGTAGAGCTTGGCGCCGTTCAGCACCCATTCGTTGCCGTCCATCGCGGCCCGGGTGGTCATGCCGGCGGGGTCGGAGCCGGCGCCCGCCTCGGTCAGGCAGAAGGCGCCGGCGGCGTAGGTGCCGTCGCAGAGCGGCGGCAGATAGCGCCGGCGCTGCTCCTCGCTGCCCACCGCCTGGATGATCTCGCCGACCATGTTGGTGACCGACGCCGTCACCGCCGTCGACGCGCAGGCGCGCGCGAACGCCTCGATCGACAGCGCGAACGCCGTCGTCCCGGCTTCCGAGCCGCCATAGTCGGCGCGCACGTTGAGCCCCATGAAGCCGTGCTCGGCGAGGCGCTTGAGGTTGCCGAGGAAGGCGTCGCGGCCCTCGCCCCGGTCGAGGGTCTCGGCCAGCGGCGCCAGGCGCTCGCGCGCCATGCGCTGCGCCGTCTCGGCGATCATCGCGTCTTCTTCGGACAGGGCGAAATCCATGGGCGTCCCGTCTCCTCCCGCCGGTTGCCGCCCGGCGGACCCGCCTGGTCCGGACGGCGGACGCTCTCGCGGCGTCCCTGCCATGCACGAACGCGAGAAGACCCCTTCGGAGCCTCCGGGGCAAGAGCCGTCGTGCGGGCCGGACCGGCCGGGCTCAGAGAAGCTGGCCCTGCCCGCCCGGATCGGAGGGGCCCGCGCGCTTCGGCTTCGCCGCGGGGCGCGCCGCGGCCGGGCCCGCCGCCACCGCGCCCACGTCGCCGTCGGCGAACGTCAGCGTCAGCGCCTCACCGGAGGCGACCATGCCGGCCCGGGTGACCGCCTTGCCCTTGCCGTCGCGCACCAGCACGAAGCCGCGGGCGAGCACGCCCTGGTGCGACAGCGCCTCCACCAGCTTCCACGCCGCCTCCAGCCGGTCGCGGCGCGCGGCGACGGTGCGCCGATAGACCGGCTGGAGCCGGCCGCCGGCCTCGTCGAGGTCCTTGCGGTGCGCCTGGGCCGACCGAACGAGAATTGTGGGCGTCAGCCGTTCGCCGCACTGGGTGAACTGGCGGCGGGCACGCTGGGTCTCGATCCTGAGGCGCTGGCCGGAGCGCGCGTGCAGCGTGTCGAGCTCCTGCCGGGCACGGCGCACCGGCAGGCTCAGGAGCGACGGGCGCAGCCGCGCCGCGGACTTCTGCAACGCCAGCCGGTGGGCCGACGCCGCCGCCGACAGGGCGTTCGACAGGCGCGTGCTGGCCAGGTCGAAGCGCTGGCGCGACGGCGCCACCAGGTCGGCGGGGCCCGGCAGCGCCCGCGACAGGGCCCTGAGTTCCGAGCGGCGCCCGTCGAGCAGCCGCCGCAGCGCCGCGAAGTGCCGCCGCGCCCGGTCGTCGACGACGGCGAGGAGTTCGGAGCGCACCGGCACGGCGAGTTCGGCGGCCGCCGTCGGCGTCGGCGCGCGCACGTCGGCGACGAAGTCGATCAGCGTGGTGTCGGTCTCGTGGCCGACCGCCGAGATCACCGGGATCGTCGACGCCGCGACGGCGCGCACCACTTTCTCGTCGTTGAAGCCCCAGAGGTCCTCCAGGCTGCCGCCGCCGCGCGCCACGATCAGCACGTCGGGCCGCGGGATCGCGCCGCCAGGGGCCAGCGCGTTGAAGCCGGCCACCGCGGCCGCGACCTCGCCGGCCGACTCCTCGCCCTGCACCCGCACCGGCCAGACCAGCACGTGCACCGGGAACCGGTCGGTGAGCCGATGCAGGATGTCGCGGATCACCGCGCCTGTGGGCGAGGTGACGACGCCGATCACCCGCGGCAGGTACGGCAGCCTGACCTTGCGCTCGGCGTCGAACAGGCCCTCCTCGGTGAACGCCTTGCGGCGCGCTTCCAGGAGCGCCATCAGCGCCCCGGCCCCGGCCGGTTCGATCGCATCGATGACGATCTGGTATTTGGAGGCGCCCGGGAAGGTGGTGATGCGCCCGGTGGCGATCACCTCCATGCCTTCCTCGGGCTTGAACTTGAGCTTGGAGAACGCCGTGCGCCAGACCACCGCCTCCAGCCGGGCGCGCTCGTCCTTCAGCGAAAAATAGGCGTGGCCCGACGAGTGCGGACCCCGGTAGCCCGAGATCTCGCCGCGCACCCGCACGTAGCCGAAATTGTCCTCCACCGAACGCTTGATGGCGCCGGAGATCTCCGAGACGGTGAATTCTGCAGCGTTCGAGGCAAGCGTTGTCGGGCTTTCAGGCGCCATCGGCTTCTTCCGCGATCGGTCGGGCTCAACGGGCGAATCGGGGATCCGACCCGCCCCCAGCCTAGCGGACTTTGCGGCGAGAGCGATGCCTCCGGCCGGCGCAGGCGCGCACGGCCGGTCGTTCCTCTCCCCTCCGGCGGGCCGCCGGGCCGATCAGGCCGAAGCCGGGTCGGCGTGATCGGCGGACGCCACCTCGCCGCGGCGTGTCTTGCCGCGGCTGGGGTCCTTGATCCCGAACCAGGCGACGTAGAGGGCCGGCAGGAAGAGCAGCGTCAGCACCGTGCCGACGATGATGCCGCCCATCATCGCATACGCCATCGGCCCCCAGAACACCTCGCGGGAGATCGGGATCAGCGCCAGCGAGGCCGCCGCCGCCGTGAGCATGATCGGCCGCATCCGGTGTTCGGTCGCCGAAATCACCGCGTCCCACTTCTCCTCGCCCGTGCTGATCAGGTGCTCGATCTGCACGATCAGGATCACCGAATTGCGGATCAGGATGCCGATCAGGGCGAGCACGCCGAGGATCGCCACGAACCCGAGGGGCGCCCCGGACGGGAGAAGCGCCGCGACGACGCCGATCAGGCCGAGCGGCGCCACCGCCACCACCAGGAACATGCGCTGGAAGCTCTGGAGCTGGACCATCAGCAGCGTGGCCATGATGATGAGCATGAGCGGCGCGACTGCCGCGATCGGCCCCTGCGACTTGGCACTCTCCTCGACCGCGCCTCCGGTCTCGATCCGATAGTCGTCGGGGAGCTCCGCCCTCAGCGCGTTCAGCTTCGGTTCCAGCTGCGCGACGACCGTCGCTGGCTGCACCGAGGTGGAGATGGCGGACTTCACCGTGAGGGTGGGGATCCGGTTGCGGCGCCAGAGGAACGGCTGCTCCTGCTCGTAGTGGAACGTCGCGATCGCGGCGAGCGGGAAGGACTGGCCGCCTTTGGTGGGGATCTGCAGGTTCTCCAGCGCCTCGATCGACGACCGGTCCGACGAGATGGCGCGGCTGACGACGTCGACGAGATAGATCTGGTCGCGGATCTGGGTGGCGGTCGAGCCGCCGACGATGCCGTTCATCACCGAGGCGATGTCGCTGGAGGTGACCCCGAGCTGGCGGGCCTTGTCCTGGCGGATGTCGATCTTCACCACCCGCGCCGGCTCGTTCCAGTCGTAGGTCACGCGGTCGGTGTTGGGGTTTTCGCCGACGATGCTTGCCACCTGCTGGGCGTAGGCGCGGACCTTCGGGATGTCCGGACCGCTGATCCGGAACTGGACCGGGCGCCCGACCGGCGGCCCGATATCGAGGGAGTGGACGAAGACGTCGGTTCCGACGAAATCCGTCTCTCCCAGATCCCTGAGCCGGGCGATGACGCGGTCGCGGGCCTCGACGCCTTTCGTCATGATGACGATCTGCCCGAAGTTCGGGCTGGCCGGCTGCACGTCGTAGGACAGCAGGAAGCGCTGGGCGCCCTCGCCCACGTAGGACGACCAGAAGAGAATGTCGTCGTCGCCTTCGAGCGAGGTCTCGAAGCGGTCCATCTGCGCCCTGGTCTCGTTGATGGAGGCGTTCTGCGGCGCGGTCCAGTCGACGATCACCTCGGGGCGGTCCGAGGAGGGGAAGAACTGCTGCTGGACGAAGCCCATGCCGAAGATGGCGAGCGCGAACATCGCCAGCGTCGCGACGATGGTCAGCCATTTGAAGCGGACGCAGAAGGTCAGCAGCCAGCGGAACACCCGGGCGCCGCGACCGGGCTTGTCGTGATGCTTCTTCATCGTCTTCGGAAGCAGGTTCACGCCGAGCAGCGGCGTGAACACCACCGCGACGATCCACGACACGATCAGCGATATCGCGATGACCACGAACAGCGTGAAGGTGAATTCGCCGGCGGCGCTGTCGTTGAGGCCGACGGGGATGAAGCTCGCCACCGTCACCAGCGTGCCGGTCAGCATCGGGAAGGCGGTCGAGGTGTAGACGTGGGTCGCCGCCTTCTCGAGGGTGTCGCCGACCTCCAGCCGCGACACCATCATCTCCACCGCGATCATGGCATCGTCGACGAGCAGGCCGAGGGCGATGATCAGCGCACCGAGCGAGATCCGCTGCAGCGAGATGTCGAGATATTCCATCCCCACGAAGGTGATGGCGAGCACCAGCGGGATCGACAGCGCCACCACCAGCCCGGCGCGGAAGCCGAGGCTGATGAACGAGACGGCGAGCACGATGGCGATCGCCTCGATGAGCGCCTTGACGAAGCCGCCGACGGCTTCCTCGACCACCTGCGGCTGGTCGGAGACCTTGCTGATGGTGACGCCGATCGGCAGCTCGGACTCGATCTTCGCGATCTTCTCGGTCAGCGCCTCGCCGAATTCCAGGAGGTTGGCGGCCGGTTTCATGCCGATGGCGAGACCGATCGCGGGCTGCCCGTCGTAGCGGAACAGGGAGCTCGGCGGGTCCTCGTATCCGCGCCGGATGGTCGCCACGTCGGAGAGCCGGAAGAAGCGGTCGTTGATCCAGAGATTGACCTTGCTCAGATCCTTCTCGGACGCGAATTGCCCGTTGGTCCGCACGAACACCCGCTCTCCGTCGGCCTCGATCGTCCCGGCCGGCGCCACCGCGTTCTGCGCGCTCAGCGCAGTGACGATGGTGTCCTGGGTGAGCCCGAGCGCCGCCATCTGCTGGGTGGAGAATTCCAGGTAGATGACCTCGTCCTGGGCGCCGACGAGATTGACCTTGCCGACGTTGGGGACGTTGAGGATCTCGGTGCGGGCGGCCTCGACGTAGTCGCGCAGCTGGCGCTGGGTCAGCCCGTCGGAGGTGAAGGCATAGATGTTGCCGAAGACGTCGCCGAAGTCGTCGTTGAAGAACGGACCCTGGACGCCCGAGGGCAGGTCGCCCTTGATGTCGGAAAGGATGTTGCGCACCCGCAGCCACGTGTCCGGCACCACGCGGCCCTGGGCCGTGTCCAGCAGGTTGACGAAGATCGTCGTGCTGCCCGGCGAGGTCAGGCTCTTGGTATAGTCGAGGACCGGGATCTCCTGCAGCTTCTTCTCCAGCCGGTCGGTGACCTGGGTGGACATCTCCTGCAGCGACGCGCCGGGCCAGGCCGCGGACACCAGCATCGTCTTGATGGTGAAGTTGGGATCTTCCTCGCGCCCGAGATTGAAGTAGGCGAGCACGCCGGCAACGGACGCCATGATCATGAAGAACCAGATCAGCGAGCGGTGGTGGAGCGCCCAGTCGGAGAGGTTGAAGCCTTTCACAGGACCATCCCCGCATCGATCCGGACCTTCTGGCCCTCGCTGAGCGAATGGACGCCCGCCGTCACGACCCTGTCGCCGACGTCGACGCCGCGGGTCACGCGGACCGGACCGCCGGCCGGATCTCCGGCGATGTCCACCGGCCGCCGGGACACGGTCAGGGCCTTCGCGTCGACGATCCAGACGAAGGTGCGGCCGTCTTCGGTGAGCAGCGCCGAGCGCGGCAGGCCGACATGCGAGACATACGCATGGGTCGGCGTCACCCGCACGTTCGTTCCGATCCGGAAGGCCGGTGCCGGCTGGTCCAGGGTGATCCGGACCCGCCGGGTGCGGGTCGCTTCGTCGGCCTGGGGCGCGATTTCGCGCACCCGGCCGGACGCGGAGAGGTCGAGATCGGCCTGCAGCCGCGCGGTGAAGGCGTCGCCCGGCCGGATGGTCTGCGCGATCTCGTCGGGGACGTCGACGACGGCCTCGCGCACGTCGGCCTGGGCGACGGTGACCACCGTCAGCCCCTGGGTGACGATCTGCCCGACCTCCAGGCTGACGGCGGTGACGATGCCGTCCGTCTGCGACCTGAGCTGGGTGTAGGAGAGCTGTTCGTTCGCCTTGTCGAGCCGGGCCTGGCCCTGCACGACGGAGGCATTCGCGGCGGCCAGCGCCTCCTCGGCCGTGTCGACTTCGGCCTGGGAGGCGGCGTTCACCTTGAACAGCGCCGTCTTGCGGTCCTTCGTGGCCGCGGCGTTGTCGAGCTGCGCCCTGGCCTTGGCGAGTTCCGCCTCCAGCTGCCGGACGGCGAGCTCGAGCGCCCGGGAATCGAGCGAAGCCAGGACCTCTCCGGCCTTCACCTGCTGGCCGACCTCGACGTTGCGCGCGACGACGCGGCCGAGCACCCGGAAGCCGAGCTCGTGCGAAAAGCGCGGCTCCACCTTGCCGGTGAAGCTCTCGACGTCGCCGGGCTGCAGCGCCGCCAGCTCGGAGAGGACCGGACGGATCGCCGGCTCCCGGTCCGCGTCGCCCTCCGAACAGCCGAAGAGGCCGGCCACCGCGCAGAGCGCGACGAGACCGACGAGGATGTGCCTTGGATTCATGAGGAAGCCTCCGGTTCGGTCAGGACGGTCTGTCCCTCGCGCAGGAACTGGCCGCCGCGGATCACCACGGTCTCGCCGCTGTTCAGGCCGCCGCTGAGCAGCACCTCGCCCGTCCGGTAGCGCTCGACGACGACCTGGCGCTCCGAAACGCGGGCCGTCTGGGGATCGACGACCCACACGGCGGGGGCGCCCCCGCTCGACGTCAGCGCCGTCCACGGCAGCGACACGAGCTGCTGCGGGGGCCAGTGGCCGGTTCCGATGACCGCGACGCCGAGCCCCATGGCCGCGGGCGGATCGGTCAGGGACATCTTCACGCGGATCGTGCCGGTGTCCGGGTCCAGGGTGGGAGAGACCTCGCGCACCGTCGCCGTGGCCTTTACCTCGGGATCGGACTGGAGCCGGATCTCGATGGGGCCTTCCGGCGGCGGCTGGGTGACCAGGGCCTCGTAGACGTCGAAGGCTGCGTCGCGGTCGCCGTCCGGCGCCAGGGTGAAGACCGCCTGGGCGGCGGACACCACCTGGCCGACCTCGGCGTCGCGGGCCGTGATCACCCCGTCGGCGTCCGCCTTCAGCGTCGTGAACGACAGCTCGTTCTCGGCCGTGCCGATGTCGGCCTTGGCGGACTCCACCGACCCCTCGGCAACCCGCAGGCGCTCCTGCGCCTCGTCGAGGCTGCTGCGGGTGGTGAAGCCCTTCTTCATCAGCGTCTGCTGCCGGCTGAAGCTGCTCTGCGCCTGGGCCAGGGTGGCTTCGGCGGCCTTCAGCGTCGCCCGGGCGATGTCGAGATCGGCCTGCTGCTCCTTCGTCTCGAGCCTGGCCAGGACGTCGCCCTTCTTCACGTGGTCGCCGACGCCGGCGTCCCGCTCGGCGATCCGGCCCGCGGTGCGAAACGACAGATTGCTCTCGAACCGGGCCGTCACGGTGCCGACCAGCGAGATCGTTCGCGACACCGGCTGGTAGGAGACCACCTGCACGACCACGCGCTCGGGCGCTCGCGGCGCCGCGGCCTCTTCCGGCCCGCAGGCGGAGAGCAGCGCAACGCTCGCCACGACGGCGCACGTGCGCCCGAGCCGTCGGCGGGCGCCGTTCCGGTGCGGTCTCCCCAAGCGCATGATGGCGTCTCCAGTCCAGGATCGAACTAAACCGTTTAGTCTGGATCTAGTTGACCACTCCGGAGCGCCGTGTCAATCTCTGACTAAACGGTTTAGTTCAATAATTTTTGGGAGGCGATCCTCGATGGCCAATCTTGCGGATCCTCGGAGCCCCGAGGCACAACCCCGACCGAGCAGCGCGCCCGAGTACATGCGGCACCTGGCGGAGCTGGACCGGAACAACCCGAAGGTCCGGCAGCTGATGGACGCCGCCTATCAGCTGTTCCTCAGCCAGCCCTACGACGCCGTCAGCACCGACGCCATCGCCAAGGCGGCGGCGGTCTCCAAGGCCACCCTCTACGTCTACTTCCCGAGCAAGGAGGCCTTGTTCGCGGCGCTGGTGAGCGACAAGTGCCGGCAGACCGAGCATCTGATCTGGTCGTCGCTGCCCCCCTCCCAGGACATCGCCGAGGTCCTTCTCGCGGTCGCCCGGCAGTTCATCCAGGTGTTCGCGTCGTGCGACGGGCTGGCGTTCTATCGCAGCCTGATCGCGCAGATCCCGCGGTTTCCGGAGCTGGGCGAGATCTTCTACGAATCCGGTCCGAAGCTCGCCCACGAGAAGCTCGAGGACCTGCTGCGGGCGGCCGACGCGCGCGGCGATCTGGTGGTCCCGGATCCGGCGCTCGCGGCGCGGCAGTTTCTCCAGCTGGTGTCGACCGACATCCAGCTCTGCGGGCTGCTGGGATTCGCGCCGCTGTCCGAACGGCAGATTTCGGAAATGATCGAGAGCGGCGTGGCGCTGTTCGTGCGCGGATATCGGCCTGCCGCTTCGGCAAGCTAGAGCATGTCCCGCTCGGATCCGTTCGAGCCGACGGATAAGAAACGGCTTCGGATCGCCCGCCCTTTCCGCCCCCGCCGTCTCTGGCATATGACGGCGCGCAAGCACGGGCGCCGGCCGCCCGCATCGATCCCCCCTGGACCCGGAACGTCCGCCATGGCCCGCACCGACTTCACGACGCCGCGCCTCTTCGTCGACGATCCGCTCGGGCCCGATGCCCGGATCGCGCTGGATGCCGCCCGCACCAACTACGTGAAGAACGTCATGCGGCTCGCCGAGGGCGCGACGGTGCTCGTGTTCAACGGCCGCGACGGCGAATGGCGCGCGAGCGTGGCCTCGATCGCCCGCAAGGCGACGACGCTCGCCTGCGAGGAGCAGCTGCGTGCCCAGGAGCCGCTGCCCGACCTCTCCTACCTGTTCGCGCCGCTGAAGCACGCCCGGCTCGACTACATGGTGCAGAAGGCCGTGGAGATGGGCGCCGGGCGGCTGATGCCGGTGTTCACCCGCCATACCCAGGCGAGCCGCGTCAACGTGGAGCGGATGCGCGCGAACGTCATCGAGGCGGCGGAACAGTGCGGCGTGATCGCCGTTGCCGAGGTGGTCGAGCCCGCCCGCCTCGACCGCCTTCTGTCCAGCTGGGACACCGAAGAGCCCGGCCGGCGCCTGATCTTCTGCGACGAAGGCACTGACGTCGCCAACCCGGTCGAGGCGCTGTCGGGGCTGGCAGCGGGGCCACTGGCGCTGCTCATCGGTCCGGAGGGCGGCTTTTCGGAGGACGAACGCGCCATGCTCCTGGGGCACCCGTCCGTCACCGCAATTTCGCTCGGCCCGCGCATCCTGCGGGCCGACACCGCAGCCGTAGCAGCCCTTGCGATCGTACAGACCGCCCTCGGGGACTGGCGCTGACGCCGGATTTGCTGCTTGGTCTTTCCGCTCTCGCGACCGATCGGATTTCCTCACGGATCGGTGCGCGAGAACTCGTTTGTTTCGATGGATCGGCCCGGCTAATGTCCGGCGCCAAATCGATAGATGGCCGGAAGTTAGATGGCGCGCGACACGACTGACGACACGCCGATCCAGGATCGGGATACCCTTGCCGCCTGGATCGCCGACGGCGAGAAGGCGCCCGAGGCGTTCCGCATCGGCACCGAGCACGAGAAATTCGGGTTCGTGCGCGACACCCTGAAGCCGGCCCCCTACGACGGACCGCGCGGCATCTCGCAGCTGCTGAAGGGCATGGAATCGCTGCTCGGCTGGGAACCGATCCACGACGGCGAGGCCATCATCGGCCTCGTCGACCCGATCGGCGGCGGCGCCATCAGCCTGGAACCGGGCGGCCAGTTCGAGCTCTCCGGCGCGCCGGTGGAAACGCTCCACCAGACCTGCCGCGAGGCCAACGCGCACCTCGCCCAGGTGCGCGAGATCGCCAAGCCGCTCGGCCTCGGCTTCCTCGGCATCGGCGTGGCGCCCACCTGGTCGCGCGAGGACATGCCGCGCATGCCGAAGCAGCGCTACGAGATCATGACCGCGTACATGAAGAAGGTCGGCACGCTCGGCCTCGACATGATGTACCGGACCGCCACCATCCAGGTGAACCTCGACTACTCCAGCGAAGCCGACATGGTGAAGAAGCTGCGCACCAGCCTGGCGCTGCAGCCGATCGCCACCGCGCTGTTCGCCAACTCGCCCTTCCTCGACGGCAGGCCCAACGGCTTCCTGTCGTTCCGCTCCGAGGTCTGGAAGCACACCGATCCCGACCGCACCGGCATGCTGCCGTTCGCCTTCGACGAAGGCTTTGGCTACCAGCAGTACGTCGACTGGGTGGTCGACGTGCCGATGTATTTCGTCAAGCGCGGCGACCGCTACGTTGACGTCACCGGCCACACGTTCCGGGAGTTCATGGAGGGCAAGCTGCCGATGCTGCCCGGCGAACTTCCGACCATCGGCGACTGGACCAACCACATCTCCACCACCTTCCCCGAGGTCCGGCTGAAGAAGTTCCTGGAGATGCGCGGCGCCGACGGCGGTCCCTGGCGGCGGATCTGCGCGGTGCCGGCGCTCTGGGTGGGTCTTCTCTACGACGACGGCATCCTCGACCAGACCTGGCAGCTGGTGAAGGACTGGACCGAGGAAGACCGGCAGACGCTGCGCGACGCCGTTCCGCGCGAGGGGCTGCAGGCAACCGTCGCCGGGCGGACGGTGCTGGAGGTCGCCCGCGAGATGGTCGCGCTGTCCCACGAGGGCCTGAAGCGGCGCGGCCGGCTCAACAGCTCCGGCAGCGACGAGACGCAGTTCCTCGGCCCGCTGGAGGAGGTCATCGCCAGCGGCCGCACCATGGCCGAGCGCATGCTCGACCAGTACAAGGGCCCGTGGGGCGCCAACCTCGACCACATCTTCACCGACTACGCGTTCTGAGCGGCGGGACGCGGCTCCCCGGCCCTGTTCCGGTCACGCGTCTTTTCGACGGCATTCCTCGCCCAACGGGTCTACGCTGGTGCCTGGAGCGGAGGCTCCTCACCGGGGGGAATGACATGAACACGACGATCGGGCGCCTTGCCGCCACCGCGGCGCTGGCCATCACACTGGGGACCTCGGCCCATGCCCAGGGGACGGGATCCCAGGGCTTCTTCGAGATCCACAACACCACCGACACGAACACCGTCGTCGGCTTCTACACCAACGACGGCGACGGCTGGAGCGACAACTGGCTCGACGAGGAGCTGGCGCCGGGCGAAGGCGTGCAGGTCGAGTTCACCGCCGACACGGGCGCCTGCGACCAGATCCTGCGGGTCGGCTGGGCGGCGGACGGAGGCGGCGAGGTGCTGGACGACCCGATCTCGATCGACATCTGCGCCGCGAACAACGTCTACCTGGACGACAACGAGATCTCCTTCGACTGACAGTCGGCGGCCAGGTCGCCGTTTCGGGCTCGACGACGACCCCGCGCCGGGGCCGGCGCGGGATGCCGTGGCTCGATGGCGTGCGCCGGCGCCCGCTGGCCCGACGCACGCCGTCCGCGCGGCTGCCGGCCGCTCGGAAACGCCCGACCGGCGGTGGGAATCCCGACACCCTTCGTGGGCAATTTCCCCAATCCTGATGCCGGCGCCCGGCCTGTTGGGCAGCCGCCCTTTCGAATAATCCGTTTAATATCAGATATTTAATCTAAGTTTCCGGTTATTTTCCGCGCGGATTCACGCGCCGAGAGCCCCCTTGCCTCTTGCGAGTTCAAGGTATAAAGATATCTTTATATCGAACTCCAATGATCCGAGGCAGGACGTGGTACCCGAAGGTACATCCGAGATGTTTGTCGACAGCGTGATCGGCTTGGACACGCTGGTGGGTGGATTGCGCGCCGCCGGCGAGCCGACGCGCCTGCGCATCCTCGCCCTCCTCGCCGGCGCCGATTTGACCGTGAAGGATCTGACCACCATCCTCGGCCAGAGCCAGCCGCGCATCTCGCGCCATCTGAAGCTGCTGACCGATGCCGGCCTGATCGTCCGCGCCCCCGAGGGCGCCTGGGCCTACTACCGGCTCACCGAGGTGGATTCCGGCTCGAGGCTCGCCGACCACCTGCTGCTGCAGCTGGATCCGTCGGACCCGACGCTGTCGCGCGACCGCGAGCGGCTCGCCGCGGTCCAGCGCGGCCACGCCGAGACGGCGGCGGCCTACTTCGCCGCCAACGCCCACGCCTGGGACGCGCTGCGCTCGCTGCACGTGCCGGAAGCCTCGGTCGAGCGGGCCATGCGCGGACTGGTCGGCACCGCGCCGATCCAGTCGATGCTGGACCTGGGCACCGGCACCGGCCGCACGCTGGAGCTGTTCGCCGATCTCTACGAGCGCGCGCTCGGCATCGATGCCAGCTCGGCGATGCTGTCGGTCGCCCGGGTCAACCTGTCCAAGGCCGGCATCCAGCATGCCCGCGTCCGCCAGGGCGACATCTTCGCGCTGTCGGTCGCCCCGGATTCCTACGACCTGGTGACGCTGCACCAGGTCCTGCACTACCTCGAGGACCCGGCCGGCGCCATCGAAGAGGCGGCCCGCGCGGTGCGTCCCGGCGGCCGGCTGCTGGTCGTCGACTTCGCCCCGCACGGCCTGGAGTTCCTCCGCTCGGAGCACGCCCATCGCCGGCTCGGCTTCTCGCACGAGCAGGTGTCGGGCTGGCTCGCGCTGGCGGGCCTCGAGACCGTCGTCGTCGAGGACCTGGCGCCCGTCGGCGCCTCTCCCGCCGATCTCACCGTCACCCTTTGGCTCAGCCGCGACGCCCGTACGCAGATCGCCGCCGAGCACACCACGCAAGCCTTGGAGACCACCGGATGAACGAGACCACCACGCCCGGCCGCCCGCAGGCAGCACACCCGCCGATTTCCGCGTCGTTCGAGTTCTTCCCGCCGAAGAACCAGGCGATGGAAGACACGCTGTGGGCCTCGATCCAGCGGCTGGAGCCGCTGCAGCCGCGCTTCGTGTCGGTGACCTACGGCGCGGGCGGCTCGACCCGCGAGCGCACCCATCGCACCGTCAAGCGGATCATCGACGAGACCGGGCTGAAGCCGGCCGCGCACCTGACCTGCGTCGGCGCGACCAAGGACGAGGTCAACGAGGTCATCCGCGACTACCGGAGCGCCGGCATCCGCCACATCGTCGCCCTCCGCGGCGATCCGCCGGCCGGCGCCGGAACCGCCTACACCCCGCATCCGGGCGGCTACGCCAACGGCGCCGAGCTGACCGCCGGCATCCGCGCCATCGGCGATTTCGAGGTGTCCGTCTCGGCCTATCCCGAGCGCCACCCCGACAGCGCCGACTGGGGCGTGGAGATCGACAACCTGAAGCGCAAGCAGGATGCCGGCGCCACCCGGGCGATCACCCAGTTCTTCTTCGAGAACGACCTGTTCGAGGCCTATCTGGAGCGCGTCGCCAAGGCCGGCATCACCCTGCCGATCGTGCCGGGCATCGTGCCCGTCCACAACTTCCAGCAGGTCGCCCGCTTCTCGGCCGCCTGCGGCACGACGATCCCGGACTGGCTGGAACGCCGGTTCGAGGGGCTCGACGACGACGCCGAGACGCGCCGGCTGGTGGCCGCCGCGGTCGCCGCCGAACAGGTGCTCGACCTCAACTCCCGCGGCATCACCGACTTCCACTTCTACACGATGAACCGCTCCGAACTGGTCTACGCGCTCTGCCACCTACTGGGCCTGCGCGCCGACACCCCCATCGAGGCTGCCGCTTAGGCGCCCCCCCGTCCGGATCGACGACGGTCCGGGCCGGACGCCTCCGGCCGCTGCCGCCGCCACCACGGCGCGGCCCGGCCAATCGACACTCATGGCTCCGCCCGCACGCGCGGGGCCGTTCGCTTACGAACCGAGGGACTTTTTCCAATGGCTCTTCGCCGCTCCGACACCTTCGACCGCTTTCGCGCCGCTGCCGCGGACCGCATTCTCGTGCTCGACGGTGCCATGGGAACGATGATCCAGGACCTGCGGCTCGACGAGACGGCGTTCCGCGGCGAGCGCTTCGCCGACTGGCCGAGTGACCTGAAGGGCAACAACGACCTCCTGATCCTGACCCAGGGCGAGGCGATCGAGGGCATCCACCGGGCCTACCTGGAGGCCGGCGCCGACATCGTCGCCACCAACACCTTCTCCTCCACCACCATCGCCCAGGCCGACTACGGCATGGAGGAGCTGGCGTTCGAGCTGAACAAGGAGGGCGCGCGGCTGGCGCGGTCGGCCGCCGACACGGTGACCGCCCAGACGCCGGACCGGCCGCGCTTCGTGGCCGGCGCCATCGGCCCGACCAACCGCACCGCGTCGATCTCGCCGGACGTCAACGACCCCGGCTATCGCGCCGTCACCTTCGACGGCCTGGCCGAGGCCTACGGCCAGGCGGCGCGCGGCCTCGTCGAGGGCGGCGCCGACCTGATCCTGCTGGAGACGATCTTCGACACCCTCAACGCCAAGGCCGCCATCTACGCCTTCGAGCTGCTGTTCGAGGAGCTCGGCTACCGGCTGCCGGTGATGATCTCCGGCACCATCACGGATCTCTCCGGCCGCACGCTGTCCGGCCAGACGCCGACCGCCTTCTGGCACTCGGTCGCCCACGCCGCGCCGATGACCGTCGGCCTCAACTGCGCGCTCGGCGCCAAGGAGCTGCGCGGCCACATCTCCGAGCTTTCCAAGGTCGCCGACACCCTGATCTGCGCCTATCCGAACGCCGGCCTGCCCAACGAACTCGGCGAGTACGACGAGAGCCCCGAGGCGATGGCCGGCCAGCTCGACGACTTTGCCCGCGACGGCCTGGTCAACGTGCTCGGCGGCTGCTGCGGCACCACCCCGGATCACATCCGCGCCATCGCCGAGATCGCCGCGATCCACAAGCCGCGCCAGATCCCGACGATCGAGCCGCGCATGCGGCTGTCGGGGCTGGAGCCGTTCGTGCTCACCAAGGACATCCCGTTCGTCAACATCGGCGAGCGCACCAACGTCACCGGCTCGGCCCGCTTCCGCAAGCTGATCAAGGAGAACGACTACGCCACCGCCCTGGAGGTCGCCCGCGACCAGGTGGAGAACGGCGCCCAGATCATCGACGTCAACATGGACGAGGGGCTGCTCGATTCCGAGGCGGCGATGGTCACCTTCCTCAACCTGATCGCCGCCGAGCCCGACATCGCGCGCGTGCCGATCATGGTGGACTCGTCCAAGTGGACGGTCATCGAGGCCGGCCTGAAGTGCATCCAGGGCAAGGGCATCGTCAACTCGATCTCGCTGAAGGAAGGCGAGGAGGCGTTCCTGGTCCAGGCCGAGAAGGTGCGCCGCTACGGCGCCGCCGTCGTCGTGATGGCCTTCGACGAGGACGGCCAGGCCGACACCTACGAGCGCAAGATCCAGATCTGCGAGCGCTCCTACAAGATCCTGACCGAACAGGTCGGCATCCCGCCGCAGGACATCATCTTCGATCCCAACATCTTCGCGGTGGCGACCGGCATCGAGGAGCACAACAACTACGGCAACGACTTCATCGAGGCGACCGGCTGGATCCGCGAGAACCTGCCGCACGCCCACATCTCGGGCGGCGTCTCAAACCTGTCGTTCTCGTTCCGCGGCAACGAGCAGGTGCGCGAGGCGATGCACTCGGTGTTCCTCTACCATGCCATCAGCAGGGGCATGGACATGGGCATCGTCAACGCCGGCCAGCTGGCGGTCTACGACGACCTGGCGGCCGAGCTGCGCGAGCTCTGCGAGGACGTGGTCCTCAACCGGCGCGCCGACGGCACCGACCGGCTGCTGGAGGCGGCCGAGCGCTACAAGGCCGGCGGCGGCAAGGCCCGCGTCGTCGATCTCGCCTGGCGCGACCACCCGGTGGAGAAGCGTCTCGAGCACTCCCTCGTGCACGGCATCACCGACTACATCGACGAGGACGTCGAGGAGGCCCGCGCCCGCGCCGAGCGGCCGCTCCACGTCATCGAGGGGCCGCTGATGTCCGGCATGAACGTGGTCGGCGACCTGTTCGGCTCCGGCAAGATGTTCCTGCCCCAGGTGGTCAAGTCGGCCCGCGTGATGAAGAAGGCCGTCGCCTACCTGATGCCCTACATGGAGGAGGAGAAGAAGCGGCTCGGCAACACCGACCGCTCCAACGCCGGCAAGGTGCTGCTCGCCACCGTGAAGGGTGACGTCCACGACATCGGCAAGAACATCGTCGGCGTCGTGCTCCAGTGCAACAACTTCGAGGTGATCGATCTCGGCGTCATGGTGCCCTCCCAGCGCATCCTGGAGACGGCGAAGGCGGAGAAGGTCGACATCATCGGCCTGTCCGGCCTGATCACGCCGTCGCTGGACGAAATGTGCGCGGTGGCCGCCGAAATGGAGCGCGAGGGCTACGACGTGCCGCTGCTGATCGGCGGTGCGACGACCTCCAAGATCCACACCGCCGTGAAGATCCACCCGAACTACCACCGTGGCCAGGCGATCTACGTCACCGACGCCTCGCGCGCCGTCGGCGTCTGCTCCAAGCTGATGGCCGACAACCGCAACAGCTACTTCGACGAGGTGCGCGCCGACTACGAGAAGACGGCGGAGAAGTACGCGCGCGGCCAGTCGGCCAAGAAGCGGCTGCCGCTCGCCGAGGCCCGCGCCAAGCGGACGCCGGTCGACTGGTCGGCCAGCAAGATGGCGCGGCCGAGCTTCTTCGGCACCAAGACCTTCGAGAACTATCCGCTGGCGACGCTGGCCGAATACATCGACTGGACGCCGTTCCTGGCGGCCTGGGAGATCAAGGGCACCTATCCGATGGTCCTCGACGACCCGAAGGTGGGCCCCGCCGCCCGCGCCGTCATGGACGACGCGAAGGTGATGCTGAAGCAGATGGTCGAGGAGAACTGGCTGACCGCCAACGGCGTCATCGGCTTCTGGCCGGCCGGCGCCGAGGGCGACGACATCGTCGTGTTCGAGGACGAGGCGCGCACCAAGAAGATCGCCACCCTGCACACCCTGCGCCAGCAGATCGCCCGCGACCGCGAGCGGCCGAACGCAGCACTCGCCGACTTCATCGCTCCGCTCGATACCGGGGTGCCGGACTATGTCGGCGGCTTCTGCGTCACCGCCGGCATCGGCGAGGACGCGGTGGCGGAACGCTACGGCAAGGACAACGACGACTACTCGAAGATCATGTCCCAGTCGCTCGCCGACCGGCTCGCCGAGGCGTTCGCCGAGCACATGCACCAGCGCGTGCGCCGGGAGTTCTGGGGTTACGCCCCGGACGAGGACCTCTCGCCAATCGACCTGATCGCCGAGAAGTACCAGGGCATCCGCCCGGCGCCGGGCTATCCGGCCCAGCCCGACCACACCGAGAAGCAGACGCTGTTCGACCTGCTCGACGCGGAAGCCGCGACCAGCGTGAAGCTGACGGAGTCGTTTGCCATGTGGCCGGCCTCGTCGGTCTCAGGCCTCTATTTCGGCCGGCCGGAAAGCTACTATTTCGGCGTCGGCAAGATCGAGCGCGACCAGATCGAGGACTACGCCGCCCGCAAGGGCTGGACGGTGGAGCTCGCCGAGCGCTGGCTGGCACCGATCCTCAACTACCAGCCGCAGGCGCTGAAGGAAGCGGCGGAGTAGCCACTTCCTCCCCTCACGCCGTGTTCGCTTCGCTCACCGGCTCCGGGTGGGGAGCCTCGCCGGCCGGCGCGCTCGCGCGCGCTGGCGGGCGCTGTCCGGATAGGCGAGCCCAGGTGCTTCCGGATCCACGCGATTGCGGCAGCGTCATCTGACGCCTATATTGGCGTCAGATGATCGCAGAACGGGTGCCGCCATGCTGTCCTTCGAGGCCTACGGAAATCCCGGCGCCATGCCGGAGAGCGAACCGCTGCGGCTGGCCAAGCTGCTGTCGCTGAAGGTGACGGCCGATTTCGACGATGTTGCGCTGGCCCGGCGGGTGACCGAGGGGCTGCCCACCCGGACGGCCTCCGCCCTGCACGACTTCATCGGCGCGCTGGTGGACAAGGCCCCGCTGGTGCCCGAAGCGACGCTCAGGCGCGCCCGCCGGGACAGCAAGCCGCTGCCGCGCGAGCACAGCGAACGGCTCTACGAGCTGAGCCGGGTGATCGACGCGGTCGGGCGCGCCTATCACGGCAACGCCGAACGCGCGACGCTCTTCCTGACCCGCTCCCATCCGCTGCTGAACGGGCAGTCCCCGCTGGACCTGGCGCGCTCGAGTTCGGCCGGCGCCGATGCGGTCCTCAACCTGCTGCGGCGCGCCGAGGCCGGCGTCGCGCTTTGACGACGCCGCGCCGGCTGCCCGACCAGCGCACCGTCTACCGGATCGGCGACCCGGCCGGGACCTATCCGGTGTTCTCGCCCGAAGGCGCCCGGCTCGTCTCCGGCCGCTGGCACGCCGCGGGTGCCGCCGTCATCTATGCGGCCGAGCACTATTCCACGGCGCTGCTCGAACAGCTCGCCCACTGGAACGGCGTGCTGCCGCCCAACCAGCATTCTATCGAGATCGCCCTGCCCGCCGGCCTCAGCTACGAGGTGGTGACGCGCGACAGCCTGCCGGACTGGCGCCAGCCGAACGGCAACGCCGCCCGCCGCTTCGGCATGGGCTGGTACCGGGAGAGACGCGGCGCGGTGCTGTTCGTCCCCTCGGTCGTGGCGCCGCTGGAAACCAACGTGGTGATCAACGCGACCCACCCGGAATTCGCCGACGTCAGGGGCGACGACCTGGAGAAGCCGGTGGCGTGGGACGACCGGCTGTTTCGGTGACGGAAGCCGCCTGCGCCGGCCGTCCGGTCCGCCCCTCAGATCTTCCGGAGCGCCACGGTCTCGATGCGGTGGGCGGTGTCCTTGGAGAGGATCAGGTCGGCGCGGGGACGGGTCGGGCGGATGTTCTCGCGCAGGTTCACCAGGTTGATCCGCTCCCACAGCCCGTTGGCGAAGGCGAGCGCCTCCTCCTCGGAGATGTCGGCGTACTTGTGGAAGTACGAGCGCGGGTCGTGGAAGCGCGTGCCCTTCAGCCGCATGAAGCGCTCGAGATACCACTGGTGCAGCACCTCCTCGTCGGCCTCGATGTAGATCGAATAGTCGAAGAAGTCGGAGACGAACGGCACGCCGCGGCTTTCCCGCGACAGCCGGCTCGTCTGCAGCACGTTCAGGCCCTCGAGGATGAGGATGTCCGGCCGGTCGACGGTGATCCGCTCGCCCTCGACCACGTCGTAGGTGAGGTGCGAATAGACCGGCGCCTCGACGTGGCGCTTGCCGGCCTTCACGTCGTGCAGGAAGGCGAGCAGCGTCTTCAGGTCGTAGCTTTCCGGAAAGCCCTTGCGCTCCATCAGCCCCTCCGCCTCCAGGACGGCGTTGGGAAACAGGAAGCCGTCGGTTGGCACCAGGTCGACGGTCGGGCTCGTCGGCCAGCGGGCGAGCAGCTCCTGCAGCAGGCGCGCGGTGGTCGACTTGCCGACCGCGACGGAGCCGGCGATGCCGATCACGAACGGGATCTGGCCGTCGTTGCGGCCGAGAAACCGGTTCGTCGTGGCGTGCAGCGCCTGGGTGGCCTCCACGTACATCGACAGCAGGCGGGCGAGCGGCAGGTAGATCGCCTCCACCTCCTCCAGATCGACCTGGTCGTTGTAGGCCTGGAGCTCCTGCACCTCTTCGGCCGACAGCGTCATCGGCGTGTCGGCCCTCAGGCGCGCCCATTCGGCTTTCGAGAAGACGCGGTAGGGCGAAAGCTCCATCGGATTGGATGTGTCCATACTTAGGTCCGGCGACTGATGTCCGACGCCCGCACGGCCTCTCGGCCTGGCGCTCTTCCCGTCCGGATCGAGCGGATCCCGACGGCCACGACTGGCTCCGGACATGCCCGCCGGAGCCGCTTCCTATCGGTCAGGCGACGCCTGACCGGACGGGGCTCTCGCCGCCTTCTCCTCCAGGCCCGTCTGGCCCGTCCGCCGCTCAAGCTCGGCCAGGACGTCCGCGAGGGCGACGTCGCGCACCTGCAGCAGCACGAGGAGATGATAGAGAACATCCGCCGCCTCGCTGCGCAAGCCGTCGCGATCCCCCTCGACGGCGGCGACCACCGCCTCGACGGCCTCCTCGCCGAACTTGCGGGCGCAGTAGGCCGGGCCGCGATGGGCGAGCCTGGCCGTGTAGGACGACTCCGGATCGGCCGCCGCACGGGTCGCCACGATCGCCGCGAGGGCGGCGAGATCGAAGCCGTCTGCCGCGCTGCTCATGTCAGCCGCATCGGAATGCCGGCGGCCGCCATGTGCTCCTTCGCCTCGCGAATGGAGTGGGTGCCGAAATGGAAGATCGAGGCGGCCAGCACCGCCGAGGCGTGACCGTCGCGCACGCCGGCCACAAGGTCGTCCAGGTCACCGACGCCGCCCGACGCGATCACCGGGATCTTCACCGCATCGGAGACGGCCTTCACCAGCGCGATGTCGTAGCCGTCCTTGGTGCCGTCCCGGTCCATGGAGGTGAGCAGGATCTCGCCGGCACCCAGCGCCTCGACTTCCCGGGCGTACTCGATGGCGTCGAGGTCGGTATGGCGGCGGCCGCCGTGGGTGAACACCTCCCAGCGGTCGGGCTCACCCTCCCGGCTCACCTTCTTGGCGTCGATGGCGACGACGATGCACTGGCTGCCGAACTTCTCCGCCGCCCGTCGCACGAACTCCCGGTCGTTCACCGCGGCGGTGTTGATGGACACCTTGTCGGCGCCGGCCAGCAGCAGCTGGCGGATGTCGTCGTTGGTGCGCACGCCGCCGCCCACCGTCACAGGCATGAAGCAGACCTCGGCGGTGCGCCGCACCACGTCGAGCAGGATCGCCCGCTCCTCGTGGCTGGCGGTGATGTCGAGGAAGCAGAGCTCGTCGGCGCCGGCCGCGTCGTAGGCGACGGCCGCCTCGACGGGATCGCCGGCATCGACGAGGTCGACGAACTGGACGCCCTTGACGACGCGTCCCTCGTGGACGTCGAGACAGGGAATGATGCGGGTCTTCAGCACGTCGTGTTGCCTGTTCGCTGCAGTGTGGGTGCGGGCCGGAAAACCGGGACTAGATCATGTCCCCGCCCGATCGGAAAGTCAGGCCGCCTGCTTCATGCGGGCGAGCGCCGCCTTCGGGTCGAGACGGCCGTCATAGAGCGCGCGGCCGGCGATGGCGCCGGCGAGCCGCGCCATGCGCGGGGCCGACAGCGCGTCGATGTCGTCCATGTCCTTGAGGCCGCCCGAGGCGATCACCGGGATGTCGACGGCCTCGGCCAGCGCCAGCGTCTCGTCCAGGTTGAGGCCCGACAGCATGCCGTCGCGGGCGATGTCGGTGTAGATGATCGCCGCCACGCCCGCATCCTCGAAGCGCCGGGCGAGGTCGACGGCCAGCGTTTCCGCCGTCTCCGCCCAGCCTTCCACCGCGACGCGGCCGCCGCGGGCGTCGATGCCCACCGCGATCCGGCCCGGATGCGCCCGGCAGGCCTCGATCACCAGCTCCGGGTTGCGCAGCGCCGCGGTGCCGAGGATCACCCTCGTGATGCCGCGGCCGAGCCACGCCTCGATGCCGGCCATGTCGCGGATGCCGCCGCCCAGCTGCACCGGCACGTTGACGGCGTCGAGGATCGCCCCGACCGCGTCGACGTTGACGCTCCGGCCGGCAAACGCGCCGTTGAGGTCGACGATGTGCAGCCATTCGAAGCCGGCATCGGCGAACGCCGCCGCCTGGTTGGCCGGGTTGTCGTTGAACACGGTGGCGCGCGCCATGTCGCCCTGCAGCAGGCGCACGCAGGTGCCGTCCTTCAGATCGATCGCGGGAAAGAGGATCACGGTTTCCACTTCAGGAAGTTTGCGAGAAGGGCGATGCCGAGCTTCTCGCTCTTCTCGGGATGGAACTGGGTGCCGATCATGTTGTCGCGCGCCACCACGGCGGTGACCGGGCCGGCATAGTCGGCGGTGGCGAACAGGTCCTCGTCGTCGAAGACGTCGAGGTGGTAGGAGTGCACGAAATAGGCGTGCCAGCCGTCCGGCCCGGTGGGAATGCCTTCCAGCACCGGATGCCGCTGGGTGACGTCGAGCGTGTTCCAGCCCATGTGCGGGATCTTCAGGGTCGGATCGGCCGGCTCGATGCGCTTCACGTCGCCGTGGATCCAGCCGAAGCCGGGCGTCACCTCGTGTTCCAGGCCGCGATCGGCCATCAGCTGCATGCCGACGCAGATGCCCAGGAACGGCACACCGACGCGGCTCACCGTGTCGCGCACCACGTCGAGCATGTCCGCCTCGGTCTCCAGCCCGCGGCGGCAGTCGGCGAACGCGCCCACGCCCGGCAGGATCAGCCGGTCGGCGTTGGCGACCCGGTCGGTGTCGGCGGTGACGTGCAGCTCGATGTCGATGCCCGCCTCGGAGGCGGCCCGCTCCACGGCCTTGGCGGCCGAGCGCAGGTTGCCGGAGCCGTAGTCGACGATGACGACGTTCATCGTGCATTCCTCGTATCGGGAAACAGTCCGAAGATGCCGGGATCTCCGGGGGAGAGCGGCGACGGCGCCACCCGGGCGGCCGGCCGGCCGTCGGCATGGGCCGTGCGGACGGGCGCCGGTTCGGCGGCCACCGCGCCCTCGGCGAGCCAGGCGGCGAAGAAGCGCCGCTCGCAGTCGACGCGGCGGGCGCCGCTGACGATGCCGGCGAAGCGGTAGCCGCGCCGCATCAGCGCCCAGCGCCGGAGGCCGTTCGCCTCGAAGCCGAACAGCACCGCCAGCGCCAGTCCGGCAAGCCCCGGCACCGGCCCGCCGATCAGCGACAGCCCGAGCTCCAGGCCGACGGCCACCAGCAGGAAGGCGAGGAGCAGCAGCCACAGCCCGTTGAACAGCAGCCACAGCACCGGGAACAGCATGGCGAGCCACGAGAAGCCGTCGCGCACGAACACCGTGCGCTCCGCCGTCTGCTCGACGCCCGACGCCCTGGCCGGGGGTGGAAGAAGGACCGTGTAGACGGCCATGTCCCGATGTCCTCGATCTCGATTGCGCGGCCCGTCCGGAACGGAGCGGCCGGGCCGGTCCGCCCTACTCGGCGAGACGCCCCTTGGTGGACGGCACCTCGTCGGCGCGGCGCGGGTCGATGGCGACCGCTGCCCCCAGGCAGCGCGCCACCGCCTTGAAGGCGCTTTCGGCGATATGGTGATTGTTGTCGCCGTAGACCGTCTCCACGTGCAGCGTCACCAGCGCGTTCATGGCGAACGCCCGGAAGAACTCCGCCACCAGCTCGGTGTCGAAGGTGCCGATCTTCGGCGCCGAGAACGGCGCCCGGAACACCAGGTACGGCCGGCCGGAGATGTCGATGGCGGCCCGCGTCAGCGTCCCGTCCATCGGCAGCGCGGCGTCGGCGTAGCGCGTGATGCCGCGCTTGTCGCCCAGCGCCTCGCGCAGCGCCTGGCCGAGCGCGATGCCGGTGTCCTCCACCGTGTGGTGGTCGTCGATGTGCAGGTCGCCGTCGGCCTTGACGGTGATGTCGATCAGCGAGTGCCGGCCGAGCTGGTCCAGCATGTGATCGAAAAAGCCAACGCCGGTCGCGATCGCGGTCCGCCCGCGTCCGTCGAGGTCGATCTCGACGGAAATGGACGTTTCGTTGGTCTGCCGGACGATCTTTGCGGTCCGAGGCACCTGCACTAGCCCTTCATGGGTGGAGATTTGATACCGCGCCTTGTATCAACCCGCCGCGCGAATGAAAAGAATGGCGACGCCGGTGCCTTGACGCCCCCCTTTGCCGGGCGGGGGTCGCCGGCCCGATGGACCCGCTGGAGGATGCCGGAGCGATGCGCCTGAAGCCGAAGGATGCGAAGGACCGCCTGATCGTCGGCCTCGACCTCCCGAGCGTGGCGGAGGCGGAAGCCTGCGTGGCGGAAACCCGCAGCACGGTCGGGGCCTACAAGATCGGGCTGGAGCTGATCTATGCCGGCGGCCTCGACCTCGCCCGCCGGCTCGCCGACGACGGCGAGACCGTGTTCCTCGACGCCAAGCTCTTGGACATCGACAACACGGTGGCCAACGCCGTGCGCTCGATCCTGGCGACGGGGGCCGCCATGCTGACGCTGCACGCCTACCCGAAGGCGATCGCGGCGGCGGCGGAGGTGGCCCGCGACCGCGACCTGATGATCCTCGGCGTCACCGTGCTCACCTCCATGGACGACGCCGACCTCATCGAGGCGGGTTATGCGACCGGCGTCCGCGAGCTGGTCGCCCACCGGGCCGAAAAGGCTGTCGCCGCCGGCGCCGACGGACTCGTCTGCTCGGCGCTCGAGGTGGCCGACCTGCGCAAGCGCCTTGGTGACGAGGTCGTGCTGGTCACCCCGGGCATCCGCCCGGCGGGTGCGGCCGCCGGCGACCAGAAGCGGGTGATGACGCCGGCCGAGGCGATCCGCGCCGGCTCCGACTACCTGGTCGTCGCCCGACCGGTGATCATGGCCGACGACCGACGCGCCGCCGCCGAGGCCATCGTCGCGGAGATCGAGCAGGCGCTCTGAGGCGCCCTCGGAAACCGGCGTCCGCTCATTGCAGCGGACCACCGAGACCCACAAACAAAAACGCCCCGCATCGTCACCGATGCGGGGCGTTCTGCATTTCAGGCGGGCAGCTCCAGCCTACTTGGCGGCGGGGGCCTTCACCTGCTCCTCGATCAGCTTGCCGAGATAGGCGCCCGGCTGTTCGTTCGCCGCCTTGGCCGCCGCGTTGACGTCGTTGACGACGTCCTGGGACAGCGGCACCTGCACGAGGATCCGGTCGGCCGCGGTCGACTGGCCCTCGCCGAGCTGGCTGCTCACTTCCGTCAGGAAGGTGTTGATGCGGGCGTGCTTCTCGGCGACCGTCAGGTCGGCGTCGGCGGCCACCACCGGGCAGTAGGCGGCGACCATCTCGTCGATGATGTCGGCATCCTGGGTGCCCGGATTGGCGGCCTTCACGAGGCGCAGGACCTCGCCCACCCGGTTGGCCATTTCCGCGTCGGTCACCCCGGCGAAGCCGTTGATGATGTCCTGGGCCGGCAGCGGGATCGCATCCTGCGAGCCCGACGCCGACACCGCGGGACAGCCGAAGCCGCGGGCCGCCTGGGAGGCCGGTCCGGTCGGCGTCACCTGGTCGCGCAGGCGCTTGACCATGTCGGCGGTGGCGTCGGCGGAGGCGTCGTTGCCCCAGTTGGTGCGCACGAAGTTGGCCACGTCGGCGATCTGCTGATCGTCGAACTGGCCGCCGAACGCCGGCATCTGGCCGTAGGCTCCCTGGCCCGGCAGGCCGCCGAGCACCGCCGTGATGACGTCCTGCGGGCCGCCGGCCATGACCGCGTCGTTGCCGGCCAGCGGCGGGATGGCGCCCTGGATGCCGAGGCCCGTCGACTGGTGGCACTGGGCGCAGTTGTTCAGGTAGATTTCCGAGCCGGCCTTGGTGGTACGGTCGGCCAGCGGCTTGCCGTCGGTGTCACTCTCTGCCTTCGACTGCTTGAGATAGACCGCGATCGCGGTGACGTCGTCGTCGGTCAACAGCGACAGCGAATGGGTCACCACGTCGGCCATCGGCCCGAACACGGTGCCCTTGGTCTTGTCGGCGCCGGTGTGCAGGTAGTCGACGATCTCGTCCACGGTCCAGTCGCCGATGCCGTCCTGCAGCGAGCCGGAGATGTCCGGGGCGTAATAGGGCTGGCCCATCAGCTTGCCGCCGCCCAGCATGTCCGAGGTGTCCATGGCGCCGGCGAGGTTGCGCGGCGTGTGGCACTCGGCGCAGTGGCCCGGCCCCTCGACCAGGTAGGCGCCGCGGTTGACCTGGTCGGAGTGCTTCGGATCGGGCACGAACGTGCCGGGCGTGAAGTACATCAGGTCCCAGGCGGCCAGTCCCTCGCGCACGTTGAACGGGAAGGTCAGGGTGTTCGGCTTGCGCGGCGCGTTCACCGGCTCCAGCGACTGCAGGTAGGCGTAGATCGCCGAGACGTCGTCCTTGGTGATCTTGGTGAACGAGGTGTAGGGCATCGCCGGATAGAGATATTCGCCGTCCTTGCCGATGCCGAGGTGCAGCGCCTTGTAGAACTCCTCCTCGGTCCAGGAGCCGATGCCGGTCGCCTTGTCCGGGGTGATGTTGGGCGAGGAAATGCCGCCGAACGGCGTATCCAGCATCAGCCCGCCGGCAAAGTCCGGCCCGTCCGGCCCGGTGTGGCAGGGCATGCAGTCGGCGGCGGTGACCAGATACTTGCCCTTGGCGATCAGCGCGTCGGCGGCGCTCGTGGCCGGCTTCGCCTCGGGGGTCGCGGTGGCGTCCGCAGCCGGCTTCGCCTCGGGGGCGGCCGGCGTCGCAGCCGGTGCCGCGTCGGGCGCCGGCTTGGCGGCGGGCGCGGCCGGCGTGGCGGCCGGCGCCGGCGTCGCGGTCGAGGACTGCGCCTGGACGGGTGCCGTCGCCAGGCCGAACAGAAGGCCGGCGATCGCCGTGGCGGCGACCGCGCGCGTGCTCCGTCCGGCGGCCGCGTGGGTGTGTCGAATCATTCCAAGCCCCTCGTCTGCCCGTGCCTCGCGCGTCGAGGCCGGGACCATCCCTAACTCACCGGCCGATCCCGTGTCCGCGATCGGTGCCGGCGCGATCGTCATCGCCACCTCCGGCGGCCAGGCCGCCGATCCGGCCCGATGATGGTCGATCATCCCGCCGATTTAAATCATTAAAGTTCTACGGCTCGACGACAAGCTCGCAGCAAGCGCGTTAACCCGCGCTTAATCAGTGAGGCGCGCCCGCCACCGAGTGGCCCAAATTGACACAAAGTTGCCTGCGCATTGTCCCGCCGCGCCCCAATCACCGTCCCATTGACCACCGACTGTCGGGTCATCGGTTTTGAGCCGCCCAACAACGGAGACACCCGATGGTCCGCCTTGCAGTCGCCAAGCGCCACGCACGCCGAATGCTCCGTCTCTCGGGGCGGGTGCAGACCCTCGTCATCGCGTCGGCGATGATCGTCGGCGTCTGTCTCCTGGCCACGGCCGGGATCGCCGAAGCCGCCCCCGCCGAGGCCGCCCACGCGGCGATCGCCGCCCGGTCCGTCGCCGCCTCCACGCCGGAGGCCGCCGCCGCGGCCACCGATCCGACCCTGCAGCGCATCGTTGCGGGCGGCGTCACCACCCTGCTGTTCGGCACCATGATCTCGGTGGTCGTGGTGTCCTGGCGCTCGTTCCGGGAGACGGTCGAGAGCGACCGGGAACGCCGCAAAGACGAGGCCTGATCCCCCCTGCCTGCCGACCGTGACCGGAAAAGCGGCTCCCCTTTTTCCGCGTTCCGTTCTATAGCATTCTCCGTCCGGACCGGCTCGGTCCGGACGATTGGGAAGCGCTCAACTGATTGACTCCGGAGCCATTTCCTGCCGATCCGGCCGCCGTCGCCCGATCGCGAACGGCTCCGGTCGCATTGGCGGAACCGCACGGGAGACAGCAATGGGGAAGGCGCGCCGCACCGTCGTCCGGATGATCGCCGCCGGGCTGGTGGCCATGGCCGCGCCTGCCTCCGCCCAGCAGCTCTTCGATTCGTGGGCCGAGCCGTTCGTCATCGAGCCGGTGGCCACCGGACTCGCCTTTCCCTGGGGCATGGCGTTCCTGCCGGACGGGTCTTTCCTCGTCACCGAGCGCCCGGGCCGCCTCAACATCGTCGACCCCGATGACGGAAGCGTGGTTCCGGTGGCCGGGGTGCCGGAGGTGTACACCGACGGCCAGGGCGGCCTGCTCGACGTCATCGTCGATCCCGCCTTCGCCACCACCGGCCGCATCTACTTCACCTTCGCCGAACCCGGCGACGACGGCACCGCGGGCACCGCCGCCGCCAGCGCGCGGCTGGTGCTGGACGACGGCGCGCCCCGCCTGGAAGACGTCGACGTGATCTTCCGCCAGGACCCGAAGGTGACGGGCGGCGAGAGCTTCGGCTCGCGCATCGTGATGGGCGACGACGGCAACCTGTTCGTCACCCTCGGCGAGCGCAATCATCCCGAACTCGCCCAGGATCCCTCCAACCATCTCGGCTCCGTCGTGCGCGTGCGCCCGGCCGGCGGCGCTCCCAGGGACAACCCGTTCATCGGCCGGACCGACACCCGGCCGGAGATCTGGTCGTATGGCCACAGCAACGTCCAGGGGGCCGATCTCGATCCGGCCAGCGGCGCGCTGTGGACCATCGAGCACGACGGCACCGGCGGCGACGAGGTGAACCACACCCGCGCCGGACGCAACTACGGCTGGCCGCGCGTCTCCTACGGCGTCTCCGCCTCCGGCTCGGACGCCGATCCCACCGCCACCACGCCCGGCCTCGAGCCCGCGGTCTACGGCTGGAACCCGTCGATCGCGCCGACCGGGCTCGCCTTCTACGACGGCGACCTGTTTCCCAACTGGCGCGGCAACCTGTTCGTCGGCTCGCTCACCGCCCAGGCCCTCGTCCGCCTGGAACTCCGCGACGGCGCCATCGTCCGCGAGGAGCGGCTGATCCAGGGCGAGCTCGGCAGCATCCGCGACGTCTCGGTCGGCCCGGATGGCGCGATCTACCTGCTCACCGACCGTCCGAGCGGCGGCGTGTTCCGGCTGGTGCCGCCGCCAAAGGGCTGACGGCTTCGGTCCGCGGTCCGGACGAACGGCCGCGACCGGACCGCGCGTGCGAGATCACCGGCGCGGGGGCAAGAAATTCTCGCAAGCCCGCTCCCCACGCCGGTTGTAATTGATCTATGTTTCCGCCGCTCGAACACAGGCGGGAGATTCTTCATGAAGCGGATGCGGTCGGACGTCACGAAGCAGGGGCTCGACAGAACGCCCCACCGGGCCTTCATGCGTGCCATGGGCCTCGACGACGACGCGATCGCCAAGCCGATGGTCGGCATCGTCTCCATGAAGGGCGAGCAGACCCCCTGCAACATGACGCATGCCTTCCAGGTCGAGGCCGCCAGCGCCGGCGTCGAGGAGGCCGGCGGCACGCCGCGCGAGTTCTCCACCATCACCGTCTCCGACGGCGTCGGCATGAACCACGAGGGCATGAAGTTCTCCCTCGTCTCCCGCGAGATCATCGCCGACTCCATCGAGGCCGTCGTGCAGGGCCACGCCTACGACGCGCTGATCGGCTTCGGCGGCTGCGACAAGACGCTGCCCGGCGTGATGATGGGCATCGTCCGCTGCAACGTGCCGGGCATCTTCATCTTCGGCGGCGCCGCCCTTCCCGGCCGCTTCGACGGCAAGGACGTCAGCGTGCTCGACGCCTACGAGGCCGTCGGCGCGGTGCAGACCGGCCGCATGAGCGAGGCCGACCTCGCCCGGCTGGAGCGCGCCTGCAAGCCCACCATCGGCGCCTGCGCCGGCCAGTTCACCGCCAACACCATGGCGATGGTCTCCGAAGCGCTCGGCCTCTCCTTCCCCAACGTGTCGATGGTGCCGGGCGTCTATTCCGAGCGCGCCCAGCTCGCCCGCCAGGCCGGCCGGCTGGTCATGGAAATGCTGGAGCGCGGCGGACCGCTGCCGCGCGACATCATCTCCCGCACCTCGCTGGAGAACGCCGCGGCGATCGTGGCGGCGACCGGCGGCTCCACCAACGCCGCGCTGCACCTGCCGGCGATCGCCAACGAGGCCGGCATCGCCTTCGACCTCGACGACGTCGACCGGGTGTTCGCCCGCACCCCGCTGATCGGCGACCTGCGCCCGGGCGGCCGCTTCCACGCCAAGGACGTCTACGAGATCGGCGGCACCGCGGTGATCATCCGCGCCCTCATCGAGAGCGGCCACATCGACGGCTCTCCCCTCACCGTCACCGGCAAGTCGCTGGCCGAGACCTACGGCTCCGCCCGGGCCCCGGACGGCCAGGTGGTCCGGTCGCCCGCCACGCCGATCAGCCCCGATGGCGGCCTCGCCGTGCTGAAGGGCTCGCTCGCCCCCGACGGCGCCGTCCTCAAGGTCGCCGGAATGACCAAGCTGGTGTTCGAGGGCACCGCCCGGGTGTTCGAGAGCGAGGACGACTGCGCGAAGGCCGTCGGCGCGCGCCAGTACGAGGAGGGCGACGTCCTCATCATCCGCAACGAGGGGCCGGTGGGCGGGCCCGGCATGCGCGAGATGCTGGGCGTCACCGCCCTCATCTACGGCCAGGAGATGGGCGAGAAGGTCGCGCTGATCACCGACGGCCGCTTCTCCGGCGCCACCCGCGGCATGTGCATCGGCTACGTCTGCCCGGAGGCCGCCACCGGCGGGCCGCTGGGGCTCGTGGAGACCGGCGACCGCATCCTCATCGACGCCACCCGCCACAAGCTGGACCTTTTGATCGACGACGCCGAGATGGAGCGCCGCCGCGCCGCCTGGACGCCCCGCACGCCGTTCCACAGCGCCGGCGCGCTCGGCAAGTACGCCAAGCTCGTCGGCCAGGCCAACCACGGCGCCGTCACCCACGACGGCCCCGCCGCCTGGCCCGACCTGACGGCCGAATGAGGACTCACCGGGTCTGCCTCTGACCCCAAGTCAGCGATATTCTGGATTGCATTTTTATCGCAATTCGCGATATTAAGGCATGAAGACGGTCCGCTATACGGCAGCCGCCATCAAGGCTTTGAGAACGCACCGTTCGGAGGCGGTGCGCATTCGCGCGAAGATCGCGCGCTACGCCGAAACCGGTGCGGGCGACGTCAAGGCACTTGCAGGAAGCAGCTACACTCGTCTTCGGATCGGTGACTACCGGGCAATTCTGTCGGAAGGCGAAGCTGAAATCCTGGTTGTCAGGATCGGCCACCGCGGCGATGTCTATGAATAGGGCAACAGGGTCATGACCGATTACCCCACCATCATCACCCCCGGAGGAGAGGAACTTGTCCTTGTACCGCGGGCCGATTTCGAAGCACTGATCGCGGAGCGCAACGAGGACGCGCGGGACGTCGCCTTCGCTGATGCCATCGTTGCCGGTGTCCGGAATGGCGAAATCGCGACCCTCTCCGAAGCCGAAGCCGATATTCTGCTCGCGGCGCCAACCGCATTGTCCGGCTGGCGCAAGATCCGTGGCCTGACACAGATGTCGCTCTCCACGGACGCCGGCATCAGCCAGAATTATCTATCTGAGCTCGAGCGAGGGAAACGGGCCGGCACCACCGATGTGCTTGCCAGGCTCGCTCGGGTTCTCCGCGTCCGGATCGACGATCTGATCGATGAGTAGGAAGGTCGCGCCCCATGCCCCTCAGGCGCGCTGGCAAAGCTCAAAGCCCCGCCATGCGCGCGTGGAAAGCGGCCGTTCGATGATCTAGAATAAGACCATGACCAGAGCGGACATCATCGCGAGCCTGAGGCGCAATGCCGATGCCGTGCGCGGCATGGGCGCAACGGCGCTCTATCTCTACGGGTCTGCCGCCCGCGATCAGGCCGGCGCGGCGAGCGACCTCGATCTGTTCATCGATTACGATCCGGACAGCCGCTTCAACGCCTTCGATCTGGTCGGCATCAAACTCTTTCTGGAAGAGCGGCTTCAGATGCCCGTCGACATCACGACGCGCGACGGCCTCCATCCGCGCCTGCGCGCCCGGATCGAGCAATCGGCGACGCCCATCTTCTGATGGCCCGTGAATTCCGCCATGCCCTCGACGACATGCGGGCGGCGATCGACGGGATCAAGGCAGCATCGCGGGCAAGACGGTCGAGGACTACCGGGCCGATTGGCTCCTGAAGCATGGCGTTCAGCGCGGCATCGAGATTATTTCCGAAGCGAGCCGCGCCCTGCCCGACGAGGTGACGGGCCTGCGCCCAGAAATCCCTTGGCCCCAGGTCCGCGGCATCGGCAACGTGCTCCGCCACGACTATCACGGCCTTTCCGATACGATCATATGGGGCGTCGTCGTCGACGAACTCCCTCCTTTGCGCGACGCCATTGCCTGACTGCAGGACCCGTTTGGATGAGAGCAGCCTCGTCCGATTTCCGCTCGTTCCGAACTTCGCCTACACGGCCGGAGTGAAATTCGGATACATCGACCCGACCGCGAAGGTTTGAAAGAAGGCCCCTCCCCATGCTCCCCAAGCGCGCCCTGATCACCGCCTCTGCCTCCGGCATCGGCGCCGCGACCGCGCGGGCGCTGGCGGGCGAGGGATACGAGGTGGTGGTCTCCGACATCGACGTGGCGGCCGGCGAGGTGGTGGCGGCGGAGATCGGCGGCCGCTTCGTGCGCTGCGACCTTGCCAACGCCGACGACATCGAGGCGCTGGTGGCCGCGGCCGGCCCCGTCTCGGTGCTGGTCAACAACGGCGGCATCTCCGGTCCGACGGCGCCGGTGCCCGACATCACTCCCGACGAGTGGAATCTGACCTTCGCGGTCAACGTCACCGCCATGTTCCTGGCCTGCCGGCTGGTGGTGCCGCAGATGACGGCGGACGGCGGCGGCACCATCGTCAACCTCTCCTCCGTCGCCGGCAAGATCGGCTATCCGAACCGCTCGCCCTACGCGGCCTCGAAGTGGGCCGTGCTCGGCTTCACCGCCTCGCTCGCCCGCGAGGTCGCCACCGCCGGGATCCGCGTCAACGCGATCCTGCCGGCCTCGGTGCGCGGGCCGCGCATCCAGTCGGTGATCGAGGCCTATGCGGAGAAGAACGGGCTCAGCGTCGCAGAGGCCGAGGCACACTATCTGGCACGGCAGGCGACGAAGGCCTTCGTCGAGCCGGAGGAAGTGGCGCGCACCATCGTCTTTCTCGCCTCCGACGCTGCGCGCTCCATCAACGGCGCCTTCCTGCCGGTGGACGGCGGGTTCGACTGAGCAGAGAGGCTCAAGAGAGTGATCCCGGAGCCATCTCGGACCGGTCAGGTGTGACCACCTGACCGGAAAAGGCTCAAGGCATTGATTTTGGAGCCATTTCTTATCGGTCAGGTGATTCGACCTGACCGGAAAAGGCTCTAGCGGACCTTGCCGTAGACCTCGGTGAAGCCTTCCAGCGACATCGGCACGGTGAGCTGCTGGCGGTTGATCGATTCGATGATGATGTTCAGCTTCAGGCCCTTGAACATCGCCTCCAGCAGCGCGTTGGAGATCGGCCCGCGCGTGTAGCAGCCCTGCTGGTCACAGGTCTGGAAGTCGAGCTTCTGGGCGTTGCGGCCGTCGATATCGATGCGGACGCCGGCCGGCAGGAACATCTGCAGCGGCGTGCGGATGGACAGCATCGGCTGGCGCGATTCGCCCGGCACGGCGATGGTGACCAGCAGCAGCAGCTGGCCGGTCTCGGTGACGACGGCGCGCTGCTCGAGCTGGCAGTCGAGCGCCGCGTCGCGGGTGGCGGCGGCGCAACGCGCCGACCACGGCGGCGGCCCGGAGTTGGTGGGCGAGGCGGTGACCGCGGCATCGGGGGCCGTCTGTTCCGGCTGAGCCGGCTGGGCCGGCTGCTCCTGGGCGGCCGCCGGCAGCGCGGCGAGCCCGAGGCTCAGGACCGACGCCAGCGCCAGCGCCAGCACCAGCAGCCGACGCGCCCGAAGGCCCGCTTCGCGCCGCGTGCCCGCCGGCCGCCGCTCATCCCACTCGCCGTCGATCGCCATGCCCTGTCCCTCGCGCTGACCTCGGAAACCCTGCCGTCCCGGTCGATCTCGACCCGAACGGAAGATGGTCTAGAGCATTTTTCGGCGGCGGGGAAATCCTGACATTTCCGGGCAACTTGCGCTGCGCCGATCGGCCGCGGGTCCCGCCGGGCGGCCGCACCGGCGCCCGGCCGACGGCCTGCATGGCGGCAAACCGTCGCCGCACGCATCGGCGGAAAAGCCGCCCGCCCGGGCGCAAGGGGGATGGTCCGGGCGGGCGTGGCGGGAGGAGGAGCATCCCGCCAGGGTCGGTCATCGGCGCCGGTGAGGGAAAGCGCCGCAGACCGAAGGTGACCACCGAAGCCACAACCTTAAAGTGATTCTCGCATTCGTCAAAGCCGATGTTGCGGCCGCTCCGCCGTCCTCCACAGGCGGCTGCACGGGCCCGCCCCGCAGGGCTTCAACCGGGGCGAGCGGCCCCTGCCCGTGCTCCTGCGCCGCACGTCACCCCATCAGGCGGGGGAAGAAGAGCACCAGCCCCGGCCAGGCGATGGCGATCGCTACCACCACAACGTCGACCACCAGGAACGGGATCACGCCGCGGAAGATCTCCACCACGCTGGCGTGCTCGGAGGCGACGCTGCGGATGACGAACACGTTCAGCCCCACCGGCGGCGTAATCATGCCGATCTCGAGCAGCTTCACCACCAGCACGCCGAACCAGATCAGGTCGATGTGCTGGGCCTCGAACACCGGCAGCAGCACCGGCAGCGTCACCAGCAGCGCCCCGAACGGCTCCATGAACATGCCGAGCGCCAGGTAGATCAGCACCACGACGATCATCAGTTGCACGTAGCCGATGTCGGCGCTGCCGACCGCCTGGGAGAGGAAGCCGGACAGTCCGCTGACGCCGAGGAAGCGGGTGAACATCGCCGCGCCGAAGGCGATGACAAACAGCGACGCCGCGGTGGTCAGGGTCTCGATCAGCGACGCCTTCAGCGCGGCCCAGCTGAGCTTTCCGGTGACCGCCGAGATGACGATCGCGCCGAGGGCGCCGACGGCGCCGGCCTCGGTGGCGGTGAAGAGGCCGGAGAACATGCCGCCGAACACCAGCGCGATCAGCACCAGCACCGGCCAGATCCGCAGCAGCGCCTCCCCTGCGCCAGGCCCGTCCGGGTCCACCGGACGGCGCGGCACGATGTCGGGGCGGAGCCAGCACAGCAGCAGCACCACGATCGAATAGGCGACCGCGGTCATCAGCCCCATGGTGATGCCGCCGACGAACACCCTGGTGATCGACGTCTCCGCGAACACGCCGTAGACGATCATCAGGATCGACGGCGGGATCAGCGCGCCGATGGTGCCGCCGGCGGCGATCGAGCCGCAGGCGAAGCTCGGCTTGTAGCCGGCCCGCACCATCTCCGGGATGGCGATGCGCCCCATGGCGGCGGCGCACGCGAGGCTGGAGCCGCACACCGCCGCAAAGCCCGAACAGGCGAAGATCGACGAGATGGCCAGCGCGCCGGGGATCTTGCGCAGCACCGCCTTCGCCGCCTCGAACAGCCCCGTCGTCAGGCCGGCGTGGAAGGCCACGAAGCCCATCAGCAGGAACATCGGCACGGCCGACAGCGTCCAGCTGGCGACGAACGAATAGGGCGTCGACGAGAGGATGCCGAAGGCCGGGCTCCAGCCCAGCATCGCCGCCATGCCGCCGAACGAGACGAGGATCAGCGCCAGCGCCACCGGCAGCCGCAACAGCAGCAGCAGGATCAGCGCACCGATGCCGTAGAGCCCGATCTCGATGCTCATGGCTCGAACACCTCCTGCGCCCGCGTGTCGGTCTCACCGCTCGCCAGCGCGACGGCGCGGAACAGCGTCACCAGCACCGCCAGCGCGAAGCCGAGCGGCGGCAGGAAGTAGGTCGGCCACGTCAGCACGGCGACCTCGAGCGCCGTCACGAAGGTGCCGGTCGCGAAATTCTTCAGGGCGACGAGCCAGGTGGTGTAGGCGAGCCCGGCATAGATGACGGCGGACACCAGCGAGACGGCCACGTCCGACCAGCGCCGCACGCCCGGCGACAGCAGGAAGTCGATCGCCTCGACGCTGACCATGCCGCCGCGGCGCTCCAGCCAGGCGATCGGCAGGAAGGCGAGCAGCACCATGTAGTACTGGGAGACGATCTCGACGGTGGCGGGAATGGGCGCGCCGAAGAGATTGCGGGAGACCACCTCCGCGCAGATGTGAAGCATCATCGCCAGCGCGCCGAGAGAGGCGAGCACGGCGGTCAGGTTCATCGCGCGGTTGGTCAGGTCGGCGAGCGCCTTCATCGCGGCGATCCTTGGGCCTGCGTCACGGTCGGGAGGACGAGCCCGGAAAGCACCGGCACGGCACTGCCGCGCCGGTGCATCCGATCAAAGTCCGTACGTGGAGAAGTCGACCTTGCCCCAGATCTCCGCCTGGGTGGCCTCGGCGATCTTCGCCGGGTCGTTGCCGGCGTCGTCGACGATCTTCGTCCACTTGTCGACCAGATCGAGGAAGCGGTGCACCCGCTCATCGGCGTCCTGCAGGCCGAACTGGTCGCGCGAGCGGTCGATGGCGTTCTGCACGTCCGCTTCGCCGAAGGCGTTGGAGGCATCGACGAGCGCCTGGTCCGGCTCGACGAAGGCGATGTCGGCCTTCTTGGCCGCGTCGATCGCCTCCTTCGGCATGTCGGCGCCCCAGCGCTGGGTGAAGTCGACGTTGGCGCGGTTGGCCGCCCGGGCCAGCGCCTCGCGCTCCTCCACGCTCAGGCTCTGCCAGGCCGCCTCGCCGACGGTGAAGTCGGAGGTGGCGTGGTAGGTGCCGATCTGCATGACGGCGACGTTGCTGACCAGGTCGATCAGCCGGAACGACAGCAGGTCGGCCACCGACGCGATCGAGCCGTCGATGGTGCCCTGGGAGAGCGACTCGAAGGTGTCCGTCACCGGCACGCTGACCGGAACGGCGCCGAAGTGCTCCGCCCAGCGCGAGAACGGCGCGCCGCCGCTCCTCAGCCGCAGGCCCTTCAGGTCGTCGACCGACTTCACCGGCGTCTTGGTGAGGATCGTGTAGACGTCGGAGGAGCCGGAGCCGAGATAGACCATGCCGAACGACTTCAGCTCGTCCTGGCAGGTGTCGCAGGTGACCATGTACTCGGTCATCGCCGCGGCCATCGCCTGGGGCGACCGGCCGGAAAGGGCGAGTTCGCCGGCGAGCGCCATGTTCGGCAGATCGGCGGGGAAGTAGAGCGGCAGCAGGTTGCCGACCTCGACGAGCTGGCTCTGCAGCGCGTCCTTCATCTGGCCGAGGCTCGCCACCTCCGGACCGAGCACGACGGCGGTCAGCGCGCCGTTCGATTCCTCCGGCAGGTACTGCTTGAGCTTCTGGTAGAGGTGGCTGTTGGAGGGGTGCGCCGGCGGAGCGCCGGGCGCGATGCGCAGTTCGCGGGCCTCGCCGGCCGTGCTCGCTGCAATCAGGCAGGCCGCGGCCGCGGCCGCAACGACGAACGTCTTCATGGATAGTCCTCCCTTGGTTGCCTCAATGACCGCCTCCAACCGGGATCTTTCCGTCCCGTACGCCGCAGGCGGCCGCGTGGATTCAGGTCGCGACGTCCGGACCGCGGCGTCGCTGCCGCGTCCGGCGGTCCCGCCGGGTGTCAGATCGCCAGAAGCTTGCGCGCGTTGTCCTTCAGGATCAGCGGGCGCACCTCGTCCTTGATGGCGATCTTTTCGAAGTCCGACAGCCACCGGTCCGGCGTGATCGCCGGCCAGTCGGAGCCGAACAGCATCTTGTGCTTGAGCAACGAATTTGCGTACTGGACGAGGATCGGCGGGAAGTATTTCGGCGACCAGCCGGACAGGTCGATGTAGACGTTCGGCTTGTGGGTCGCCACCGACAGCGCTTCCTCCTGCCAGGGGAAGGACGGGTGCGCCAGGATGATCTTCAGGTCGGGAAAATCGACCGCCACGTCGTCGAGGTGCATCGGATTGGAATACTTGAGCCGCATGCCCATGCCGCCGCGCATGCCCGCGCCCACGCCGGTCTGACCGGTGTGAAACAGCGTGATCGCGCCCTCCTCCTCGATCGCCTCGTAGAGCGGATAGGCGGCGCGGTCGTTGGGGAAGAAGCCCTGCTGGGTCGGGTGGAACTTGAAGCCGCGCACGCCGAACTCGCGCACCAGCCGGCGCGCCTCGCGCGCCCCCGCCCGGCCCTTCGCCGGATCGATGGAGGCGAACGGGATCATGATGTCGGCGTTCTCCGCCGCGATCGTCGCCACCTCCTCGTTGGAATAGCGCCGGAAGCCGGTCTCGCGCTCGCTGTCGACGGGAAAGATCACGCAGCCGATCCTGCGCGCGCGGTAGTGGTCGGCGGTTTCCTGGACGGTCGGCAGCATGCCGTCGACGCCGGCCGGATTCTTGAAGTACTTGGCCATGCCGGCCTGGAACTCGTCGTAGCCGTCGTCGCGCGGCCCGCAGCACGGCTCCTCGGCGTGGGTGTGGATGTCGATGGCGATGAGGTCGTCGACGTTCATCATGCCTCGCTTTCCGAAAGTCCGAGCAGCTTCTGGAGGAGATGGACGAGCTCGTCGCGGTCCTTGCCGGTCAGGCCGGCCGGCACCGCGTGGTCGAAGGCATGCAGCGCCTCGGCCCGCTCGCCGACGAACGCCTGGCCCTTCCGGGTGAGGGACAGCTCGACCACGCGGCGGTCCTCGTCGGGAATGCGCCGGGCGACCAGCCCCTGGTCCTCCAGCCCGCGGATGACCTTTGTGATGTGCGCCCGCTTGATCATCAGCTTGGAGGCGAGCACGCCCTGGCGGATGCCGGGATTGTGGCCGATCACCACCAGGACGGAGAACTCGCCGGGCCGCATGCCGTACGGACCGAGCGCCTCGAAATAGTCCTCGAACACGCGCAGCTGGGCGAGCCGCATGAGGAAGCCGAGCGACTCCCGCAGATCACCCAGGTCGACGTCGCCCGCAGACGTCTCGCGTTCGAGGGTGGCGGCCATCAGGCGTCTCCCTGGGGCACATCGAGCCGCTTGGCGCGCTTCTCCAGGAAGGCACGCAGGCGCTCTTCGGCCTCGGGGCTCGTCGCGGTGAAGGCCGAGATGAACGATTCCACGAACAGGCCGTCCTCCTTCGCCATGTCCTGGATTCGCGGCAGCGCGTGGATGACGGCGTAGTTCGACAGCTCGGCGTTGGTGGCCGCCCTGGCCGCCAGCTCGATCGCCTTGTCGAGCGCGGCGCCCTTGTCCACGACGTAGCTCGCCAGGTTCCAGCGCTCCGCGTCCGCGGCGGGAACGACGCGGCCGGTCAGCATCATGTCGGCCATGCGGGCGGCTCCCGTCAGCCGGGCGACGCGCACCGACCCGCCGCCGCCGACGAAGATGCCGCGCTGGCCCTCGGGCAGCGCGAAGAAGGCGCTCTGGTCGGCGACGCGGATGTGGGTCGATGCCGCCAGCTCGAGGCCGCCGCCGACGACGGCGCCGTGCAGGGCGGAGATCCACGGGATCACGCCATGCTCCATCTGTCCGAAGACGGCGTGCCAGCGGCGCGAACCCTTCACCCCTTCGATCGGCGACTTCTTGACGTGCTCGGCAAGATCGAGGCCGGCGCAGAAATGATCGCCGTGGCCATAGATGACGGCCGCCTTGGCGTCGGTCTCGGCGCGCCCGACGGCCACCGCGATCGCCTCGATGAAGCGGTCGCTGATCGCGTTGCGCTTGTCCGGGCGGTTCAGCCCGACCAGGGCAACATCCCCCCGGACCTCATAGGTCACGAGCGCTTCGTCGGCCGCGTCTTCCGCTTGTCGTGCCTGCATTCGGCCTGGTCCTCCCGGCGATCCCGGACACTTTTCTGCCCATGGATAATCTACAAAATTTTTGTTTCCTAGTAGACAATGTCAGGCGTTCCAGTCAAGTATCCCCGCAAAACAACCCCTGCAAAAACGCGTGGAGGAGACGATGGCAAAACCCGGGCTGCGGGACGTCAAGCTGTGGTCCCCACAGATCGAATGGACGGAGCGCGACGACGGCTCGATGCTCGTCTGGCGCACCGATCCCCTGGGGCCGCGTCCCGACAAGATGAACGAGCGGCTGGTCCACTGGGCCGAGACCGATCCCGACCGCACCTGGATGGCGGAGCGCGGCGACGACGGCGCCTGGATCCGGATCTCCTACGGCGCGTGCCTGGCCCGTGTGCGCGCCATCGGCCAGAAGCTCCTCGACCTCGGCCTGTCGGTGGACCGACCGCTGCTGATCCTGTCGGAAAACAGCCTCGACCATGCCCTGATGGCGCTCGGCGCCCAGCATGTCGGCATCGCCTCGGCGGCGATCTCCAGCGCCTATTCGCTGGTCTCCACCGACCACGGCAAGCTGCGCGAGATCGTCGAGCGGATGACGCCGGGCATGATCTTCGTGGCCGACGGCCTGCGCTTCGAGCGCGCCATCGCCGCCACCGTCGACCCGTCGGTGCAGGTCGCGGTGTCGCGGGCGCCGATCCCGGGCCGCGGCTGCCTGATGCTCGACGACATCCTCGCCACCGTCCCCACCGACGCCGTCGACCGGGCCTTCGAGGCCGTCGGACCCGACACCATCGCCAAATTCCTGTTCACCTCCGGCACCACCGGCTCGCCGAAGGCGGTGATCCAGACCCAGCAGATGCTCACCTCCAACCAGGAGATGGTCGCCGACTGCTACGCCTACATGCGCGACGAGCCGCCGGTCGTGGTCGACTGGGCGCCGTGGAACCACACCGCCGCCGGCAACAAGGTCTTCAACCTGACCGTCTACAACGGCGGCACCTATTATATCGACGGCGGCAAGCCGAGCCCGAAGATGATCGGCGAGACCATCCGCAACCTGCGCGAGATCTCGCCCACCTGGTATTTCAACGTGCCGGCCGGCTACGAGATGCTGGTCGACGCCATGGAGCGCGACGACGCGCTCAGAACCAACTTCTTCGCCAACCTCAAGCTGATGATGTACGCCGGCGCCGGCATGGCCCAGCACACCTGGGACCGGCTGCAGCAGCTCGCGGTGGACACCATCGGTCACCGGGTGCTGCTGGCCACCGGCCTCGGGGCGACGGAGACCGGTCCGTTCGCGCTGAAGTGCTCCGAGGAGCAGGAGCGCGCCGGCAACGTCGGCATCCCGGCCCAGGGCGTGGTCCTCAAGCTGGTGCCCGACCAGGACAAGCTGGAGGCCCGGCTGAAGGGCCCGAACATCACCCCCGGCTACTGGCGCGATCCCGAACACACGGCGGAGGCGTTCGACGAGGAAGGCTTCTACAAGCTCGGCGACGCGCTCCGGTTCGCCGTGCCCGGCCACCCGGAAAGGGGCTTCTTCTTCGACGGCCGGCTGGCGGAGAACTTCAAGCTGGAGACCGGCACCTGGGTCGCCGTCGGGGCGCTTCGGGCGAAGCTCGTCAACGACCTCGACGGGCTGGTCCGCGATGCCGTCATCGCCGGCGAGGACCAGCGCGAGCTCGGCGCCCTGCTGGTCCCCTACCTGCCGAAGCTGCGCAGCCTGCTCGACGGCGGCGACGCGCTCTCCGATGCCGAGGTCCTGGCCCATGACACCGTCCGCACGGCGATCGCCGAACGCCTCGGCGCCCATGCGGCGCAGGCGACCGGATCGGCGACCCGGGTCATGCGGGCGCTGCTGATGACCGAAGAACCCTCCCTCGACCGCGGCGAGATCACCGACAAGGGGTCGATCAACCAGCGCGCCGTTCTGCGCCATCGCGGCGACCTTGTGGCCGCGCTTTATGCCGATGGCGATCCGCGCGTCATCCGTGCGCAAAAGCCGGAGAAGCAGGCATGAAAATCGAAAAGAACGCAGCGGTCGTAACGGGCGGCGGCTCCGGACTGGGCGAGGCGACGGCCCGCGCGCTGGCGGCGCGCGGGGCGCGCGTCGCGGTGCTCGACCGCGCACCCGACAGTGCGCAGCGCGTGGCGGACGACATCGGTGGGATCGCGATCGCCTGCGACGTCACCGACCCTGTGCGCGCAGGCGAAGCGCTCGACGAGGCGGCAGCCGCACACGGCGGTGCGCGCATCCTGGTCAACTGCGCCGGCGTCGGCGTCGCCGGCCGCATCCTCGGACGCGACGGGCCGACGCCGCTGGAGGATTTCGCCCAGGTCATCCAGATCAACCTGATCGGCACCTTCAACATGATGCGGCTGGCGGCGGCCCGGATGGCCGAGCTGGAGCCGCTGGACGATGGCAGCCGCGGCGCCATCGTCAACACCGCCTCTGTCGCCGCCACCGACGGCCAGATCGGTCAGTCGGCCTATGCGGCCTCCAAGGGCGGCATCGTCTCTCTGGCGCTGCCGGCCGCCCGCGAATTCGCCCGCATCGGCGTGCGGGTGAACACCATCGCGCCGGGCATCTTCTACACGCCGCTCCTCTATAACATCCCCGAGGAGGCGCGCGGCCGGCTGGCCGAAGGCATCCCGTTCCCGAACCGGCTCGGCGAGCCGTCGGAGTTCGCCGACGCGGTGCTGTTCGCCATTGAGAACGCCTACCTGAACGCCGAGGTCATCCGTCTCGACGGCGCCATCCGCCTGCCCCCGAAATAATCAGCCGGCTAACGACATGAGCGTCTTCACCGACCCCCGCGACCATCCCGTCCGCGTGGCGGCGCTGCTGGCCGCCACGCCCGGCTGGCAGCGCCTCGGCGAAATCGCCGACGTCCCGGACGGGGAGACGGTGGCAGCCCTGGTGGCGGAATCGGCGAAGATCGCCGAAAGCGTCGTCGCGCCGCTCAACGTCCCAGCCGATCGCACCGGCTGCCGGATCGCCGACGGCCGGGTGGTCACGCCCGAGGGCTATCGCACCGCCTACCGGGCCGTCGGGGCGGCCGGGATGCTGGGCCTGGAGATCGACGAGGCACACGGCGGACAGGGCCTGCCGATCGCACTGCAGGCGGCCTGCGGCCCGTTCTTCGAGGGCGCCTGCCCGGCCTTCATGATGCTCGCCGGCTCCAGCCGCGCCGCCGCGCACCTGCTGGCGGCCGTCGCCGACGAGACTCTCGCCGACACCTGGATTTCGCGCCTCGTCAGCGGCGAATGGGGCGCCACGATCTGCATCTCCGAGCCCGACGCCGGCTCCGACGTCGGCCGCATCCGCACCCGCGCGGTGGAGGAAAGCGACGGCAGCTGGCGCGTCACCGGCCAGAAGATCTGGATCTCGTTCGGCGATCACGACGTGACCGATCGCATCGGCCACTGCCTGCTGGCGCGCACCGGCGACGGCGTCGGCACGCGCGGCCTCAGCCTGTTCCTGGTTCCCGACACCCTCGACGACGGCAGCCGCAACGGCGTCGGCGTGTCGCGCATCGAGGAGAAGCTGGGCCTGCACGGCTCGCCCACCTGCGCCGTCGGCTTCGACGGCGCCCGCGGCATCCTGCTCGGCGAAGCCGGCCGCGGCCTGCCCCAGCTGTTCGCGATGATCGAGCAGATGCGGCTGCTGACCGCCTGCCAGGGGCTGGGCGTCGCGGTGCGGGTCACCGACGTTGCCTTCGCCTATGCGAAGGAGCGCCGCCAGGGCGGGCCGGCGGACGGCAAGCCGGTCGCCATCGTCGAGCACGCCGACGTCCGCCGCCAGCTCCTCGCCATGGACGCCCGCACCGAGATCCTGCGCGCCGCGATCCTGGAACTCGGCGCCTCCATGGATCTCGCCCGGCGCGAGACCGACGAGGACGCGCGCGCCGATGCGGCGGCGTTCGTCGCGTGGGCCCTGCCGATGGCCAAGACCTTCGGGGCGGAGACCGGGTTCGACCTTTCGAGCGCCGCCATCCAGGTGCTGGGCGGCGCCGGCTACACGAGGGAGTGGCCGGTGGAGCAGGCGCTGCGCGACACCCGCGTGCTGGCGATCTACGAGGGCACCTCCGGCATCCAGGCGATCGACTTCCTGATGCGCCGGCTGTGGCGGGAGAAAGGGCGCGGGCTCGCCGTGTTCCTGAGCCGCGCCGCCGCCGAGATCGCGACCTGCCGCGCCATCGACGCCGACGCGGCGGCCGCCGCCGAGCGCGTTGTCTCCGGGTTCGAGCGGCTGTCGTCGACGATGATGGGCCTGGAGGACGACCCGCGCCAGGGCGAGGCCGGCGCACTCGCCTACCTGAAGGCCGGCTGGTGCGCGGTTTCGGCCTGGATGGCGGCACGCCTGATCGTCGCCGGCACGGACGACCCGCGGCTCGCCGCGCTGCCGGCGCTCGCGCGCTTCCGCCTGTACGGGCTGGAGGGCGAAGCGGCGCTGGCCGTCCACGAGGCCGGACTGCCGCGCTCGCTCGTCGACCCCGTCTGAGACGCTCCCACCCGGCCGGCCATCGATTGACATGCGGGGGGCCTCGCATGACAAAGTCGCCAGCCAAATGAATCCGCCGCAGACGCCTGCGTCGCGGCGCATCGGACCTGAACGAGAGGGAGACGCACGTGCAGACGAAGGCAGCAATCGCTTGGAAGGCCGGTGAGCCGCTCGCCATCGAGACGGTGGACCTCGACGGACCGAAGGCCGGCGAAGTGCTGGTCGAGATCGTGGCGACGGGCGTCTGCCATACCGATGCCTACACCCTCTCGGGCGCGGACTCCGAAGGCCTGTTCCCGTCGATCCTCGGCCACGAGGGCGCCGGCATCGTGCGCGAGGTGGGCGAAGGCGTGACCAGCGTGAAGCCGGGCGACCATGTGATCCCGCTCTACACGCCCGAATGCCGCGAGTGCAAAACCTGCCTCTCGCAGCGCTCCAACCTGTGCACCTCGATCCGCTCCACCCAGGGCAAGGGCCTGATGCCGGACGGCACCAGCCGGTTCTCCATGGGCGGCAAGGATCTGTTCCACTACATGGGCTGCTCGACCTTCTCGAACTTCACGGTGATGCCGGAGATCGCGGTGGCGAAGGTGCGCGAGGACGCGCCGTTCGACAAGATCTGCTACATCGGCTGCGGCGTGACCACCGGCATCGGCGCGGTGATCTACACCGCCAAGGTGTGGCCCGGCGCCAACGTGGTCGTGTTCGGCCTCGGCGGCATCGGCCTGAACGTGATCCAGGGCGCCCGCATGGTCGGCGCCGACAAGATCATCGGCGTCGACATCAATCCGGGCAAGCGCGCGATGGCCGAGAAGTTCGGCATGACCGACTTCATCAATCCCGACGAGGTGGGCCGTGACCATGTCGTGCAGGCGATCGTCGACCTCACCGGCGGCGGTGCCGACTTCTCCTTCGACGCAACCGGCAACACCCACGTGATGCGTCAGGCACTGGAGTGCTGCCACCGCGGCTGGGGCGAATCGATCATCATCGGCGTCGCGGAAGCCGGCAAGGAGATCTCCACCCGGCCGTTCCAGCTGGTCACCGGCCGGGTCTGGAAGGGCACCGCCTTCGGCGGCGCTCGCGGCCGGACCGACGTTCCGAAGATCGTCGACTGGTACATGGAGGGCAAGATCAACATCGACGACCTGATCACCCACACCATGCCGCTGGAAGAGATCAACCACGCCTTCGAGCTGATGCACGAGGGCAAGTCGATCCGCTCGGTGATTCAATACTGATCGCTCACGCGCGTTCGCTGCGCTGACCGCTCCGCGGGGGCGGCCTGACCGGCCGGCGCGCGGTCGCGCGCTGGCTTCGCAAATCCCCAGAAATGGGGGCTCCGGTTTCCCGTTCGGGATTGCGGCCTGAAAAGTTCAGACTGACCCCGCAGTTCCGCGGGCGTCAGCCCGCCGCCGGCGTGAACAAAAACTGACAAGGACGATGCCATGACCCTCGAGACGCTCTCCAGCGCCCGCGCCTTCGGCGGCACCCAGCTCGTCTGCAAGCACGCGTCATCGGAGACCGGCACCGACATGCGGTTCGCGGTCTACCTGCCGCCGGCGGCCGAGGTCGGGCCGGTTCCGGTGGTGTGGTTCCTGGCAGGCCTCACCTGCACCGAGGAGAACTTCACCACCAAGGCCGGCGCCCAGCGGGTGGCCTCGAAATACGGCATCGCGCTGGTGGCTCCCGACACCAGCCCGCGGGGCGAGGGCGTCCCCGACGATCCGGAGGGGGCCTACGACTTCGGGCTGGGCGCCGGCTTCTACGTCGACGCCACCGTGGAGCCGTTCGCGAAGAACTACCGGATGGCGAGCTACATCGAGAACGAGCTCCCGAAGGCGATCGGCGAGGCGCTGCCGGTGGACCTCTCCCGCCAGGGGATCATGGGCCACTCGATGGGCGGCCACGGCGCGCTGACGATCGCGCTGCGCAATCCGGCTCGCTTCAAGGCCGTCTCGGCGTTCGCGCCGATCGCTTCGCCGATCAACTGCCCGTGGGGCAACAAGGCGCTGCCGGGCTATCTGGGCGACGACCGCGACCTCTGGCGCCGCTACGACGCCTGCGCCCTGATCGAGGACGGACACCGGGTCGGCGACATCCTCGTCGACCAGGGGCTTGCCGACGGCTTCCTGGAGAGCCAGCTGAAGCCGGAGCTTCTGGAGGCGGCTTGCGCGAAGGCGGAGATCCCGCTGACGCTCCGGCGGCAGGAAGGCTACGACCACTCCTACTATTTCATCTCGACCTTCATCGAGGACCACCTCGACTGGCACGCGGAGCGCCTCGGACTGTGAGGCCGCTTCCGGTCGGCTGAGCGAGACCGGCGTCAGGCCGGCGCCAGCTTGCCGCTGCCCAGCCGGACCAGCAGGAAGGCGGCGATCGACATGTTGACCAGGTTCCAGGCGATCCCGTTCATGAAGGCGGGGCCGTAGGAATAGAACATGTCGAAGATCTCGCCCGACATCCAACCGCCCAGCGCCATCCCGGCGAGCGTCGCCGACAGCACGATGCCGATGCGCGCCGCCGCCTCCTTCGCCGGGAAGAAGGCGCGGACGATGAGCGCGTAGGTGGGCACCAGTCCGCCCTGGGCGAGCCCGAACAGCGCCGACACGAGATAGAGCGGCGCCAGTCCGTCGAAGGGCAGGAACAGGAACAGCGACAGCGATTGCGCGACGGAGCTGATCAGCAGGGTCGGCAAAGGACCGATGCGGTCGGCGACCACGCCGAAGACGAGCCGGCTCACGATCCCGGTGGCCAGCATCAGCGACAGCATCTGCACGCCGGCCTGGGCGCCGTAACCCAGCTGGGTGCACAGCGCGACGATGTGGACCTGGGGCATGGCCATCGCGATGCAGCACGAGAGCCCCGCCACCACCAGCATGCCCTGGATGACGCGCGGCGGCAGGTCGACGTCGGTCGGCAGCGCATTGGCCCGGCGCACGGCACGCGGCTGCGCGGCCGGCGGATCCGGGGCCTGGCGCCGCATGAACAGCGACAGCGGCAGGATGGTCGCGCAACAGACCACGCCGATGCCGACATAGGTCGCCCGCCAGCCCCAGCCGTCGACGCAGTACTGGATGACCGGCGGCCACAGCGCGCCGGCGAAATAGGTACCGCACGCGGCAATCGAGACGGCGATGCCGCGTCGGCGGACGAACCAGCGCGACACCTCGGCGATCATCGGCCCATAGACCGCGGAGCTGCCCATGCCGCCGATGAACAGGCCATGCACGGCGATGAACTGCCACAGGCTCGTCGACAGGCCGCCGAGCGTGTAGCCCACCAGCAGCGACACCGACCCGAACGCCAGCGTCCATACGACGCCGTAGCGGTCGGCGATGCGGCCCATGACGATGCCGCCGACCGCGAAGCCGGTCATCAGCGCCAGGTAGGGGAGCGAGGCGCCGCCCCGGCTGGCGCCGAACGCCGTCTCCACCGTCGGCAGCACGACGACGACCGACCAGAAGCCCACCCCACCGATCGTGGTGATCAGGGCGGAGACGATGAGCCGCGTCCACGCATAGGGGGAGTCGAGCCCGCTGGCGGACCGATCGGCCGCGATGGTGGTCATGGGTGCGCCTCGGAATGAAGACGGCGCCCGCGACGGACGCCGAGTGATCACTTTCGAAGCATATCAGGGCGCAGCTATGCACATAAGATGGGCAAATCCGCCTAAGCTGCCCGCTTGGCGCAACCCTCGATGGGGGCGCCTGAGCTCCAACGCGTCCTGAGGGCGGGGCAACGCTCAGCGGGAGGTCAGGAGATCCGCGCAGGCACGGGCGTTGGCGAGCCGCGCCTCGCGGTCCTGGCCGGTCTTGAGTAGCGCCTCGCCGAGCATGAACGACTGGGCGATCGCGACGCGCTCGGCGCGCTTGTCCTCGTCGAGGTCGAGCTCGGAGAGGAGTTCGCGGAAGAAGCCGGCCCGCAGGGCGTCGACGGTCTTCACCGTCTCGGCGGCCAGCGCATCCTGGCGGGCCCAGTTGCGGATGGCGAGTTCGATGTCGGCGCCGTGCTTGTCGGGACGGGACCGGGCCGGCAGCGACAACAGCCAGACCAGCCGGTCGCGGGCCGTCTGGCCCTCCGAGCGGGCCCAGCGGGTGATCTGCACGGTCGCCCAGTCGGTCCAGTGGTCGAGGATGCGCTCCAGAAGGTCCTGGCGGTTCTTGAAGTGCCAGTAGAAGCTCCCCTTGGTGACGTTGAGCTCACGCGCGATGACCTCGACGCGGACGTCGTCGACGTTGCCGTTCGCCAGGATGCGCAGGCCCGTGGCGACCCAGTCGCCGGCGCCCAGGCGGGCGCTGCCGCCGTCGGCATCGGCGGAAACTCTGTCAGTGGCGGGGGGCGGCGCCATCGGCGGATCCTGAACAATCGACGAGCACGACGATTACCATACGCCGCCGTATTGACAAAGGACAGCTTGTTGTAGACGTTCAAACTTCAAGAAGAGAAACGCTCTCCGCAGCGTCCACCAGCCCGGTGGCCGCCGATGACGGACGAGCGGCATCGACAAGCGCGATCCGCGGCCAAGCCCGAGCGATCGCCGTCACGGGGAGAGATACATGTATCTTCGCTTTGCAGTCGCAGGGCTCGCCGCCCTTGCCTTCACCGTCCCGGCCGCCGCCGAGATCAACGTCTGCGTGACCGTGTCCGCCACCGGACCGGCCGCCTCCCTCGGCGTGCCCGAGAACAACACCGTCGCGCTGCTGCCGAAGGAAATGTCCGGCGAAAGCGTCAACTACGTCGTCTTCGACGATGCCACCGATCCGACGGCTGCGGTCAAGAACGTCCGCAAGTGCATCGAGGAAGAAGACGCCGACGTGATCATCGGCTCCTCGGCGACGCCCGCCTCCATGGCGCTCGCCGGCATCGCGGCCGAGACCAAGACCCCGGTGATCCCGCTTTCGCCGGTCAAGCTTGAAGGCGACGGCGGCCACTGGGCCTTCCCGATGCCGCAGCCGAACGCCCAGATGGCAAGTGCACTGGTCGCGAACATGAAGGAAAAGGGCGTCAAGACGCTCGGCTTCCTCGGCTATGCCGACGCCTTCGGCGAGCAGTTCCTGAACGCCATGCAGGCCCAGCTGGAAGGCACCGACATCAAGCTCGGCCCGGTGGAGCGCTTCGCCCGCACCGACACCAGCGTCACCGGCCAGGTGCTGAAGCTCGTCTCCGCCAACCCGGACGCGATCCTCGTCGTGGCGTCGGGCACCCCGGCGGCCCTGCCGAACCTGACCTTCGCCGAGCGCGGCTACAAGGGCCAGATCTACCAGACCCACGGCGCGGCCAGTAAGGACTACCTGCGCGTCGCCGGGCCGTCGGCCGAGGGCACCATCCTGCCGGTCGGACCGGTGGTCGTGGCCGCGCAGCTGCCGGACTCCCACCCGTCGAAGAAGCTCGGCGTGACCTACACCGAGGAATACGAAGCGGCGAACGGCGCCGGCTCGCTGTCGTCCTTCGGCGGCCACATGTTCGACGCCGGCCAGGTGCTCTCCGCCGCCGTCGAGCAGGCGCTGGCCACCGGCGCCAAGCCGGGCACGCCCGAGTTCCGCGCCGCGCTGCGCGACGGGCTCGCCAACCTGCACGAGGTGGTCGGCGTCCATGGCGTGTTCAACACGACCGACGACCAGCACTACGGCCACGACGAGCGCAGCCGCGTGCTGGTCATCGTCGAGGACGGCAACTGGAAGTATCTGGGTCAGTAGGGAGTCAAGTCCGCCGGGTGGGATCATCCGGCGGACCTCCCCCTGGCCTGAGTTCCAGAGGGCGGCAACCCCACCTTTTCGCCGGATCGCATCCGACCCGCACTGGGGTTGCCCTGAACCTACGCGTTGAACGAACCGGTTGCCGGAGTGGGGTCGATCGAGCCCCCGCGCGGCAGCCGGATCATTTCCGGGGCCCGGACATGACCGCACATCAGGCTGATCTCAAGGCGCAGCCGGCGATGTTCGCCGAGCCGCTCGTCGATGTCGAACGCCGCAGCGATGGGACGATGGTCCTGCGCTCGCCGGTGTCCCTCCCGAGGCCGCCGCGCGCCGTCGGCGTCTGGCTGGAAAGCTGGGCCGCTCGCGATCCGGAGCGCGTCTTCCTGGCCGAACGGGCCACCTCGGCCGACCCCTGGCGGACCGTCAGCTATGCCGAGATGCGGGCCCGGACGCTGCGCGCCGCGACCTTCCTGCTGGGCCAGGGCCTATCGCCCGAGCGGCCGGTGGCGATCCTCAGCGAGAACGGCATCGACCATGCCGTCCTGGCGCTGGCCGCCATGGAGATCGGCGTGCCGGTCGCCACCATCTCCACCGCCTATTCGCTGATGTCCCAGGACCATCAGAAGCTGAAGGACATGGTGGCGCTGCTGCAGCCGGGCGTCATCTACGTCTCCGACGCCGCCACCTACGGCCCCGCCCTCGGGGCCCTGTCGGAGCTGACCGACGCGACGGTCGCGGCCAGCGCCGGCCACGGCGGCGACGTCGTTGCGTTCGACGCGCTGCTGGAAGAGATCGACGAGGACGCCGTCGGCCGCGCCAACGTGGCGGTCGGTCCAGACACCATCGCGCGCTTCCTGTTCACCTCCGGCTCGACGGGAACGCCCAAGGCGGTGATCACCACCCAGCGCATGCTCACCAGCAACCAGGAGGCCAAGGCGCTGACCTGGCCGTTCCTGGAGCACGAGCCGCCGGTCATCGTCGACTGGCTGCCGTGGAGCCACACCTTCGGCGCCAACCACAACTTCAACATGGTGCTGCGCAACGGCGGCTCCCTCTACATCGACCGCGGCAAGCCGGCCCCGGGCGGCATCGACGTGACCATCGCCAACATCAAGGACGTCCGGCCGACGCTGTGCTTCAACGTGCCGCGCGGCTTCGACATGCTGGCCGAGGCGATGCGCGCGGACGACACCCTGCGCACCACGTTCTTCGAGACGGTGAAGCTGATCTTCTATGCCGGCGCTGCCCTTCCGCAGAACGTCTGGCAAGCGCTCGAGGCCCTGTCGCTCGAGACCACCGGCGCGGTGACCCCGATGGTCGGTTCCTGGGGGACCACCGAGACGGCGCCGATGGCCACCGACTGCCACTTCCAGGCTTCGCGCTCCGGCAACATCGGCATTCCGGTGCCCGGCACCGAGATCAAGCTCGTTCCCAACGCCGGCAAGCTGGAGATCCGGGTGCGGGGACCGAACATCACCCCCGGCTACTGGAAGCAGGCCGATCTCACCCGCAAGGCGTTCGACGAGGAAGACTTCTACCTGACCGGCGACGCGGTGACGTTCGCCGACCCGGAGCAAGCCGGCGCCGGCCTGTTCTTCGACGGGCGCATCACCGAGGACTTCAAGCTGTCGTCCGGCACCTGGGTCTCCGTCGGCGACCTGCGCATCCGGGCGATCGCCGCGATGGATCCGATCGCCCAGGACATCGTCGTCGCCGGGCATGACCGCAACGCCGCCGGACTGCTGATCTTCCCGAACGTCGCCGCCTGCCGCCGTCTCGCCGGCCTCGACGACGATGCGCCGCTGGCCGAGGTTCTCGCCCACGCTGCCTTGCGCGCCCATGTGCGCGCCGGTCTCGCGAAGCTGAAGAGCGAAGGCGGCGGCAGCTCGCGCTATGCGACACGGGCCCGCCTGCTCGATCATCCGCCGATGGTCGACGCCGGCGAGATCACCGACAAGGGCTACATCAACCAGCGCGCCGTCCTTGCCCGGCGCGCGTCCGACGTCGACGCGCTCTACGGCGACGACCCGGAGGGCTACATTCCGCTGTAGCCCCGCCCCTCCACCGGCCCCCATGACCATGACCGACCGTCAGGCCCCGAACCGACCCAAGCCCACCGATCGCCGCCGCGCCCCGCGCGACGGCTGATCCCCTCTCCTGCAAACCGAGCGGCATCCTCCCTTGGACGGTACAATCGCCCTCTTCCTGATCCAGGACGGCCTCACCAACGGTGCGATCTACGCGCTGCTCGCGGTCGCCATGGTCCTCGTCTTCGCCGTCACCCGGGTCATCCTGGTTCCCCAGGGCGACTTCGTCACCTACGGCGGCCTGTCGCTCGCCGCGCTGGAGATGGGCCGGGTGCCCGGCTCCGCCGCGATGCTGGTGGCGCTGGCGGTGGGCGCCATGGCGATGGACCTGTTCGCCGCGCGGCGGGACCTGCGGCTGCGGCGGATCGGCGGCATCCTGCTGCGCACCATCGTGCCGGCGGGCATCATCGCGGGAGCCGTCGTCGTGCTCGCGCCGCTGAAACTCGGGCCGCTGGTCAGTATCCTCCTGAGCATCCTGCTCGTCGTGCCCATGGGGCCGTTCCTCTACCGGATCGCCTTCCAGCCGCTGGCGCGGGCCTCGGTGCTGGTGCTGCTGATCGCTTCGGTCGGCGCGCATCTGGCGCTGACCGGCATGGGGCTGGTGTTTTTCGGGGCGGAAGGCTACCGCACCGCGCCCCTGATCGACGCCAACTTCCAGATCGGGCCGCTGTTCGTGTCCGCCCAGAGCCTTCTCGTACTCGCCGCGACCTTCCTGCTGCTGGCCCTCTTGTCGGTTTTCTTCGGCCGCACGCTCATCGGCAAGGCGCTCCGGGCCTCCGCCATCAACCAGCGCGGCGCCCGCATCGTCGGCATTTCCACCGAGATGTCGGGAAAGATCGCCTTCGCCATGGCGGCGGCCATCGGCATCGTGTCGGCGATCCTGATCGCGCCGCTGACGACGCTCTACTACGACTCCGGCTTCCTGATCGGCCTGAAAGGCTTCGTCGCAGCGATCATCGGCGGGCTGTCGGCCTACGTGCCGGCCGTGGGCGCCGCTTTCCTGCTGGGCATCGTGGAATCCTTCTCCTCCTTCTGGGCGAGCGCCTTCAAGGAGGTGATCGTGTTCATGTCGATCCTTCCCTTCCTGCTGTGGCGGTCCTTCTTCATGCCGCCGCACGACGAGGAAGAGGAGTAGGCCCATGTCGCGCAAATGGATCGGCTTTGCCGTCTTCGCCGTCGTGATGCTGTCGATACCGCTGGTGCCGGGCGTGCCCGACTACTGGGTGACGCTGCTCGACTTCGTCGGCGTGGCGAGCCTGGTGTCGCTCGGCCTCGTGCTTCTGACCGGCGTCGGCGGCATGACCTCCTTCGGCCAGGCCGCGTTCGTCGGCTTCGGCGCCTACGCCACGGCGCTGCTCACCACGAGCTACGGCTGGTCGCCCTGGATGGCGCTGTTCGCCTCGGTCGCGGTGACGGCGTTCGCCGCGCTGATCATCGGCCTGGTCACCGTCCGGCTGTCGGGCCACTTCCTGCCGCTGGGCACCATCGCCTGGGGCATCAGCTTCTACTACCTGTTCGGCAACCTGAAGATCATCGGCGCCTATGACGGCATCCAGGGCGTTCCGCCGCTGAACTTCTTCGGCACCGAGCTGCTCTCCGGCCGCGCCTTCTATCCGGTGGTCTGGGTGATCGTGCTGGCGGCGATCGGCCTGACGCTCAACCTCCTCGATTCCCGCGTCGGGCGCGCCATCCGCGCGCTGCGGAGCGGTGCTGCCGCCGCGGAATCCGTCGGCATCAACATCTGGACGGCGAAGCTTGCCGTGTTCGTCTACGCCGCCGTGCTGGCTGGCGTCGCGGGATGGCTCTACGCCCATTTCCAGCGCGCCGTGACGCCCGGCGCGTTCGGGCTCAACGTCGGCATCGAGTATCTGCTGATGGCGGTCGTCGGCGGGGCCGGCTACGTCTACGGTGCGGTGCTGGGCGCCGGCATCGTGACGATCCTGAAGGACCTGCTGCAGGACTGGCTGCCGCTCATCTTCGGCCAGGGCGGCAACTACGAGGGCATCGTCTTCGGCATCCTGCTGGTGGCCCTGCTGCAGGGCGCGCGCACCGGTTTCTGGCCGCTGATCGCCGGCCTGTTCCCGAAGGGCAGTCCCCGCGAGATCGCCGACGCCCCGCCCCTCCCCCGCGACGAGAGCCAAAGGGAGGACCCGCTCCTGGAGGTACGCGACGCGCGCAAGACCTTCGGCGGACTGGTCGCCGTCAACGACGTGTCGTTCGGGGTCAGGCCTGGCGAGATCGTCGGCCTGATCGGCCCGAACGGCGCCGGCAAGAGCACCACCTTCAACCTGGTCACCGGAGTGACGAAGCTGACCGCCGGCGAGATCGTGTTCCGCTCGAAGACCATCACCGGGCTGGCGCCGGCGCGCATCGCCAAGCGCCGCATCGCCCGCACCTTCCAGCACGTGAAGCTGTCGCAGACGATGACCGTCCTCGACAATGTCGCGATCGGCACGCACCTGCGCACGCGCTCCGGCTTCTTCACCGGCATGCTCGCCCTCGACCGATCGGAAGAACGGCGCATCTTCGCCGAGGCAGCGCGGCAGCTGAAACGCGTCGGCCTGGCCGACCGGATGCACATCGAGGCCGGCGCCCTGTCGCTGGGCGAACAGCGGCTGGCCGAGATCGCCCGCGCCCTCTGCCTCGATCCGGTACTGCTGCTGCTCGACGAACCGGCCGCCGGCCTGCGCCACAGCGAGAAGCAGGCGCTGGCGAAGCTGATCGAGGACCTGCGCGACGACGGCATGAGCGTGCTGCTGGTCGAGCACGACATGGACTTCGTGATGCGGCTCACCAACCACATCGTCGTCCTCGACTTCGGATCGAAGATCGCCGAGGGACCGCCGGCCGAGGTGCGCAAGAACCCGGCCGTCATCGAAGCCTATCTGGGAGCGGACCTGTGAGCGCGCTTCTCGACGTCACCGACCTTCGCGTCGCCTATGGCCAGGTGGAGGCCGTCCAGGGGGTCTCCCTGTCGCTCGAACCCGGCACGATCGCCACGGTGATCGGCGCCAACGGCGCCGGCAAGACGACGCTGCTCGCCGCCATCATGGGGCTGCTGCCGTCGAGCGGGCGCGTCGCCTTCGACGGCGCCGACCTCGCCTACGTGCCGGCCGAGGACAGGGTCGGACTCGGCATCACCCTGGTGCCCGAACAGCGCGACCTGTTCTCCACCATGACCGTCGGCGAGAATCTCGAGCTTGGCGCATTCCGGCGCGGTCGCGCCGAGATCCCGACCCGGCTGGAGGAGGTGTTCACCCTGTTCCCGCGCCTGAAGGAACGCCGCCGCCAAGAGGCCGGCACCCTGTCCGGCGGCGAACGGCAGATGCTGGCCATGGGCCGCGCGTTGATGGCCCACCCGCGGCTGCTGATGCTCGACGAGCCGAGCCTCGGGCTGGCGCCCCTGATCGTGCGCGATATCCTGCAGACCGTCAGCCGGCTGCGCGACACCGGCGTGTCGATCCTGCTCGTCGAGCAGAACGCCCGCGCCGCTCTTGCGGTGGCCGACACCGCCTATGTGATGGAGCTCGGCACCATCACGCTGTCCGGCCCGGCCCGCGAGATCGCCGCCAATCCGAAAGTCTCCGAAATCTATCTCGGCGGCGCCGGCTGACGCCGCGCGTGCCTGCTCCCCTGGACCACTCCGAGAGGACCCCATGAAGGCCTACATCCCCTATGGCGGCACCTTCGCGACGCCGTTCGCCCGCTGGGGCGGCGAGCTGGCCCATCTGCATGCGATCGAGTTCGCCGCCCACGTGACGAAGGCGGCGCTCGCCGAGCGGGACATCAGCCCCGAGGTGTTCGATTACGCCGCCTACGGGCTGACCGTGCCGCAGAAGTCGAGCTTCTACGGCGTGCCCTGGTTCGCCGGCATGATCGGCGCCGAGGCGCTGACCGGCCCGACCATCAACCAGGCGTGCGCGACGGGAGCGCGGCTGTTCGGAGCCGCCGCCGGCGAGATCGCCATTGGCGCGGCCTCCACGTGTCTGATCGTCTCCGGCGACCGCTGCTCCAACGGCGCGCACCTCTACTATCCCGCGCCCCATGCGCCGGGCGGCACGGGCGACAGCGAGAACTGGGTGCTGGACAGCTTCTCCAACGACCCGTGGGCGAAGTGCGCCATGGTCACCACCGCGGAGAACGTCGCGGCGCGCGACGGCATCACCACGGAGGTGCAGCACGAGGTGGTGCTGCACCGGCTCGCCCAGTACGACGACGCGCTGGCCGATGGTGCGGCGTTCCTGAAGCGGTTCATGACGCTGCCGTTCGAGGTGCCGGACGCGCGCTTCCGCAAGGTGCAGGCGACGATGACCGGCGACAGCGGCATCGTCCGCTCCACCGCCGAGGGGTTGGCGAAGCTGAAGCCGGTCGTCCCCGGCGGCACCGTCACCTACGGCGGGCAGACCCATCCGGCCGACGGCGTCGCCGGCGCCATCGTCGTCGCCGATCCGGGCCGCGCGGCCGAGCTGTCGCGCGATCCATCGATCGAGATCGAACTCGTCTCCTTCGGGCTGGCGCGGGTGGAGAAGGCGCACATGCCGGCCGCCCCCATCCCCGCCTCGAAACTGGCGCTGGAGCGGGCCGGCCGCACCATCGACGACATGACGGCCATCAAGTCGCACAACCCGTTCGCGGTGAACGACATCGCCTTCGCGCGCGCCTTCGGCATCGACTGGCGGGCGATGAACAACTACGGCTCGTCGCTGATCTGGGGGCACCCCCAGGGCCCGACCGGGGTGCGCGCCATCATCGAACTGATCGAGGAACTGGTGATCAAGGGCGGCGGCTACGGCCTGTTCCAGGGCTGCGCGGCCGGCGACAGCTCCACCGCCGTGGTCATCCGCGTCGGCGACCGGTAAAGCATTCCCGGCCCAACTGGGGACCCGAGCGCCTCAGTCCGCCTCGACCCGGTCCCACAGGGAGACGTAGCGGGTGCCGTCGCCGCCGCCGCCATCGAGCAGGCCGTGGGTCTTGATGGTCTCCAGCACGTCGGCGAGGCTTTCCTCGATGGTCTTGCCGGAGGTATCCACCACCGCCTCGGCGCGCGCATAGAGCGCCTCGCGGCTGGTGAGGATGCTGCGCAGTTCGTCCATCGCCGCCGGACTGCCGGCCATCGGCCGCTCGTCGCCCTGGGCGCGCACGCGGGTCATGTGCTCCTCGGGCTGGGCCTTCAGCCAGATCGTGTGGAAGTGGCGCAGCAGGTAGGTGAAGGTGTCGGGCTCCGACACGATGCCGCCGGCCACCGCCAGCACGATGGCGTCGTGGGTGGCAGCGACGCGCTCGACCGACTGCTGTTCGAGGCGGCGGTAGCCCTCCTGGCCGTAGAGCGCGATCACGTCGTTGACCGGCATGCCGCTCGCCTGCTCGATCTCCTCGTTGAGTTCCAGGAACGGCATGCCGACGGCGCCCGCGGTGAGCCGGCCGATCGTCGACTTGCCAGCGCCGCGCAGGCCGATCAGCGCGATGCGCGAGGCGCGGCGCAGATCGGGGTGTTCGGGGTCGAGGACTTCCAGCACCCGGCGGCGCTGCTCGCGCGTCGCGGTGCGGTAGAGCGCCGCCATCGCCGGGATGTCGGAGACGAACGGATCGTCCTCGCCGACCAGCCACTCGATGCGGAAGTCGAGCGCCTCGGCGATGCGGCGCAAGAGTGCGATGGAGATGTTGCCGGAGCCGCTCTCCAGCTGGGCGAGGTAGCGCTGGGACACGTCGGAGGCTTCCGAGAGTGCCTTGCGCGACATGCCACGCCGCGCGCGGCCGCTGCGCACGCGCTCGCCGACCATTTCCAGGAACGCGGTGTTGTCGTCGAGCGCGGCGCTTTCCGCACTCGAGACCCGGCCGCTGAAGGTGACGATTTCGCTAGCGCTGGATGAGCTCATCTTGGCGACGATTATGCATTATATTTCATATCGCCTCAAGCAGCGTCGCAGCGCCACACACCGATTTTTGCAGGTAGCACGCGGCTTTACAAGGCTGCGCGGGCGGGCGCATCAATCTGCGCCGGAAGCCGCTCCTTCGGGCAGGTGCGCCTCGATCACCGCACGGATTTCGGCAATCGGCGGGGTTCTGGAAAAGCCCGCGGTGGTGACGAACACGCAGACGAATTCGCCGGTGAAGCAGCGCATGCCGTCCTGGGAGCCCACCACCTCGAAGCGGATGGAGGTTTCGCCGAGCCGGAGCGGGCGGACCACGCATTCCAGCACGTGGCGCGGCGTCACCGGGGCGAGGAAGTCGAGCGACATGTGGACGAACGGCGTGGAGTAGCCGCGATCGGCGTTGAGGCGGAACCAGTCGTAGCCGACGACCGCCGCCCACCATGCATCGATCGCCTCCAGCGCGAAGTTGGGGATGCGCCCGGTGTAGGCGATGAAGGCCGGGTCGCAGTCGGCCCAGCGCACGGTGATCGGATGCACGAACCCGGACCCGGCATCGCCGGCCGGCGCGTCCGCCGACGGCCGCACGTCAGTAGGTCTCAACGTGGTAGCGACCTTCTTCGCGCATCTGGGTGCGCAGGGACGGCCAGTCGAACGCCCCTTCCCTGGCGATCTCGCCCAGCGCCGCGTCGACGCCCTCCTCCATGCCCTTCAGGCCGCACACATAGATGTGGGTGCGGTCGGACTTCAGGAGCTGGAGGACGCGGGCGTGCTCGGTGCGCAGCCGGTCCTGGACGTATTCCTTCGGGCCCTCGGGCGAGCGCGAAAAGCACAGCTCCTTCTGCAGCACCCGGTCGGGCACCTTCTTGAGGGGGCCGAAATAGGGCAGCGCATCGGCGGTGCGGGCGCCGAAGAACAGCACCATGCGGCCGTCGGCATCCGGCGAGGTGCGCTGGCGGCGCATGGTGAACGCGCGGAACGGGGCCGAGCCCGTGCCGGTGCAGATCATAATCACGTTCGCCTGCGGGTCGTTGGGCATCAGGAAGGTGGCGCCGAACGGGCCGGTGATCTGGACCTTGTCGCCCTTCTTCAGATCGCAGACGTAGTTGGAGCAGACGCCATGCTCCTCGCGCTTGACGGTAAGCGAGAGGTTGTTGGTCTGGGGACGTTCGCCGTCGCGCGGGCTGGAGACGGAATAGAGGCGCGGCAGATAGGGCTTGCCGTCGGCGTCGGTGCCCGGCGGCAGGATGCCGATCGACTGGCCCTCCAGCACCGGGAACGACACGTCGCCGAAGTCGAGGATGATGTGGCGGACGTCGCTGTCGGCGGTCTCGCTGGTCAGGCGGAAGTTGCCCTGCACGGTCGCCGTGGTCGGATGGCCGAGATTGAACAGGTTGACGCTGGGCTTGGAGGCCGACGCCGGCGGCTTGGACTTGCCGCCCGCTCCCGCGTGCGCCTCGTTGAGAAGGCGCTCCATCTCGTCGTCGAGGGCCTCGACCGCCGTCGAGCCGGTGTCGCCGGCCTCAAGCTCCTGCTGCTCGGGCAGCTCGTCCCAGGAGAACTGGTCGTCGAGGCTGTAGGGCTCGAGCACCACCCGCCAGTTGTCGATCGCGCCGGTCGGGCACGGCGAGATGCACGCCATGCAGTAGTCGCAGATCGAGGCGTCGACCACGACGTTGTTGTCGTCGTGGGTGATCGCGTCGATCGGGCAGCACTCCTCGCAGGTGTAGCAGCGGATGCACGTCTCCGGATCGATGACGTGCTGCTTCAGCGGCTTCTGCAGCGAGGCGGTGTCGGCGAGGGGCTTGTTCATGGGTCTCTCGGCCTCCAGGTCAGTCTCCGGCGCGAACGGCGGCGGGGGGAAACGCTCCCCCCACCCTAACCGTACGCATCCGGACGGCGATCAGGCCATGTGCAGCTGGACGTACTCGAAGTCGCCCGGCTTGTTGTCGATGCCGACGCGGGGCGGGGCGATCCAGCCGGCATACTTGCCCGGCTCGGTGACCGGCACCATCAGCGACTTGATGAAGTCGCCGTCGGCGGTGGTCGGCAGCCACTCGTCGCGCCGGCGATCCCACTCCTCGCGGGAGATGGTCTCGCCCTCGGGCGTGATCGGCTGGCCGGCGAACACGCCGATCTGCCGGTGGAAGCCCTGGTGCGGCAGCGTCATCTGGAAGTTGACGCCGGTCTTCGAGATCATCGTGTTCCAGCGGCCGACGCCACCCGAGGCGTCCTTCACGTAGTCGTCGCGCAGGCGCATGTTGATGGCCGACAGCGCCGGCACGTCGACGGTGAAGACCTTGCCGTCCTCGAAGCGCACCACCGGATAGGTGTCGTCGTGCAGGCGGTGGTCGTCCTCGAGCTTGACCTCGTGGTAGCGCCCCTTGATGCCGGCGTTGAAGGCGTTGGCGGCGTTGGTGGACTCCTCGGCGCCGAACAGGTCCAGCGACAGGGTGTAGTGGAGGTTCAGCTTCTTCTGGATGGTCGGCAGGTCGATCACGCCGAGATTGCGCACCGCCTGGATGTCGTAGGGATCCTCGATGCCGGCCTCGCGCATCGCCTCGCAGGTGCGCTGGATGGTGCGGCCGACGCCGGTCTCGCCCACGAACATGTGGTGGGCTTCCTCGGTCAGCATGAAGCGGCAGGTGCGCGACAGCGGGTCGAAGCCGGACTGCGCCAGGCTTTCCAGCTGCATCTTGCCGTCACGGTCGGTGAAGTAGGTGAACATGAAGAAGGAGAGCCAGTCCGGCGTCGCCTCGTTGAAGGCGCCCAGCATCCGCGGGCTCTCTTCGGACCCCGACTGACGGCGCAGCAGGTCGTCGGCTTCCTCGCGGCCGTCGGCGCCGAAATACTTGTGCAGCAGGTAGACCATCGCCCACAGGTGACGGCCTTCCTCGACGTTGACCTGGAACAGGTTGCGCATGTCGTAGAGCGACGGGGCGGTCATGCCGAGATAGCGCTGCTGCTCCACGGAAGCCGGCTCGGTGTCGCCCTGGATGACGATCAGGCGCTTGAGCATGTTGCGGTATTCGCCCGGCACTTCCTGCCAGGCCGGCTGGCCGGCGTGCTCGCCGCACGGGATGGTGCGGTCCTCGACCTCGGGCGCCAGCAGGATGCCCCAGCGATACTCGGGCATCTTCACGTAGTCGAACTTCGCCCAGCCCTTCGGGTCGACGCTGATCGCCGTGCGCAGATAGACCAGCGATTCCTGGAAGTTCTGCGGGATCAGGTCGTTCCACCAGTTGATGTAGCCCGGGTGCCAGCGCTCCAGCGCCTTCAGCACGCGCTTGTCGGAGGACAGGCCGACGTTGTTCGGGATCTGGGTGTCGTAGGCGACGTTGATGAGATCGAGCATGTTTCTCTCCCTGAGATGGTCTTGCCGGCGCGGGCCGCGGGGACGATCGGTTGCCCCGCCGGATCGCGCGCCGGCCAACGTTTCACGAACACCGTGACTTGATCCCGCCGGCGGCGCCAGCACGGAGACCCTAGACGCGGCGCAGGTCGTAATCTCCGCGCACGCCGCTGCCGTAGCGGCGGAGCGCGCCGTCTTCGCCAACCGCGTTGGGGCGCTGGAAGATCCAGTTCTGCCAGGCGGTGAGGCGGCCGAAGATGCGGGTTTCCATGGTTTCCGGACCGGGGAAGCGGAGGTTCGCCTCCATGCCGGTCAGCGCGTCCGGGGAGAAGCTCGCCCGCTCCTCCAGGAAGATGCGGACCTCGTCTTCCCAGTCGATGTCGTCGAAGGCGAAGGTCACCAGGCCGAGCTCGTTGGCGTCGAACGCCTCGAGCGTCTCGCCGACCCGTTCCTTGGCCCCATCGACCCGCTCGGGCGCGCCGAGGAAGCGCGTCTGCAGACGGGTGAGATCGTTGGCCATCGGGAACGGCCCGAAGTTCGCCTCGGTGAGCGTGATGGACGCGACGTGGCGGTTGTCGCCTTCGAAATCGCCCTCGGCCATGTACGACCGGTCGACCGCGAACAGCAGCTCGGCCAGCACGCCGGTGAAGCAGGAGCCCGGCTCGACCAGCGCGACCAGCGAGCGCGAGGTCATGTCGACGCGCTTCAGGATGCGCTTCCAGTAGAGCAGGATCTCGTTGGCGAACCAGTCGGACCGGTTGTCGAGAAGGAAGGCCTCGTGGGCTGCCACCTTTTCCGGGTCGCCCTGGCTGCGGAACACCAGCACCCCGAGTTCCAGCTCGTTGAGGCGGATGTGCAGGATCGCGTCGTCGAGCTCGCGGGCGGCGCGCAGCATCCAGGTCGCCGCGCCCTCGTCATGGAGCTGCTCGACGCTGGCGGGGGCCGCATCGGTCGGCCCATTTATGGTGAGGTAGGCGACCCGCTTCTCGCGGTCGACTTCCAGCTCGACGGTCGAATAGGTGACACCGCCGTCGTCGTTGAAGGTCCGGCTGATCGGCGTCAGCTCGACGCCCTTGGCGTCGGAGGGACGCGACGACTTCGCGGCGTATTCCGACACGCGGGTCGCGATGGTCTCGTCGTACTTGGAGTTCGGCACGGAGTCGTCGACGAGGCGCCAGTCGAGCGCCTTCTTGCCGCGCACGCCCTCTTCCATCGCGCAGAAAACGTCCGCGAGATCGCGACGGACCTTTCGCTTGTCGGTGACGCGGGTGAGCCCGCCGGTGCCCGGCAGCACCGCCAGAAGCGGAACCTCGGGCAGCGCGACATTGGAGTTGCCGTCGTCGGCCAGGATGATGTGGTCGCAGGCGAGCGCCAGCTCATAGCCGCCACCGGCGCAGGCGCCCTTGATGGCGCAGATGTAGTACTGGCCGGATTCCGCGCCCGCCGCCTCGAAGGTGTTGCGGGTCTCGTTGGTGAACTTGCAGAAGTTCACCTTATGGGCATGGGCGGCGCTGGCGAGCATGCGGATGTTGGCACCGGCGCAGAAGACGCGGTCCTTGCCGGACTGCATCACCACGACCTTCACCTCGGGATGCTCGAAGCGCAGCCGCTGGACGGCGTCGGCCAGCTCGATGTCGACGCCGAGATCGTAGGAGTTGAGCTTCAGCTCGTAGCCGTCGAAGAGGCCGCCGGACGGATCGACGTCCATCGTGAGATGGGCGACCTCGCCTTCGCAGGACACCCGCCAGTGGCGGTACTTGGACGGGTCGGTCTGGAAATCGATGCGCTTGGTCACGCAGGCCTCCCTGAGGATTGGTTGTTAGCAATATAGTGCACGATCGGAATCAGTTCAATTCTAAAGCGCGGTGAAATCGGGCGAAAATTCGCATCAAATCGCCAGAGATCCCGCGGGAACGCATGCAGATCTCCGAGATTTATGCATTATAGTGCATATTTTCGCCGCGATAGTCGATCATCTGGTCATAGGGCGGCCGGCCATCCAGGGCCTCTGCGCCCGGCACCGAGGCGAGCCGCGACAGAAAGCCTGCCGTCGCGGCCCTCGCCGCCGCGAGATCGAGGCCCATACGGCTCGCGTCACCGCCGATGGCGGCTTCATCGAGACAGTTGGCGGCGATGACCACCAGCCGGACGGCGGCGCGGTGCCGGTCCATCCGAAGCTTCAGGCAGGCATTCGCCACCTGGATGAGCCCCTGCACCATGGCGCGCTCGGCGCTGTTGGGTCGCGCGCCGATCCAGACCGGCTCCCACACCTCGTGGGTCTCCCAGAAATAGCCGTGGCGGTAGAGGCGGAAGCCGGAAAGCCATGCCTCGTGCTGGAACCAGAGGTCGGGGTCGGTGGCCTCCGGGGCCGCCCCCGAAATCGCGAACACCGGACCGGTCTCGGGCCGCGGCGTGCGGCCCGGCACGTAGGGTTCGTCCGGCAGCGGCCAGGCCTCGACGTCGGGCATGGCCGCCGCCCGACTCACAGCGCCGCCTCGACAGCACCACCCGAGAGCGCATCCAGCAGCGACGGCGAGCCCTGGACGGCCGTGCGCTGCATGTGCATGCGCAGGCCGCGCAGCCCACCCAGCTCCTCGCCTCCACCGGCCCGGCCGGGACCGCCGTGGACGCACATGGGCATGACGATCGCATGGCCGGTGTGATCGCGACCGACCTCCTCGTCGACGACCATCACGCGGCCGTGGAACGGCGCCACGCCGAGCACCGCGGCGCGCTTGGCGTCGGCATCGTTGGAGAACAGGCTGAGGGCGAGCGACCCGCCGCCCCGCGCCGCGAGCGCGATGGCATCATCGACACTGGCGTACGGCATGACCGTTGCGCACGGCCCGAACACCTCGATCTCGTGTACGGCCTGCCCGGACGCCGGATCGGCGCAGGAGAGCAGCGTCGGCGCGAGGAAGGCGCCCGCCTGCGGATCGGCACCGACGACCTCCTTCGGGATCCCGCCGCCGCACACCACCGTCGCTTCCCGGGTCAGGCGCGCGATGCCTTCGAGCGCGGTCTTGCGCTGATCGAGATCGACCAGCGGTCCGACCCGCACCGCCTCATCGGCCGGGTCGCCGACGGCGAAGCCGGAGACCTTGGCGGAGACGGCCTCGGCGAACGCATCGGCGTGTTCCGCCGGCACCAGCACCCGGCGGATGTTGGTGCAGAGCTGGCCGGCCTTCACGCTGAGGGCGGAGACCACCTCGCGGACGGCCAGATCGAACACCGCGCTGCCCGGCGCCGCGTCCGGGCCGAGGATCGTGGCGTTGATGCTGTCGGCCTCGATGTTGACGCGCGGCGCCGCCGCCAGCACGGCCGGATCGCCGCGCAGCATGGCGCCGGTGTCGGCCGACCCGGTGAAGGCCAGCGAATCCATGGCCGTCAGCGCCCGGACGAGATCCTTGCCGCCGCCGCAGACGAGCGACAGGGCGCCGTCCGGCAGCACCTTCGCCGCAATCACGTCGGCGACCATCTGGTGCGAGAGCCAGGCCGTCGCCGACGCCGGCTTGGCGACGCTCGGGACACCCGCCAGCAGCGCGACCGCCACCTTCTCCCACATACCCCAGGACGGGAAATTGTAGGCATTGATCTGCAGGGCCGCGCCAGGCCGAGTGGTCCAGATGTGGCGGGCCGCGAAGTTGCCGTCCTTGGACAGACTGTCCTGGCCGGGCTCGACCAGCGTCTTCGCATCGCCCAGCGACCGGGCAAGACGGGCGTAGTACTTCAGCGTGCCGATGCCGCCGTCGATGTCGATGGCCGCGTCGCGGACGGTGTTGCCGGAGTTCTTCCGGGCGATTTCTCCATAGGCCTCGCGGTTGGCGGTCAAAACGTCTGCGACCGCCTTCAGGAGGGCGCCGCGCTCGGCGAACGACAGGGCCGCCAGCGCCGGACCGCCGGTGTCGCGGGCAAATGCCAGCGCCGCCGTGCCGTCGATGCCGGTCGCATCGACCCGGCCCAGCTCTTCGCCGGTGGTCGGATCGATGAAGGGCCGACCCTCGCCGGTGCCCGCGACCCAGCCGCCGGCGACGTAACTTTCGAGTTTCATGCGACCTCCACGCGCGCGGCCTCGATGCGATCGAGCCGCACAATGTATTCGGTGATTTCGGCGAGCGTCTGCTCAGGCTTTTCCAGGAAGGGCGCATGGCCGGCGCCCTCCACGATCACCCGGTCGAGGGGCGAGTAGAGCCCCTCTTCCAGCGCATCGATCTGGGCGAGCGTGCCGTACTGGTCGTCGGCGCCCTGGATGGCGAGCACGGGGACGCGGATGTAGTCGATCGTGTAGGCGATGTTCCAGGCGCGGAACGCCGGATCGAGCCAGGCGTCGTTCCAGCCGCGGAAGGCGCCGTCGACGTCGGCGTGGTACCGGGCGAGCCGGGCGCGCAGGTCGCCGCCGTCGAAGACCTCCTTCGCCTTGGCGATGGAGGCGAGGCCTTCCGGCTCGGTGAAGAAGTGCGGCGCGATCAGGATCAGGCCGCGGATGCGGTGGTCCTGGACGTTGCCCGGATAGAGCGCGGCGATCGAGGCACCGTCGGAATGTCCGAGGAGCACGCCCGAGCGGAAGCCGATGGCCTCCAGCACCTTCGGCAGCACCTCGACGGCCTCGCGGGTCATGTAGTCCAGCGGGCGCGGCAGCGGGACCGGATCGGACTGGCCGTAGCCCTGGCGCGAATAGACGAAGACGCCGTGGCCGGTCGCCGCGGCGAGCCTTTCGGGAAAGTCGCGCCAGAGCGCGACGCAGCCGAGCCCCTCGTGCAGCAGCACGATGGTGGGGCGCTCGGCGGGCGACGGTCCGAAGCAACGGCCCTCGAGGCCGACACCCTCGATGTCGAGCCGGACGGGTTCTCCAACGGTCCAGATCATCCTCACCCTCCCACAGGCTGACGCAGCTTGAAGCGCTGGATCTTGCCGGTCGCGGTCTTCGGCAGTTCGTCGACGAAGTCGATCCAGCGCGGATACTTCCACTTGCCGACGCGCTCCTTGACGTGCTCGCGCAGCACCGTCGCCATCGCCTCGTCTGCCGCGCCGGACTTCAGCACCACGAAGGCGCGCGGCTTCTCCAGGCCGGTCTCGTCGTCGGCCGGCACGACCGCCGCCTCCAGCACGTCCGGATGGGAGACCAGCGCCTGCTCGATCTCGAACGGCGACACCCAGATGCCGCTCACCTTGAACATGTCGTCGGTGCGGCCGCAGTAGACGAGACGGCCGTCGGCGCGCAGCTCGTACTTGTCGCCGGTGCGGGTCCAGTAGCCCTCGAAGGTGGAGCGCGTCTTGTCGCGCTGGTTCCAGTAGCCTTCGGCCGCCGACGGACCGTGGACGAGCAGTTCGCCGATGCCGCCGACCTCGACGTCGTGGCCGCTCTCGTCGACCAGGCGGAGCTGGTAGCCGGGCACCGCGCGGCCCGAGGTGCCGTAGCAGATGTCGCCCTCGGCGTTGGACAGGAAGATGTGCAGCATCTCGGTGGAGCCGACACCGTCCAGGATGTCGACGCCGGTGCGCGCCTTCCAGCGGCTGCCGACTTCCTCCGGCAGTGCCTCGCCGGCCGAAACGCAGATGCGCAGCTTCTCGCAGCCGGCCGGCCGTTCGGCCGACATCGACGCCAGCATCGCGGCGTAAAGGGTCGGCACGCCGCAGAACACGGTCGGGCGAACCCCTTCGAGCACCCCGAAGACGCTGTCGGGCGTGGGACGGCCCGCCAGCAGCGCGGCGGTCGCGCCGACCGACATCGGGAAGGTCATGCCGTTCCCGAGCCCGTAGGCGAAGAACAGCTTCGCCGCCGAATAGACCGTATCGGTCTCGGCGATCTTCAGGACCTGGGCGGCGTAGGTGTCGGCGGTGGCCTTCAGGCTGGAGTGGACGTGGCGGACCCCCTTGGGCAGCCCCGTCGATCCCGACGAATAGAGCCAGAACGCGCATTCGTCCGGCGAGGCGTCGACGATCGGGCCCGGCTCGCTCGCCGCCAGCTCGGCGGCGAAGTCGAGGTGGGGGCCGGCGTCGCCGCCGATCACGAACACCGACGACAGATCGGGGGCCTGGTCGAGGATCGGCGCGACGGTGTCCACAAGCTCGGCGGAGACGAACAGCGCCTTGGCACGGGCATCGCGCAGGATCGCCAGGAACAGGTCCGCCGAGAGCAGCGTGTTGACCGGAACCGGGATGACGCCGGCCTTCAGGCTGCCCCAGAAGATGACCGGGAACTCGACCGTATCGAGCACGATCATCACCGCGCGGTCCTCGCGCCGGAGGCCATGGCGGTGGTAGAGGCCGACCATCCGGTCGGTCGCATCGGCCAGGCCGGAATAGGTGATGGTCCGGCCCTTGCCGCCGCTTTCCACGAAGGCGGCCTTGTCGCCGATGCCTCCGGCGACGTGACGGTCCACGAAATAGGGCGCGGCGTTGCCGCTCATTGCCTGCACGGACGTATCCTCCACGGCGGTCTCGTCGTCTTATCGATCTTGTTGGTTCGGGCCCGCTCGGCGCGGTCCGGCCGGGCCCCGCAGACGCAGGCCCGCCCGCCTCAGCGGCCGGTGAACTCGATCTGCCCCTCGGGCAGGAAGTACAGCACGTAGGCGTCGCCGCCCGCGACGGTCGGATGGTGGTCGCTGCCGGGCGGATAGACGTACCACCCCTCGGGCATGCCATCGAACCTGGCGTCGCCCTCGATCGGCATGATGGCACCGATCTCGCCGGTGGTGTGAACGTGATGCGGCCCGCGCACGTCGTTCATCCGCACCACGTCGACGCTGAAGCGGCCAGCTTCGCCGCCGGGCTTCACCGGACGACCGAACTTGATACCGCCGTGCTCGCGCTGCAGCAGCCAGCCGCCCGCCTCGCCTTCGGCACACAGGGCGCGCAGCCGGGCGAAGTCATCGCCGTCCTTCGGAAAAGTGTCGTTGAGAAAGGTGGCCAGCCCGTCGTCCAGCGGACGGTCGCCCATCCGCGCCGCGATCTTCGAGACCAGATCCCGAAATGCCTGCTCGCTCATGGCGTCCTCCCGGTTGCCGCTCCCGCCGCACTGGGGACGGCCTTTGGAGCGCTTCGCATTTCTGCATTATTATGCATAAGGCTCCCCCGAACCGCAACCCGTGGAGTGGCATTATATCCCGGAGCGCCGCTAAGAAGGCCATTTCCGCTATGCCTGCAATCTTTTAGCGGGCGCGCTGAGATCGCCTCCAGAATATGCATTATATTGCTTGCGTCGCAAAAGTGGCTCGGATAGGGTATCTCCTGTCCGGTCGAAGCGTCCCGAAAACCAACAACAGGGGCGACCACCGTGCGGCATTCGGGCAGGCGAACCCGCCACGGGGATCGACCTGGCTTTCGGGTATGAGGAAACGACCGACACCGGCCCACGATGGCTGGGCCAATCCCGCGTGTCGGTATTGGGAGGGACAAGAATGTTGAAAACGATGACTGGCGCATTCGTGTGCGCGTCGTTGGCTTTCGCCGCCGTTCCGGCATCGGCGCAGGACGTCAAGGTCGGCTTCCTGCTGCCCTACAGCGGCGTCTACGCCGCGCTCGGCAAGGACATCGACGAAGGCTTCATGCTGGCGGTCGAGGAAGCCGGCATGGGCGACCAGATCACCGTCGTCCGCGAGGACACCGAGGCGAAGCCGCCGGTCGGCCTCTCCAAGACCCGCAAGATGGTGCTCGAGGACAAGGTCGACGTGCTGATGGGGCCGGTCTCCTCCGGCGTGCTCGGCGCGATCCGCGACTTCGTCGACCAGACCAAGACCCCGCTGATCGTCTCCAACGCCGGCAACGACGAGGCCACCGGCGAAGACTGCAGCCCCTACATCGTCCGGGTGTCGTTCTCCAACGCCCAGGTCAACCGGCCGATGGGCCAGTGGATGTACGACCAGGGCATCCGCAAGGTCTACACGCTCGCCCCTGACTATGCCGCAGGCCATCAGCAGATCACGGCCTTCGCCGACGCCTTCAAGGCGGCCGGCGGCGAGATCGTCGGCCAGGAATACACCCCGTTCCGCACCACCCAGGACTTCGGGCCGTTCCTCAGCGCCGCACAGGCGACCAACCCGGATGCGGTCTACGTGTTCTACGCCGGCGGCGAAGCGATCAACTTCGTCAAGCAGTACGACGCGTTCGGCCTCAACAAGACGGCGACGCTGCACGGCTCGGGCTTCGTGACCTCGCCGCTCTACGTCGACGCCGAGGGCCCGGCCGCGGTCGGCGTGATCGGTTCGCTGCACTACATCCCGACCCTCGACACCCCGGAAAACAAGACGTTCGTCGAAGCGGTCCAGAAGAAGTATGGCCGCGTGCCGTCCGAGTACACCGTCCAGGGCTATGACGCCGGCCGCTCGCTGGTCGAAGCCATCAAGGCCGGATCGGCCGACAAGGAAGCCATCGCCAAGGCGCTGCCGACCGTCAGCTACACCAGCCCGCGCGGCCCGGTGAAGATCGACCCGGCGACCAACAACATCATCCAGAACGTCTACGTCTACGACACCGTCGACGGCACGGACGGGAAGCTCACCCAGAAGCTTCTCGACACCGTCGCGAACGTTCAGGACGAGCCGAACGGCTGCAAGCTGTAGGCTCGGGGCGCGAGCTTCCAGGCCGGGCGTTTCGAGAACCGATCCGCCCGGCCTTTTTCATTTCCCCTCTTGGACGCGGGACGGGCTGATGGGCACCGACTGGTCGTATTGGGCGGTACAGACGCTGAACGGACTTCAGCTGTCGATGCTCCTGTTTCTGTTGTCGGTCGGGCTGACGGTCATTTTCGGCCTGCTGCACTTCGTCAACCTCGCCCATGGGGCGCTCTACGCGCTCGGCGCCTTCATCGGCATCTCCGCCGCCAGCGCGACCGGCTCCTACTGGGCCGGCTTCGCCGCCGCGCCGATCGTCGTCGCGTTGACCGGCATCCTCCTCTATCTCGGCCTGATGAAGCGGATGCGGCGCGCCGGGCCGATGAACCAGGTGCTGGTCACGCTCGGGCTGATCTTCGTGTTCGTCGACATCTTCCGGCTGATCTGGGGCGACATCGCGCTGGGCACCGCCGAGCCGGAGCTGTTCACCGGGCGCTCCGAGCTGTTCGGCGTCGTCTATCCGACCTACCGGCTGTTCATCATCGGTCTCGGAGCCGTCGTCATGGGCGCGCTCGCCCTGGTCCTGTCGCGCACCCAGCTCGGCGCCATGATCCGCGCCGGCGTCGACAACGACCAGATGGCGGCTTGCCTCGGCGTCAACGTCGAGCGCATCTTCTTTCTCGTCTTCTGCGTCGGCTGCGCACTCGCCGGCCTTGCCGGCGCGGTGGCTGCCCCGGTCTTCTCCGCCCACCCCGACATGGGCACCGAGATCCTGATCTCGACCCTGATCGTCGTGGTGGTCGGCGGCATGGGCAGCCTGCGCGGCGCCGTCGCCGGCTCGTTCCTGGTCGGCTTCGCCCAGACGTTCGGCACCGTGCTGATCCCCGGCGTGGCGTCGCTGCTGATCTACATCCTGCTCGCCGTGGTCCTGGTCTTCCGGCCGACCGGCCTGTTCCCGGCCCGGGCCTGAGGCGACGCCGATGTTCCGACAGACCCTCCTCAAGACCCTCGTCATCCTCGCCATATTCGCGGCGGCCATCGTCTACACGCTCACCACCGGCTACTTCGGCAAGGAACTCGTCATCGAGGCGGCGACGCTGGCGATCCTGGCGATCAGCCTGGACATGGTGGCCGGCTATGGCGGCATGATCTCGCTCTGCCACGGCGCCATCTTCGGCGTCGGCGCCTACACCTATGCCGCCCTGACGGTGCTGTTCGAGATCAACCCCTTCGTGGCCCTCGCCGCAGCGGTGGTGGTCTCCGGCGCGTTCTCGTTCGCGGTTGGGGCGGTGACGTCGCGCACCCACGGCATCTTCTTCATCATGGCGACGCTGGCCTTCGGCCAGATGGCCTACGTGCTCGCCTTCGAGAACAAGGCGCTGGGCGGCGACGACGGCCTGTCCGGCGTGCCGCGCCTGGACGTCTCGGCGCTCGGGCTCGACTTCAACGATTCCCTGCAGTTCGCGCTGTTCGCGATCGCGGCGGCGGCGCTGGTCTACGTCATCGCGGCGCTGGTGCTGCGGTCCGGCTTCGGCCGCACCCTGGTCGGCATCCACGTCAACGAGGCACGCATGCGTGCCGTCGGCCTGACCGTGTGGCGGACCAAGGCGGTGGCGTTCGCGATCTCCGGCGCGCTCGCCGGCCTCGGCGGCGCCATCGCCGCCCAGCAGACCATGTTCGTCTCGCCGGAGCTGATGGCCTGGATGGTCTCCGGCACGGTGCTGATGGTGGTGATCTTCGGCGGCATCGGCACCCTGGTCGGTCCCGTCGTCGGCGCCGTCGTCTGGGTGTTCCTCAAGCACGAGATTTCCTCGGCCACCCCCTATTGGCACATCGTCGCCGGCGCGGTGCTGATCCTCACCATCGTCGCGGGCGGGCGCGGCCTCTACGGCCAGATCGAGTACATGATCGAGCGACGCCGCGCCAAGGCGGCCCAGCCGCCTGCCGCACCGGCACTTGGACAGGAGAGCGAGACCCATGCTTGAGGCGCGTGCGCTCAACAAGTCCTTCGGCTCGCTCGTCGTCACCAAGGACGTCTCGTTCGCGCTGGAGAAGGGCGAGCGGCGGGTGGTTCTGGGGCCCAACGGCGCCGGCAAGACCACCCTCTTCAACATCCTCGCGGGCGAGCTTAAGCCGAGCTCGGGCGCGATCGTCATGAACGGGCGCGACATCACCGGGCTTTCCATCGCGGCCCGCGCCAGGATGGGGCTCGCCCGGAGCTACCAGAAGAACAACCTGTTCGGCTCGCTGACCGTGCGCGAGAACCTGGCGCTGGCGGTTGCGACCGCGCGCGGCGCGGCCGGCTGGATGATGAAGGACACGCTGCGGGATCCGGAGATCGTCGAGGAAGTGCGCGCCGCAGCCGAGTCGGTCGGGCTGACCGAGGTTCTCGACATGCCGGTGGATGCCGTCTCCTACGGCGTGCGCCGGCAGCTGGAGGTGGGCATCGCGCTGTCGACCCGGCCAAGCGTGCTGTTGATGGACGAGCCGACCTCCGGCGTCGGGCCCGGCATGATCCAGGCCTTCCACAAGCTGCTGCACACGCTGCCGCGCGACCTCACCGTGCTGATCATCGAGCACGACATGGACCTGGCCTTCGACGTCGCCGACCGCATCACCGTGCTCAACTACGGGGAAGTCGTCTTCGAGGGAACGCCGGAAGAGACGCGCGCCAGCCCGATGGTGCGGGAGATCTATCTCGGGGAGTGGGACGCCCATGCTTGAGGTCACCAACCTCGAAACCGGCTACGGCGAGACCCGCGTGATCCACGGGCTCAGCCTGGACGCGAAACCGGGCCGGATGCTCGCCATCCTGGGGCGCAACGGCGCCGGCAAGACGACGACTCTCAAGGCGGTGATGGGCCTGCTGCCCGTCACCGGCGGCGACATCCGCTTCGACGGCGCTTCGATCGCCCGCGCCAAGTCCTACGAGATCGCCCGCCAGGGCGTCGCCTACGTGCCGGAGACGCGCGACATCTTCCCCTCGCTGACCGTGCGCGAGAACCTGATGCTCGCCGGCCGTACCGCGCCGGCGGACGCGGAGTGGACGCTGGACCGGGTGATCGACTTCTTCCCGCGGCTGGGCGAACGCCTCGCCAACGGCGGCAACCAGCTGTCCGGCGGCGAGCAGCAGATGCTCGCGATCGGCCGGGCACTGCTGATGAACCCGCGCCTGCTGATCCTCGACGAACCGACCGAGGGGCTTGCCCCGATCATCGTCCGGCAGATCCACGACAAGCTGGCAGCCCTGAAGGACGCAGGGCTGACGATGATGCTGGTGGAGCAGAATTTCGGCTTCGCCACCAGCCTGGCCGACGAGGTCGTCATCGTCGGGCGGGGCAAGGCCGTGTGGCGCGGATCGTCGGACGACATCCGCCGCGACACCGAGACCCAGCAGAAGTGGCTCGGCGTCTGACCGCCCTCTACCGGGCCTCCAGCAGCGCGAACGGACAGACCGCGAAGAGGTCGGCGAGACGAACCGGGCCGCCGGGGATTTCGGCCCCGGTGACCACGTCGCGATAGGTGCCGCCGGGGTTGGGCAGCGCCACCGTGGTCTCGCCCCAGACCTCCGCGGACCTCGGATCGCCGCCGTGTTCCACCAGACCGTAGGCAAGCCGCGGCACCACCGCCACGACGGCGCCCTCTCCGCGCATGAACGCGACCACATGGCGGGCCGCCGGTCCGCTTGCATCGAGCGGAGCGTAGGCGCCAGTCGTCAGCACGTCCGGCCGACGGGCCCTGAGGGCGAGGCTCGCCTGGACGATCCGCTGCTTGACGATCCCGAGGGACGGAAACCCGACGCCGGGCCAAGCCGGAAACGCCGCGTCGAGCTGGGCGGACAGATGATCGAAGTCGATGGGCCGGCGGTTGTCCGGGTCGACGAGGGAGAGGTCGATGTCCTCGGAACCCTGGTAGATGTCCGGCACGCCGGGCGCGGCCATCTTCAGCACCGTCTGCGCCCAGCTCGTCAGACTGCCGGCGCGGATGAAGGGGACGAGCATGCGCAGGAAGTCGTCGAGGAAGTCGCCGTTGTCCGGCTCGAACAGGGCATCGGCATAGCCGCGTACGCCGTCCTCGTAGTCTGCATCGATGTCGATCCAGCTGGTGCGCCGCTTGGCCTCGCGCAGCGCCTTTTCCACGTAGCCGAGGAAGCGGTCGCGCAGCAGCGCCAGACCGTCGGGATCGTCAGGCCCGAGTTCGGCGGGCCACACGCCGGCGAGCGACTGGTAGACCAGCCACTGCGTGTCCGGCCCCGGCGCCGGATGGCCGGTGCGCATGTCCACGCGGCCCATGTTCAACTCCCGCCACCATGCCACCGCCGCGGCCCAGTCCTCCGGCGCCTCGCTGATGGCATAGAGGCGGGCGCGGGCATCCTCGCCGCGCTTGGTGTCGTGCGTGGCGGTGGCCAGCAGGCCCCTCGGCTGCTCGGCGACGCGGCGGCCCATCGCGGCGTGAAAGGCCGACGCATCGAGGGCCACGTCGTCCGGATCACCACCAACCTCGTTGACGGCGATGAGGCGGTTGAAGCGGTAGAACAGCGTGTCCTCGATGGCCTTCGCCATCACCGGCCCGGTCAACTGCTGGAAGCGGATGCGGAAGCGCGCCGCCGGCTCCGCCTGCGACGGATCGATGTCGCCCGTCAGCGCCGCCCGCACCAGCGCGAAGGCCGCCGGATCGAAGACGGACGCGGCGCCGATCGCCTGGGCGAGCACCTCCTCCACCAGGGTTCGGTCGCGCGCCCCGGTCCCGTCTGCGTCCGCGTAGGTCCGATAGACCGGGAACGCGACGATCACCTCGGTGAGAACCGCCTGGGCGTCCTCGGCCGATACGCTTGCGCCGACCGACGCCGCCATTTTGACGAGGGAGCCGGTCAGGCCGGCCAGCTCGCCGGCAAAATTGTGGCGGACCATGCGAAGCTTGGCGTCGCGGCGCGCGGCCTCCAGATCGGCCGTTTCGCCGAGGCAATCCTCGTAGGCCGCATGGAGATCGGGCAGGCGCGTCTCGTCGGTCATCAGGCCGCCGATCGCGGTGATGAACTCGTAGCCCGTCGTCCCCTCGATCGGCCACGCCTCCGGCAGGGCCTCGTGGCCTTCGAGGATTTTTTCCACATGGATCGGCACGTCGGGACCGACCGCGTCGCGCAACTGCGCGAGATAGGCGGTGGGGTCGGCGAGCCCGTCGACATGATCGACGCGCAGGCCGTCGACGGTGCCGGTGGCGACCAGTTCGAGGATCAGCCGGTGCGCCTCGTCGAACACCGGCGGATCCTCCACCCGCACGCCGACGAGGCCGGTCACCTCGAAGAAGCGGCGATAGGAGAGATGACGGCGCGCATTCTGCCAGAAGATCAGATGCCAGGGCTGCGCATCATGCAACGCTGCGAGCAGCCGGTCGTCCGCGGCAAGACGCGCGAGTTCGCGATCGAGCGCGTCGGCGTGGCCGCCGGACGCAAGCATGTCCGCGACCGCCGCATGGAGGGCATCGCCGGCCTCCGGGCGTGCGGCCGCTCCGAGCGCGGCAACGTCCCGCACGAGGAGATCGTCCGAGGCGTCCGCAAGCAGGCGCCAGGTCTGCGGGGCGAGCGGCAGGTGGTTGTCGAAATAGGTGAGAACGAGCCGGCCGGCGGCGCGGTCCGCCGCAAGGCCGATGTCGCCGTCCGCGACGATGCCGTCGAAGTCCTTGCCGAGGATGGGCAGCGTCAGCCGTTCCGACCAGTCGATGTCGAAATGGCGGGCGAACCGGCTGTCGGCGCCCCATTCGACGACGTCGCGCCACCAGGCGTTCTCCAGCGACGCGGCCATGTGGTTGGGCACGATGTCGAGGATCAGGCCAAGGCCTTCGGCCTGCAGCGCGGCGGAGAGACGGTCGAGGCCCGCGCGTCCCCCGATCGCCGGATCGATCTCGTTGAAATCGGTGACGTCGTAGCCGTGGGTCGACCCGCTGACGGCGGTGAAGACCGGCGAGAGATAGAGATGGCTGACCCCGAGACGCTTCAGATAGGGCACGATCGCGCGCGCCGCCTCGAAGGTCATGCCGTCGCGCATCTGCAGCCGGTAGGTCGCGATCAGCGGCACACGTCCGGTCGACATGGGGATCATCCCTGTTCCGGCGCGAGCGCCGCGACGACGCTGTGGCCGGCGAGCTGGTCATTCCCGACCGCGTCGCCTTCCGGAGCGAACCGGTAGATCAGCTCTCCGGTCAGCGGTGGCAGCGTGCGCACTTCGGGCGACAGGTTGGCTCGCAGCTCAAGCCGGCCGCCGGCAAGCCTCCAGTCGACGGCGATCGCGCCGTCTTCGGCGAGGAGCACCTTGCCGGCGTGGCCGCCGGCCCCTTTCAGGAGGGGCACGATCGACCCGTGGCGGACGGCCAGAAGTTCGCGCACGAAGGCGTTCCAGGCCTGTCCCGCCTCGCTCTCGAGCTTCGCCCAATCGAGCTTCGAGGCTTCGAACGTGCTCGCCGCGTTCGGGTCGGGAATGTGCCAGAGTTCGGTCTCGGAGCCATGGAAGGCGGCGAAGTGGATGAACTCCCGGCGCCGCCCCTCGCGCACCGCATCGGCGAGTTCGCCGTGGAAGTCGGTGAAGAAGCAGAACGGCCGCGTCTCCCCGTACTCCTCGCCCATGAACAGCAGCGGCACATGGGGCGACAGCAGCAGGACCGCCGTCTGCACCTGGACGATCTCGTGTTCGGCGAGATCGAGCAGCCGCTCCCCGAAGGCGCGGTTGCCGATCTGGTCGTGGTTCTGGATGAAGTCGACGAAGGCGGTGGGCGGCAGGTGCGCGCTCGGTTCGCCCCGCGGCGTGCCGCCGGCGAACCGCGACGGCTCGCCCTGGTAGGCATAGCCTTCCGCCAGGGCGCGCGCGTACTTGCCCCAGTGATCCTCGGCGAAATCGATGTAGTAGCCCTCGCTCTCGCCGGTGGCGATGGCGTGGGCGACGTTGTGGAGATCGTCGTTCCACTCGGCGGTGTGCAGCACGACGCGCCCCTCGGCATCGCGCTCGTGGAGCCAGGTGATGTTGCGGTTGTCTTCGGTGGCCAGATGAACCGGCCGGTCGGTGATCTGCGCCCGCACCTGCTGGGCGATCTCGATCAGAATCTCGGTCTCCGACGCCTCGTCGATGACGTGATCTACGGCATCGAGGCGCAGGCCGTCGAGGTGGAACTCGGTCAGCCAGTAGAGCGCGTTTTCGACGAAGAACCGCCGGACCGGGGGCTTCTCGTAGGCGATCCCCGCCCCCCACGGCGTGTGCCGCTCGGGATGGAAGAAGTCCTCGGCGTAGTTGTGGAGATGGTTTCCATCCGGCCCGAAGTGGTTGAACACCACGTCCAGGAACACCATCAGCCCGAGCCCGTGGGCGGCGTCGACGAACGCCTTGAAGTCGTCCGGCGTGCCATAGGCGTTGTGGGGCGCATAGAGCAGGACGCCGTCGTACCCCCAGCCGCGCGCGCCGGCGAACTGTGCCACCGGCATGATTTCCACCGCGGTGATCCCGGTCGCCGCAAGGTGCGGCAGCCGCTCGATGGCCGCACGAAACGTCCCGGCCTGGGTGAAGGTGCCGATGTGGATCTCGCTGATGACGGCCTCTTCCCACGGCCGCCCGGCCCAGTCGGGATGGCGCCAGCGGTAGCGCGCGGGGTCGACGACCACCGACGGGCCCAGGACGTCGCCGGCCTGGGCCCGCGACGCCGGATCCGGCACGACGCTGCCGTCGCCGAGCACGTAGGCGTACTCGGCCCCCGCAGCGACGTCCGAGCGGGTCGCCTCGAACCAGCCGTCCTCGCTCCGGTCCATCGGGTGATCGGCGCCGTCGAGACGAAGCGTCACCGCCGGCTCGTTCGGCGCCCACAGCCGGAAGCGCACCGTTCCCGGCGCGACGAACTCGGCACCCCAGGTGCGGAGGAAGGATCGGGCATGGGGGTTTTCGATTTCTGCCGTCACGACCTGCTCTCAAGCAACACGAGCGCGCGCGGGGGAGCGTCGATGCCGCCGTCCTCGATCACGGACCGGGCCTGCTGCAGCACGGTGCCGTCGGACGTATCGACGAGCAGGCCCCAACCCTTGCCGACGGCTTCGGGAAGCGCGAACCGGACCGGCTCATGGTAGGCGTTGAGGACCAGATAGAGGCACTCGTCGCGGCCGCACATCATCAGGGCGATGGCCCGGGAATTGGGGTCCTCCCAGTCGCCCGGCTCCATGCCGTTGCCGTCGGGCCTCAGCCAACGCGCCCAGGTTCCGCTTCGCGGCTCCGGCTCTTCATGGAGGAAGCGGTCCTGGCCCAACAGCGCCCGCGACCGCCTGAGCGCGGTCAGCCCGCGCACGAAATTCTGGAACTCCATCTGCCGCGGATCGTCGACCTTCCAGTCGAACCAGTTGATCTCCGTGTCCTGACAGTAGGCGTTGTTGTTGCCGTTCTGGGTCCGGCCGACCTCGTCGCCCATCAGGATCATCGGCGTGCCCTGGGACAACAGAAGCGTCGCCATCATGTTGCGCCGCGCCCGGTCGCGCAGCGCGATGATCGCCGGATCGTCGGTCGGGCCTTCGGCGCCCCACCCCCAGCTGAGGTTGTGGGAGTGGCCGTCGTTGTTGTCCTCGCCGTTGGCCTCGTTGTGTTTGTGGTCGTAGCTGACCACGTCCATCAGCGTGAAGCCGTCATGGGCCGTCACCAGGTTGATGCTGGACGACGAGCGGCGCCCGCGCTTCTCGAACAGCGCGGAGGAACCGAGGAGCGAGTCGGCGAGCTTCGGCAGGTTGCCTTCGTCGCCCTTCCAGTAGGAGCGCACGGTGTCGCGGTACTTGTCGTTCCACTCGGCCCAGCCGGGCGGGAAGTTGCCGAGCTGGTAGCCGTCCGGGCCGGTGTCCCACGGCTCGGCGATGAGCTTGACCCGGGACAGCACGGGATCCTGGCGGACGGCATCGAAGAACACGGCGTTCGTCTCGAAGACATCGCGGTTGCGGCCGAGGGAGCTCGCCAGATCGAAGCGGAAGCCGTCGACGTGGCACTGCTCGACCCAGTAGCGCAGGGAATCCATCACCATCTGCAGCACGCGCTGATGGCCGAGCGCCACGGTGTTTCCGCAGCCGGTGGTGTCGTAATAGTAGCGCGGGTCGTCGCCGAGCAGGTAGTAGCTGGCATTGTCGATGCCGCGGAACGAGAGGGTCGGCCCCATCTCGTTGCCCTCAGCGGTGTGGTTGTAGACGACGTCGAGGATGACCTCGATCCCGGCCTCGTGCAGCCGGCGCACCATCAGCTTGAAGTCGTGGATGTTGCCGTTCGGCGCCAGATAGGTCTGGCGCGGCGCGAAGAAGCCGATGGTGTTGTAGCCCCAGTAGTTGGTGAGCCCGCGCTCGACCAGGTGCCGGTCGGGGAAGAACGCCTGGGTCGGCATCAGCTCGACGGCGGTGACGCCCAGTTTCACCAGGTGGTCGATGACGCGGGGGCTGGCCAGCCCCTCGAACGTGCCCCGCAGATGCGACGGCAGATCCTCGCGCAGCGCGGTCATGCCCTTCACGTGGGCTTCGTAGATGATGGACTTCGACCACGGCGTCGCCGGCCGGATGTCCGGGCCCCAGGTGACGGCCGGGTCGACGATCACGCACTTCGGCATGACGAACGCGGAGTCGCGCCGGTCGAACGAAAGGTCGCCGCGGTTGTGGCCGATGCGATAGCCGAACATCGCGTCGTGCCACTTGATGTCGCCGTTGAGCGCCAAGGCGTAGGGGTCGAGCAGCAGCTTGTTCGGATTGAACCTGTGACCGGCGCTCGGCTCGTAGGGGCCGTGCACGCGGTAGCCGTAGAGCTGGCCGGGGCGCACCTCCGGCAGGTAGCCGTGCCAGACTTCATCGGTGAATTCCGGAAGCGCGATGCGTTCGATTTCGCGCCGCCCGGCCTGGTCGAACAGGCACAACTCCACCTTGGTGGCGTTGGCGGAAAACAGGGCGAAGTTGACCCCGGAGCCGTCCCAGTGCGCCCCCAGCGGGAACGGCGAGCCCGCGGAAACCGTCTGTCGTGTCTTGGACATTGAAATGAATTCCGAATTCAGCGGTCCGGCGTGAGAACGAGGGTCGCGAGGGGAGGAAGGGTCAGTTGCGCCGACGAAGCCCGGCCGTGCCAGCCCTGATCGGCGGCGGTGATGACGCCGCCGTTCCCAACGCCGGAACCTCCATAGTGTTCCGCGTCGGTGTTCAGGACTTCGCGCCAGGGGCCGCCTTCCGGTAGTCCCACGCGGTAGCCGTGCCGCACGATCGGCGTCATGTTGCAGACGACGACCATCGGCCGGGCCGTGCCTCTGGCCTTGCGCAGGTAGACGAACACGCTGTTCTCGCCATCGCCCGCCTCGATCCACTCGAAGCCCTCGGGATCGCAGTCGAGCTCGTGCAGCGCCGGTTCGGACCTGTAAAGACGGTTCAGATCACGCACTGTCGACTGCAGGCCGGCATGCAGGGGATCCTCCAGCAGGTGCCAGTCGAGGGACTGGTTGTGGTTCCACTCGCGGTCCTGGCCGAACTCGCCGCCCATGAAGAGCAGCTTCTTGCCGGGATGGGTCCACATGAACCCGTAGTAGGCGCGCAGGTTGGCGAACTTCTGCCAGCGATCACCGGGCATTTTGCCGATCATCGACCCCTTGCCGTGCACGACCTCGTCGTGGGACAGCGGCAGCACGAAGTTCTCGGTGAAGCCGTAGTGGATGCCGAAGGTCATCCGGCCGTGGTGATGCTTCCGATGCACCGGATCGAGGCTCATGTAGTCGAGCGTGTCGTGCATCCAGCCCATGTTCCACTTGTAGCCGAAGCCGAGCCCGCCGGCGTCGACAGGATGGCTGACGCCGGGAAAGGCCGTGGATTCCTCGGCGATCGTCTGCACGCCGGGGATGCGCTCGTAGACGCGGGTGTTCATCTCACGGAGGAAGGCGGTGGCATCCAGGTTCTCGTTGCCGCCGTAGCGGTTCGGAACCCAGTCCCCTTCGTCGCGCGAATAGTCGAGATAGATCATCGACGCGACCGCATCCACGCGCAGCGCGTCGACGTGATAGTGGTCGAGCCAGAATAGCGCGTTCGCCTCCAGGAAGTTGGCGACCTCAAGCCGTCCGAAATTGTAGATCAGCGTGTTCCAGTCGCGGTGGAAGCCGAGCCGCGGATCCTCGTGCTCGTAGAGCGCGGTCCCATCGAAGCGGACCAGACCGTGGGCGTCGGATGGGAAATGCGCCGGCACCCAGTCGATGATGACGCCGATGTCCGCCTGGTGCAGCCGGTCGACGAAGCGCGCGAATGCCTCCGGCGGTCCGAAGCGGCTGGTCGGCGCGAACAGGCCGATCGGCTGGTAGCCCCACGAGCCGGTGAACGGATGCTCGGAGACCGGCATCAGCTCGACGTGGGTGAACCCCATTTCGGTAACGTAGTCGACCAGCAGATCGCCCAGCGCGTCATAGTCGAGCGCCTCGCCGCCACCACCCCGCTTCCAGCTGCCCAGATGGACCTCGTACACCGACACCGGCGCCGACAGCGCCTGCCGGTCTGCCCGCTTGGCCAGCCATGCGTCGTCGGCCCAGGCGTGCTGGGGCAGACCGCTGACAATCGAGGCGGTCTCCGGCGGGTGTTCCTGGGCGAACGACATCGGGTCAGCCTTCAGCGGCAGCACGTCGCCATTGACGCCGACGATCTCGTATTTGTAGAGCGTGCCGCGCTGCAGCCCCGGAATGAACAGCTCCCAGACGCCCACGCCTAGGCGCCGGCGCATGGGGTGCCGGCGGCCGTCCCATGCGTTGAACGGGCCGACGACGGAGACGCGGCGCGCATTGGGCGCCCAGACGCTGAAGGCCACCCCCTCGACACCCTCATGGGTAGCGGGATGCGCGCCGACGCGCCGGTAGAGTTCCAGATGGCGCCCTTCGCCGAGCAGATACTCGTCGAGCTCGCCGAGCAACGCTCCGAACCGATACGGATCCTCACGCTCCCATACGTTATCGCCGGCTGACTGCCGCAGCCGGTAGGGGAACGGCGCGGTGCGGCCGGTTATTTCGCCGGCAAAGAATCCTTCCGGATGGACCCGCTCCAGTTCGCCGACGGGAGCGCCGCTGTCGGCGTCCAGCACCGTCACCGTCGCCGCGTCGGGCGCGAACACGTTGACGACGAGGGGCGATCCGTTGCCGCCGAACATGCCGAGGACGGAGAAGGGATTGCCGTGCCGGCCGCGAATGATCGCCTCGATCTCGCTCGCGGACGGGGCAAGGGTGTTCAGCTTGGTCGTCATGCGTCGACCTCTTCGTTGCCGATCAGCGCAATCAGGCCGCGTAGCGGAATCGCGACCCAGTCCGGGCGGTTCGACAGTTCGTAGGACACCTCGTAGGCGGCTTTCTGAAGGACGAACATGTCAAGCAGGGCCCGGGCGAACGCCGGATCTTCGGGATGCGTGGGGGATCCGGCAGCGGCAGCCTCGTAGGCTTCCATGTAGTGCCGGGTCGTTTGCTCTCGCCAAAGGGTGGCGCGGTCGACCGCCCCCTCGTTGCTGGCCTGGCCGGCACCGCCCTGCGGATCGAGAACGGCGGCCGCGGCGTAGTCGATCGACCGCAGCATGCCGGCGACGTCGCGCAGCGGCGACGTCTTGGCCCGGCGCTGATCGAGGCTGCGGCGCGGCTCGCCTTCGAAGTCGATGATCATCACGTCGGCCTGCACCATCAGGACCTGGCCGAGATGATAGTCGCCGTGGATGCGGGACTGCCCCCCGGACGGCTTGAGACCGGACGCGGCCTTCGCCCGGGCGAGCAGCCTGTCCTTCGACGCCAGCACGACGTCGGCGACGGCCTTCGCGTCCGCGTCGAGGCCGTCCCGGGCTGAAGCAAGGCTCTTCAACATCGCCTTGACGTCGTCCTTCGCCTCCTTCGTCCACCCCTTCACGTCGTTCGCCGTGATCGCCTCGACGGCGAACGCCGGGTCGTCGGTGTCCGCCGCGAATGCCTGGTGAAGCTCCGCGGTGCGGCGCCCCAGCAGGTCCCCGATCATCAGCGGATAGGCGAAGGGCGGCTGGTCGCCGTCCGCTCCGTCGTCGGACGTGCGATGCCCGTCGAGTTCGTCGAGGTCGCGCCGAAGCGCGGCGGTGAGCACTTCCCAGGCATCGCCCTGGTTGCGGACGAACCCGAACGCGGCGGCGAGCATCGTCGCCTGCCCGTCGGCCGTGCGGTGCTCGACGGCCCCGAGGAACGGCGGGGTGTTGGCGAAGCCGGCGGTTTCGGTGAGGAACTGGGCGACTTCGACCTCCGGCTGGAGACCGGCGCGCAGCCGGCGGTAGAACTTCAGGATCAGCGTGTCGCCGAACATGATCGAGACGTTGCTCTGTTCCACCCCGATCGGACGCGGCGGCTCGAGGGTCTCGACACTGTCCAGGGTCTCGGCGAGCAGGTCATTGCCGCGGAAGACGACGCTTGCCTCACCCGCCTCGATGGTGTCGCCGCGGCGAATGGCGGCCAGCATCGCTTCCGGCAGGGCAGCCTCGAAGGCGCCGTCGATCAGGGCGCCGACCTTGGGTCCGCGCCTCAGCTTGGCGAGGGTGTAAGCGAGCGTCGGGGAGTTGAACGCCAGCGTCTCCTCCCCCCACACCGAGGAGAACGGCAGGAAATAGCGCTGGGTCTCGCCGTCGATCTCGACGTCGACGCAGGCAAGCATGTGGCGCCCCTGCTCGAGCTCCGCCAGCGGCGTGACGGTCACCGACCTGATGGCGCTGTCCTTGGCGGCGAACCAGCGCTGCAACGGCAGGAACTTCGGCAGCACGTCCTTCTCCAGGAAGCGGCCCTCCCGCCCCGACAGCGCCGTGGAGATCCGCCCGTCGCGGGTGGTCAGCGTGATGAAGTCGGGCAGGATTTCCGGGATCGGCGTGTGCCAGGACGGCGCCTGGTCGGCATCCGCCAGCACGAACCAGTAGAAGCCGAAGGCCGGCAGCGTGACCAGGTACGGCAAGTCGCCGATCGGCGGGAACGCCGAGTTGCCCATCATCTCGATGGGAACCTGGCCGCGCTTTTCCGACAGGTCGAGCTCCACCGCCTGGGCGGCGCGCGACAGATTGCCGACGCACAGGATCGTCTCGCCTTCGTATTCGCGCAGATACGCCAGCACCTTGCGGTTCGACGGATAGAGCAGCGTCATGCTGCCCCGGCCGAGGGCCTGGTGCTGCTTGCGGACGGCGATCATCCGCCGCATCCAGTTGAGAAGCGACGACGTGTCGGAGTTCTGTCCCTCGACGTTGATCGCCTGGTAGCCGTAGAGCGGGTCCTGGATGACCGGCAGAAACAGCTGCTGCGGGTTGGCGCGGGAGAAGCCGGCATTGCGATCCGACGACCACTGCATCGGCGTGCGCACGCCGTCGCGATCGCCGAGATAGTAGTTGTCGCCCATGCCGATCTCGTCGCCGTAGTACATGATCGGCGTGCCGGGGAAGGACATCAGGAACGAGTTCAGGAGCTCGATCTTGCGCCGGTCGTTCTGCATCAGGGGCGCCAGCCGGCGGCGGATGCCCAGATTGATGCGGGCCCGGGTGTCGCCGGCATAGACGTTCCAGAGATAGTCGCGCTCCTGGTCCGTCACCATCTCGAGCGTCAGCTCGTCGTGGTTGCGCAGGAAGATGCCCCACTGGCAGTCCTCGGGGATCTCTGGCGTCTGGCGGATGATGTCGGTGATCGGGTGCCGGTCCTCCTGAGCCACCGCCATGTACATGCGCGGCATCAGGGGGAAGTTGAACCCCATGTGGCACTCGTCGTTGTCGCCGAAATAGGGGCGGGTGTCCTCCGGCCACTGGTTGGCTTCGGCGAGCAGCATCCGATCGGGATAGTGCGCATCCAGCTCGGCGCGGATCTTCTTCAGGACATCGTGGGTTTCGGGAAGGTTCTCGTTGTTGGTGCCTTCGCGTTCGACCAGATAGGGGATCGCGTCCAGCCTGAGGCCGTCGACGCCCATGTCGAGCCAGTAGTGCATCACCTTCAGCACTTCGTTCAGCACGCGCGGATTGTCGAAGTTGAGGTCCGGCTGGTGGGAGTAGAAGCGGTGCCAGAAATAGGCGCCGGCCACCGGATCCCAGCTCCAGTTCGACTTCTCCGTGTCGGTGAAGATGATGCGCGTCTCGGGAAACTTCTGGTCGCTGTCGGACCACACGTAGAAGTCGCGGGCCGCGGAGCCGGGCTTCGCGTGGCGCGCCTTCTGGAACCAGGGATGCTGATCCGAGGTGTGGTTGATGACGAGCTCGGTGATCACCCGCAGCCCCCGCCGGTGGGCCTCGGCGATGAAGCCGCGGAAGTCCGCCATCTTGCCGTAGGACGGATGGATCGACTTGTAGTCGGCGATGTCATAGCCGTCGTCGCGCAGCGGCGAGGGATAGAACGGCAGCAGCCAGACCGCCGTCGCCCCCAGTTCCTGAACGTAGTCCAGCCGCTGCATCAGCCCGCCGAAGTCGCCGATTCCGTCGTTGTTGGAATCCTGGAACGCCTTCACGTGCAGCTGGTAGATGACGGCGTCCTTGTACCAGTCGGCGACCGTGCGATCGATGATGCCGTCCATGCGTTTGCTCCGGGAGGTCATGCGCGCGGTGCTCCCGGCGGGTAAATCCGCCAGATCGCGTATGGACAGTCGTTCGGATCAAGTCGCAATCGCTGCATCTTACCGTGCCAGGTAAAGTGGTTGCCGTGCCGCAGGTCCTCGACCTCGATCGACGCCTCGTCGGGGAGACCGAACTCCCACAGCGGCACCTCGAAGTCGAACTCCTGGGCGGTGTGCGGATCGAGATTGACGTGGACGAGGATGTAGCTCCCCGCCGCGGCGTCGCTCTTGCCGTAGTAGAGCACGCTGTCGTTGAAGGCGTTGTAGAACGACAGCGAGGTGAAGCTGCGCAGCGCCGGATGGTGGTTGCGCAGCCGGTTGACGAGGCGGATGTCGTCCTTGATGTGGCCCGGCTGGTCCATGTCCCAGACGCGGATCTCGTACTTCTCGGAGTTGAGATACTCCTCCTTGCCCGCCACCGCCTCGGCGTCGCAGATCTCGAAGCCGTTGTAGAGACCGTAGTTGCCGGCAAGCGTCGCCGCCAACACCAGCCGCATCCGGAAGCCCGCGCGCCCACTGGTCTGGAGGAAGGGCGGGTTGATGTCGGGGGTGTTGGCGAAGAAGTTGGGACGCATGTAGGCCGCGCACTCCGAGCGCGTCAGCTCGGTCATGTACTCCGTCAGCTCCTCCTTGGCGTTGCGCCAGGTGAAGTACGAGTAGGACTGGCTGAAGCCGACCTTGGCGAGGCGCTTCATCACCTTCGGCCGGGTGAAGGCCTCGGCGAGGAAGATCGTGTCCGGGTGCTTCGCCCGCACCTCGGAGATCATCCACTCCCAGAACGGCAGCGGCTTGGTGTGCGGATTGTCGACCCGGAAGATCTTGACGCCGTGGTCGACCCAGAAGAGCACCACGTCGCGCAGCGCCAGCCACAGGCCGGGAATGGCGTCGCGGTAGAAGTGGACATTGACGATGTCCTCGTACTTTTTGGGCGGATTCTCGGCGAACTTGATGGTCCCGTCCGGCCGCCAGTCGAACCACTCCGGATGCTGCTTGATCCAGGGATGATCCGGGGCGCACTGGATCGCGAAGTCGAGCGCGATCTCCAGGCCATGGGCCCGGGCCGCCTCGACCAGCCGGTCGAAGTCCTCGATCGTTCCGAGCTCCGGGTGGACGGCGTCGTGGCCGCCCTCCTCCGAGCCGATGGCATAGGGGCTGCCGGGGTCGTCGGGGCCGGGCGTCAGGGTGTTGTTGCGGCCCTTCCGGTTGATCCGGCCGATCGGATGGATCGGCGTGAAATACAGCACGTCGAAACCCAGGTCGTGCACGTAGGGCAGGCGTCCGATGACGTCGTCGAACGTGCCATGCCGGCCCGCCTCGCCCGACTGGGAGCGCGGCATCATCTCGTACCAGGCGCTGAACGCGGCCCGCTGCCGGTCGACGAACACCTCCAGATCACGTTCGTAGCGGGTGAGGTTGGTCCGCGGTCCGGCGCGCCGCATCAGCTCCCCCGTCTCGGGGGCGAGCATGATTTCCAGCCGCTCGGCCTCGCTGGCGGCAGTGAGGCGCGCCATGACGTCGGAGAGCCCGGCGCGCCCGGCCTCGAAGTCGGCCCTGGCGATCGTCCCAGGTTGAAACTCGCTCCCCAGAGCCGCCTCGATCAGGCGCCGGCCCTCTTCTATCTCGAGCGAGATCTTCACGCCGGCGGCGATCTTCTTCTCGGTGTCGCGCAGCCAGCTGGCGAACAGGTCGCGCCAGGCCACGAGCGTGTAGAGGTAGCTGCCCGGCTGCCGGAATCCGACCCCTCCCCGCCACCGGTCGTTCTCAAGGAACCGCATCGGCACCTCGTCCCAGGCAGGGCCGCCGCGCGGCTTGAAGATGAGAGCGGCATCGATGACGTCGTGGCCGTCGCCGAAGATGTCGGCCTCGACCACGAACGGCTCACCGACTGCCGACTTGGCAGGGAATCGGCCACCGTCGATCTCGGTCCCGATCCCCTCGATGGCGATGCGACGATCCGCCAGCGCATAGATGCGGTCCACCGCCGGATCGTCGAGCGGTCCGATCCCGGCGGAGGTTACAGCGGTGGGCGCCTTTCGGCTCATCTGATCGGCCAAGAAATGCACCTCGTGTCCAATTGCAAACAGCCGGTTTTGGAGTCGTTGCTCAGGTTATACATCGGCGCGCAGGGTGACAGCCGACGCAGCGAACCTTGCCTGCATGGACGGGATCCATGCGCAGCCCGGGGGAATCCGCTTCCGATCGCCTGAAACGCCCCCCGAAACCCCTCGTGGAAAGCAACGCGGCTCGCCGCGGATTGGTTCCTCTTTCTCCCGCAAGCAAGAAGCGGGCCCCGGCGCCCTCACCGTCGTGCGGAGGCAGATCCGGTCCGCCGGCAGCCGGCCTCCAGACACCTGCTTCGCATTCACGTCTCCTGCCCCCGCGCCAGCGGGCGTTCTATGTCTTATGCGATACCGGGCGGGGATCGAATTTGCGATCCTGCGACGGAATCGTGATGCTGTCGGCGACCGTCTGCGGCGGCGTCCGATGCGGTCCGCGCCGAGCATCCCGCGCTTTCACGACACCACAACGACCGACACGGGAACCGAACGGAACTTGATGGAATTCGGCTCACGGCGCGGGGGGCTCAGGCAACTGACCGCTTCGGCGCATGCTCTCCTGGACACGACCGTCGGCCCGCTGGAGACCCCCGCCGCATACCGGCGCTACCTGGTCGGCCTAGACGGGTTTCGCAGCGCCGCCGAGCGCTGGCTCTCCCGGGTTCCGATGCCGGCCGAGTTTGCCGGCTGGCAGCCCACATGTATTGCCCGCCACCTGGCCGCTGATCTCGCCGACGTCGGCATCGGCTCCCGGCCCGGTGCGGCGCTCGTCATCGATGCGAACCCTTCCGCCGCCGCAGGCGTTGCCTATGTTCTGGAGGGATCGGCGCTGGGCGGCAGGATCATCGCGCAGCGGGCGCTTGCGCTCGGTTTCGATGCGCGCCATGGCGGGCGTCATCTCGCCGTGCAGAGCCTGACCCTTGGCAACTGGCGCAGTTTCCTTGCATGTCTGGAACGCGCCGAGCCCTTCAGCCTGGACGTCGCCGCCGAGGCGGCGGTCACGGCCTTCCAGACCGCCACGGACGCTTTCAAGAGCTTTGACCATGTCGCTGCCTGACACCGTCGACCTGACCAACTGCGACAGGGAGCCGATCCACATTCCCGGCAGCATCCAGCCGCACGGCTGCCTGCTGGTCTGCGCGCCCGGCGGCGGGACCGTGCTGCGTCATTCCGAGAACGCGGCGGAGATGCTGGGCCTGAGCGGCCCTATCAACGGTGCCTCGCTCGAAAGCCTGTTCGACGACGCCTGCGTGCAGGCCCTGCGGGGCGCCGAAGCGATCGCCGGTGATGTGGCGCGGCCCGCGCTGCTGTTCGACGTGCAGGTCATGGCGAAAGGCGGGTTTGACATCAGCGTGCACAGGGTCGGAGCCTCGGTTCTGATCGAATTCGAACCGGCGATGAAGGCCAACCAGCCTCTCCGGCTGACCCGGGAAATGATCGGCCGGATCGGCGGCACCGGCGACGAGAGCGCACTGATGGACCAGGCGGCGCGGCTCGTTCGCTCCGCCCTCGGCTATGATCGGGTGATGATCTACCGCTTCGAGCAGGACGGATCCGGCAGGGTCGTCAGCGAAGTGAAGCGGGCCGACCTCGAGAGCTTCCTCGGGCAGTATTTTCCCGCCTCCGACATCCCGCAGCAGGCGCGCGCGCTCTATCTCAGCAACACCATCCGCATCATTTCGGACGTCGATTTCGCGCGCGTGCCGGTCGTCCCCGAGCTGGACGATGGCGGCGAGCCGCTCGATCTCTCCCACGCCCACCTGCGCAGCGTCTCGCCGATCCATTGCGAGTATCTGCGCAACATGGGAGTGGCCGCCTCCATGTCGATCTCGGTGATCGTCGACGGCACCCTGTCGGGCCTGATCGCCTGTCACCACTATTCCCCGAAGATCCTGCCGATGGCGGAACGGGTTGCGGCGGAGATCTTCGGCGATTTCTTCTCGCTGCACCTGAACACGCTGAAGCAGAAGCGGCGCCTGGACACCGCGACGGCTGCCCGGGCGTCGCTGGACCGGTTCCTGCGCCGGGCAACCCACCAGGGCGGGATCGAGACGCTTCTCAAAGAGAGCCTTTCCGAATTCGCCGGTCTCGTGCCGTGCGACGGGGTCGGGCTGTGGCTCGGCGGGCGCTTCCATGCGCATGGAATCACCCCGCCCCTGGATGCCATCCCGGAACTCGCGCGCCATGTCGCCGCCGCCGCCGACGGGCGTGTCTGGATGAGCAACAGCCTCTCGCGCGAGGTGCCGGGAGCGGCCGCCTACGTCGAACAGGCGTCGGGGGCACTGGCGATCCCCCTGTCGCAGATCCCCAACGACTACATGTTCTTCTTCCGCAAGGAGCTCGTTCAGACCCTCGACTGGGCGGGCAATCCGGAAAAATCGTACGAGAGCGGCCCGCTCGGCGACCGGCTCACCCCGCGCAAGAGCTTTGCCATCTGGAAGGAGACGGTTCGGGCCCAATCCGCGCCGTGGACGGAGTCCGAGGCGGAGATCGCCGAAGAGGCGCGGGCGGCCACGGTGGAGATCGTGCTCCGGCAGAACGAACTGATGGCGGAGGAACGGCGCAAGTCCGACGTCCGTCAGCGGATGCTCAACCAGGAGCTCAACCACCGCGTCAAGAACATCCTGGCCATCATCAAGTCGCTGGTCGGCCATCCCGTCCAGGAAGGCCGCACGCTGGTCGAATATGTCGACACGCTGAAGGGACGGCTGCAGGCGCTGTCCTTCGCCCATGACCAGGTGGTGCGGGGCGACGGCGGTGGGATGCTTGCCGATCTTCTCGACGCCGAGCTGTCGCCCTATCGCAATCCGTCGACGACCGTCCGGCTGGACGGCCCCGGCGTCTGGATGGACGGACGCGCCTTTTCGGTGCTGGCACTGGTGCTGCACGAGCTCGCGACGAACGCCGCGAAGTACGGTTCGCTGTCGACGGAAGCGGGCGAACTGGCGGTGTCATGGCGCATGGATGCCGCCGGAGACTGCGTGATTTCCTGGGAGGAAACCGGCGGCCCGGCGGTCGCAGCACCAGCACGCTCCGGCTTCGGTTCGGCGCTGATCAGCCGCTCGATCCCGTACGATCTTGGCGGGCGCACCCACGTCGACTACGCATCCGACGGCGTGCGGGCGGAGCTGGCCATTCCAGCGAAGCATGCCGAGCTGACCGACGAGCCCGGCCGCTCGGACGGCAAGGCGCCGACGGCACGGACCTCCGCCGACACCCTCGACAGCAGCACGCGCGTGCTGCTGGTGGAAGACCAGATGCTCATCGCCATGGACGTGGAGGCGAGCCTGCAGGATCACGGACTGTCGGACGTCACCACCACCGCGTCTGCGGCAGAAGCGATCGAGAAGCTGAACGGCACCCCACCGCACGTGGCGGTTCTCGACGTCAACCTCGGCGACGAGACGTCGATTCCGGTCGCGGAAGAACTGATGCGTCGCGGCATCCCGTTCGTCTTCGCGACCGGCTACGGCGACGGCTCGATGATCCCCAGCACGCTCTCGCACGTGCCGATCGTCCGCAAGCCCTACGAAGTCGCGGACCTGATTGCCGCGATCTCGTCCGTCCTTCCCGCCGCCGCGGCGTGACGCCCGGGCCGGAGCGGCCCGCGGCGCCGGGTGCGCTCAGCGTTCCGCGACCACCGGATTGCTGAGGGTGCCAATCTGCGAGATCTCGACCTCGATGGTGTCGCCGTCGCGCATCAGGATGGGTGGGGTGCGCTTGAAGCCGACGCCGGCCGGCGTGCCGGTGGCGATGACGTCGCCCGGCTCCAGCGGCAGGATCGTCGAGATGTAGGCGATCAGGCCCGGAATCGGCGTGATCAGCATGTCGGTGGTGGAGGTCTGCATCACCTGCCCGTTGAGGCGGGTGGTGAGCGTCAGGGCCGACGGATCCGGGATCTCGTCGGTGGTGACCATCCACGGTCCGAACCCGCCGGTGCCGACGAAGGTCTTGCCCGCCATGAACTGTCCGGTGTGGCCCTGCCAGTCGCGAATGCTGCCATCGTTGTAGCAGGAGTAGCCGGCGATGTGGGCGAAGGCGTCGTCCTTCGAGATGCGCCGGCCGCCGGTGCCGATGATGACGGCCAGTTCACCCTCGTAGTCGAACACGTCGGATTCGAGCGGCTTGATCATCGGCTGGCCGTGGCCGACCTGGCTCGCCGGATAGCGGGGAAACAGCGCCGGATTCGCGGTCTCGGTGCGGCCGGTCTCGGCGACGTGGTCGCGGTAGTTGAGGCCGATGCAGATGATCTTGGCCGGGTCCGGGATCACCGGGTCGAAGGTGATGTCGGCCAGCGCGACGTCGACCGCGGCAGAGGCCGCAAGGTCCCGCGCCTTCTCAAGGCCGCCGGTTTCGAGAAGGGCCCGCAACGTGGGCGCGTTCGGCAGCTTCGCTCCGATATCGACGATACCATCGTCCTTGACGACGCCGTAGCCGGGGTTTCCATTCCTGCGAAACGAGACGAGCTTCATCGGCCTCAGACCTCCAGACGGCGCATTGATCTTGAAAGGGCATGTGGATGTGAGCAGGACGCGCGCCACCGATCGGCCTGCCGTTGCGTGAGGTCCGTACCACGCTTCGGTGCGGCCGCACCATAATCCTCACCTCGGAAAAACTCCGCCTTGCGGCTGGCGGGCGAATCGCCGTCTGATCGGTGCGCTCGTAGCGGTTACGGGCCGCTTTCCCCGTCCCGTCCCCTCTCGCCAGGCCCGGCCCATGCTCGAAACCCGCGTCGACATTCGCGTCGAATGGAGTCACTGCGACGCCGCCCGGATCGTCTACAACCCGCACTTCTTCTCCTGGTCGGAGACGGGAGTGACGACGCTGTTCGAGGCGGCGGGCTTCGCCCTTCCCGACCTGTTCGGCACCGATCCGGACTACCGGGGCGTGCCGCTGGTCAGATGCGAGGCAGCGTTCCAGGCGCCTGCCCGGTTCGGCGAGGACCTGGTGCTGTCGACCACCATCCGGCGCTTCGGCCGTTCCTCCTTCGACATGGCCCACCGCTTCACGCGCGGCGAGACGCTGATCGCCGAGATCTCGCAGGTGCGCGTCTGGAGCGCGGTCGACCCGGACGACGCCGCGCGCATCAAGGCGGTGGCGATCCCGGACCCCATCCGCCAGTCGCTTGAAGAGGACCGCACCGTCGAGGTGCGCACCGTCTGGACGCGCTGATCGCACGCCGTCGCCGGCCTCGCACTCGACGGTGCTATCGCCGCTTCAGATCGCGGACATCGACGTAGTAGTGGTACCAGGTCGTGAAGCCGACGATGTCCTCGCCCATCACCACGTCCTGGGTCGGCTGCCAGAGCAGCGCCATCGGCACCTGGTCGGCGGCAATGCCGATGAGCTTTTCGGCGATGGCATCGTACTTGGCCTGATCGGCCTCGTAACGCGCCTGCGGCAGCAGCGCGTTGACCTCCTCGTTGTTCCAGCTCGAGAAGTTCCAGCGCGACTCGCCGCTCATGAAGACGCGGAAGAAGTATTCCGCCGAGGGGAACATCGCGTAGGAGCGCTCCAGCAGCATCGGCAGGCGCTTTTCGGTGATGGCGTCGGCCATCTGCGGATCGGGCAGCTTCTCGATCGCCACCTGGATGCCGATCCTGGCCAGCGCTTCCTGCGCCAGCGCGGCGGCCGGTTCGGCCCACTGGGCGCGGTTGACGGCGAAGGAGAGCGTCGTTTCGAAGCCGTCCGGATAGCCTGCCTCCGCGAGCAGCGCGCGGGCCCGTTCGAGGTCGGTGTGGAGCGGCAGCGCCTGGGGGAACCCGGCGCGCGGCGGGACGTCGTCCCAGTCGGCGCCGTAGAGCTTGCCGCCGAAGCCCGAGACGGCGGCCGCCAGCATATCGTCGTAGGGCAGCGCCAGCGCCACGGCCTGGCGAACGCGCCGATCGTCGAACGGCTGCATCTGCGTATTGAAGATGACCGCCGTAAACGCCGTCGGCATCGGCGCGGACACGACCTTGACGTCGCCCCGACGCCGCAGCGCGATCAGGTCCTCGGTCTGGATGTCGATGGTGATGTCGGCGTCGCCGCGCTCGACCAGGTTGGCGCGGGTCGAGGCGTCGGGAACGGTCTGGATGATGACGCGGGGAAAGCCCGGGGCGTCACCGCCCGTCCAGGCGTCGTTGCGCGCCAGGATCACCTGCCGCCCCGGCTGGTGGGTGTCGACGCGGTAGGCGCCGCTGCCCGCCGTGTTGGTCTTCAGCCATTCGACGCCCCACGGATCGTCCGGGCCGGCGTTCGCCTTGACGAGCTTGCTGTCGAACATCGGTGCGTAAAGCGAGGCGAGATTGGGCAGGGCCAGCCGGTCGACCTTGGGCAGGCTGATCCGCACGGTCCGGTCGTCGACGATCTCGAACTGGTCGGGGCTGGTCAGCGAGCCGGTCTTGAGCTGGGCCTTCGACATGGTCTCGGCCGTCACCGCCCGGTCGAGCGACCACTTCACGTCTTCGGCGGTGACCGGCGACCCGTCCTGCCAGGTGGCGTCCGGCCGCAGGTGGAAGGTGAGGGTCAGGCCGTCCTCGCTGACCTCGTAGCTTTCCGCGAGCTCCCCGCGGATGGCCGAAAAGTCGAACACGTAGGTGCCGGCTGCCGCGTCCCGCGGCGTGCGCTCGAAGGCGACGAGCCGGTCATAGGTGGCCGCACTGAGGGAGGTAGCCGCCGGCGTCGCGCCCAGCATGACCGGATCGAGCGTGTTGACCGCCCCGCCGGTGACGTAGCGCAGGGTTTCCGCCCGCGACTGGGCATGGGCGGCGCGTCCCGGCAGCAGCGCCACCGCCAGCGCGGCGGCGAGAAGCAACAGGGCGCGGCGATGGATGCGAGAGATGGTCAAGTCGGCCCCCGGGTGTGCGGAAATCTCGATCGTGCCCATCGGATGGCGCATTGCGCGCCAGGCATCAAGTCCTTCCCGTCAGGCAGCACGCTCGTCCGGCCGCCGCGCGTGGCGCGCCCCCGGTGATTGCGGGCGCGGGCAGAACCGGCTATCGATGGAAATTGATATATCAATTTCAGAAGGGTTCATGTCGAGCAGCGACCAGACCTCACCGGTCCTCTCAATGCCTGTGGAGGACCCGTTCGCCGACGTCCGCGTCGACCGCCGGCGGCCCGCCGTCGCGCAGGTCTACGAGCAGCTGCGCGCGCGCATCATCTCGCTTGCCGTTCCGCCCGGCGCGACGCTGTCGCGGGCGGAGCTGGCGATCCGGTTCGGCGTCAGCCAGCAGCCCGTCCGCGAAGCGATCCTGAAGCTGGAGGAGGAAGGGCTGGTCGAGACGTATCCGCAATCGGCGACCAAGGTCGCGAAGATCGATCTGCAGAGCGTGCGCGAAGCCCAGTTCCTCAGGGTTTCGGTGGAAATCGAGGCGGTGCGCCTGCTGGCGGCCACCGACGGGCTCGACCTCTATCCGATCGAGAGCCTGATCCTGCAGCAGGAGCGCTTCCTCGCGCGGGAGGATTTCGCGGCCTTTGCCGAGGCCGACCGCGAGATGCACCGCACCATGCAGGAGATGGCCGGCGTTCCGGGCCTCTGGAACCTGATCCGCAGCCGCAGCGGCCACCTCGACCGGCTGCGCCACCTGCATCTGCCGACCCCCGGCAAGGCGCAGAGCGTGATCACCGGCCACCGCGGGATTCTGGAGGCCCTCGCCCTGCGCGACCCCGACCAGGCCCAGGAAGCGCTGCGCGGCCACCTGTCCGGCACCCTGGCAAGCGTCGAGGACCTGCGCGACCGCTTTCCCGATCACATTACCGACTAGAGCCATTTCCGAGCATGTGGCTCCACCCGATCGCCAAGAAGGCGCTCGTGAGCCAACCCCTTGAGACCGCGATGAAATCAGGCCCGATCGGCCTGAGATGCCCGCGAAAGCGTGGATGCAGGACACAGCTTCGGCTTCAATCGGTCGGGCAACGCCTGCGGCTGACGCTCAGACGCTGACACCGAATACCCAGCCCACGCCCGCCGTGACCGCCATGGCGAACACGCCCCAGACCACCACGCGCAGCGTCGCGCGCAGAACCGGCGCCGCGCCGGCCTTTGCTCCCAGAGCGCCGAGCGCTGCCAGGGTGATGACCGTCACCACCAGGACAACCGGGATGATCGATCCCGTCGGCGCCGCATACGCGGCCAACAGGGGAATTGACGCGGCGACGGTGAACGTCACGCCCGACGCGAACGCCGCCTGAAGCGGGTTGGCCGCGTGCGCCTCCGAGAGCCCCAGTTCGTCCCGAACGTGGCTGCCAAGCGCGTCCCGCTCCGTGAGCTCCCTGGCCACCACAAGGGCCGTCTCCTCGCTGAGCCCCTTCTCTTGGTAGATCGCAGCCAGTTCGGCGAGTTCGGCCTCCGGGAACTCCCGCAGCGCCTTGGTTTCCCTGACGATGTCGGCCCGTTCCGTGTCCGACTGCGACGAGACGGATACATATTCGCCGGCCGCCATCGACATGGCACCAGCCGACAATCCGGCAATGCCGGCGATGAGAACGGTGCTCGGGGTCGGATCGGCCGCGGCGACCCCGACGATCAGCGACGACACGGAAACGACCCCGTCATTTGCGCCAAGAACGGCCGCGCGCAACCAGCCGCTGCGCGTGATGTAATGCGGGTCTCCCGGATGGGCTGATGCTGCGGGCATGTCGTTCCCATGTTCACTTTGAAACAAAGATCAGGAACCTAGCCTACGACAAGCAGGGTGACCTTTTCGCGACCATTCGCCAATCGAGCCTGCGATGGTCCGACGTATGTTCGGCAATCAGGTCAACGCCTGCGAGCGGGCTCCCTGTTGCGGCGACAGAAACGCCATTGTCTGGTCGGCCAGATCGAAGCTGATCTGAGCGAAGTTGCTCCGGCCTCACATCACGTGGTCGGGCAGATACAGCACCGTCGCCGGGAACAGGCCCAGCACCATGAACAGCAGCACCATGGCGATGATGAACGGATAGGACGCCCGGACGAACTGTCCGAAGCTGACCTTCAGGATCCCGCACACGGTGTACATGATGACGCCGATCGGCGGCGTGTTGCCGCCGAATGTGATCAGGATCGTCATGATCACGCCGACGTGCACCGGATCGAAGCCCTGGGCCGTCAGCGCCGGCAGCAGAAGCGGCGTCAGCAGGAGCACGTTGACGGTCGCTTCCATGATCATCCCGGCGACGAAGAGGACGCCGAGCACGATCAGCAGCGTCACGTAGGGGCTCGCATGGACCGCCGCGAGCCCGCCGGTGATCTGCTGGGGCGCCTGCTCGATGATGAAGGCGTGGCCCACCACGGCGGACAGGATGATGATCAGCATCACCATGCCGATGTCGATCACCGAGTGGTGGAGCGCCTGCACGAAGGTCCGCCAGGTCATCTCGCGGTAGACCACCAGCCCGACCACCAGGGCGTAGGCAACGACGATGGCGCCGGCCTCGGTCGCGGTGAAGAAGCCCATCCGGAAGCCGACCAGCAGGAAGACCGGGAACATCAGCGCCCAGAAGCATTCCCGGAAGCTGACCGCCACCTCGCGCCAGCTCGGCCGCTCCTTCAGTTCGGGGGCATAGCCGTTGCGGCCGGCCACCAGCCGGGTGACGATCATCAGCGTGATCGTCATCAGAATCCCCGGCACCACACCGCCGAGCAGCAGCCGGCCGATGGACACCTCGTTCACGAAGCCGAACAGGATCAGCCCGATGCTCGGCGGGATGGTCGCGGTGATGACCGAGGAAAACGCGATGACGCTGGCGGTGAACCCCTTCGAGTAGCCGCGCTCGATCATGGTCGGTCCGAGCAGCCGCGCTTCCATCGCCGCGTCGGCGACGGCAGCCCCGGAAATGCCCCCCATCAGCGCCGACAGCACGATCGACACCTGGGCGAGGCCGCCGACCATCCAGCCGGTGAGGAGCCGGGCGAACCGCAGCAGCCGATCGGTGATGCCGGTGGTGTTCATCAGGTTGCCGGCGAGGATGAAGAACGGCACCGCCAGCAGCGGATAGGAGAGCGTGGCGCCGTACATGCGCTGCAGCGCCACCGCCGGCGGCATGTAGTCGCTGACCAGGAAGACCGGAATCGACGCGAGCGCCAGCGCGAAGGCGACCGGAAGGTTGAGGAGCAGGAGGATGAAGAACAGGACGCCGATGAGCAGCAGCATCACATCACGTCCCGCGCCAGGTGGGCGTCGTCGTAGCCGATCCGGCGCCAGCGCCGGACCAGCTGCTCGAGGGTGGTCAGCGCCATCAGCCCGAAGCCGACGGGCAGCGCCGCCGTCGCGATGCCTTCGCTGACGCCCATCATGGCGAGCGGCCGGCCGCTGCTCATCCAGGCGAACGACCAGCCGTACCAGGCGAGGAAAACCAGCAGCGCCAGCACGATGCAGGCGTTCACCGTCTCCAGGATCCGGCGGGCCGGCCGCGACAGCGTGTCGGCGATCAACGGCACGCTGAAATGGCCGAAATTCTGAAGGGTGATGTCGCCGGCAAGCAGGCACAGCCAAACGAACATCGCCTGGCTGGCCTCCAGCGACCAGATCACCGGCATGCCGAGATAGCGGCCGATCGTGGCCGCGAAGACCACCAGAAAGATGCCCGAGAGCAGCAGCATGGCGACGGCGCGCTCGATCCGGCGCAACCACGCGAGTGAGGTCGTGAGCATGGGTGTTCCTGTCCCGCCGATCCAGATCGGGCCGAAGTCCTGGGTCATGCTGGAGCCTGCCGCGTCCAGATCGCGGTGATCTGACCGGGACCTGCCCAAAGCGATGGAATCCGGAGCCGTTTCACATCGATCGGGTGCTTCCACCCGATCGGCAACGGCTCCAGGCCCGAGTGAGGCGGCCGGCAATCCAGCGCCGTGCGACGCCGGCCCGTCCTGGCGCAGAGCGCCGGCGGCGGCGCCGGGCCGCCGAAACGGTTCCGCACGGTTCTCTCCGCGCGGAACCGGGTTTGGCCGACCGGCCTCAGTTGGCGCCGATCGCGCCGCGGGCTTCCTTGATCATGTCGGTGAGGCCGAGCTCCTCGTAGACCGGCTCGACGGCCTTGCGGAACGGCGCCGTGTCGATGCGGTGCACCTTCACGCCCGCCTTCTCGATCTCCGCGAAGATCTCGTCGGCCTGTTCGACGTTTGCCTTCAGCACCCCGGCCCCGGCCTTCTGGGCTTCCTCGACGACGATGGCGCGCAGGTCCTCCGGCAGCGAGTTCAGCCACTTGGCGCTGACGATCAGCCCGGTCATCAGGTAGATGTGCTCGGTCACCGTGACGTCGCTGACGACCTCGTAGAGCTTGGCGCCGCGGATGGCCGACGGCTGCGCTTCCGCCCCGTCGATGACGCCGGTCTGCAGCGACGGATACACCTCGGCCCAGGCGAGCGGGGTGGGCACCGCGCCCATCGCGCCGATGGTCTTGATCCACAGCGGCTGGCCGATGGTGCGCACCCGCACGCCCTTGAGGTCTTCCGGCCCGCTGACCGGCTTCTTGGTCAACAGGTTGCGGGCGCCCTGGTACCAGTTGAAGGACAGGATGGTGAGGCCGGTCTTGTCCTCCAGCGCCTTGTTCCAGGCGTCGTAGGTCGGCGATTCGACCAGCGCGGCGAGCTGGTCGACGCTGTCGAAGACATAGGGCGCGACCAGCACGTCGAACTGGGGCACGTAGACCGACACGCGGGAGGCCTCGACGAAGGTTCCGACGTTCGCGCCGGCCTGCGCCTGGTCCATCATGTCCTGGGTATCGCCCAGCTGCGAGCTCGGGAAGATCTGGATCTCCACCTTCCCGTCGGTCCGCTCCGCGACCGCCTTCTTCATCGCCTCGGCGCCCACCACCAGCGGATCCCCGGGGGCCAGCACCGTGCCGAGCCGCAGGCTGTAGTCGGCCGCCAGCACGTGAACGGGCGCCAGAGCAAGGCCTGCAAGGACCGCTCCGAAAATGACTCGTGATTTCAGCATCTGTCGTTTCTCCCCTGACAGGTCATCCGGCCCCGTCGGCTCCGCCGATGGCCCGCGGCTTCGCGGCCGCGTTCTTTGTTCCGGTCCCGGCGCGCCGACCGCAGGCGGCACGCGTGATCCGGGTTGACGTTCCAGTCAGGTATATTAATATTTTAGTTCGGGCTCGCGTCAAGGTGGTTTCGCCGCCGCGGTCCTGTCGACCACGTTTTGACCCGCCCACAGGCAATCAAGAACAACCTCGCCCATGGAGGCGAAGGGAAGGAAGCACGATGACCGCCGATCACCCGCGCTGCCCGGACGGCTGCCTGCCCGGCGCCGCCGCAGCGCCCTTCACGATCCGCCACCGGAAGCTCGCAGCATGAGCGGACGGATCGGCGACCCGGCCCGCGCCCGGCTGCGCGGGGTCAGCACCGCGACGCTCACCACGGCCCTCCTGAAGCGCGGCTTCCGCAACACCTTCCTCCAGGGCCCGCGGCGCATCGCATCGGGCCGGCAGATGGTGGGTGAGGCCTACACGCTGCGCTACATTCCGGCCCGCGAGGATCTCGACACCCTCGACGCCTTCCTGGATCCGGCTCATCCGCAGCGGGTGGGCATCGAGAGCTGCCCTCCCGGCCATGTCATGGTGATCGATGCCCGCGGCGATGCCGATGCGGCGTCGGCCGGCGGCATCCTGGTCACGCGGCTGATGGTGCGCGGCGCCGCTGGGATCGTGACCGATGGCGGCTTCCGCGATACGCCCGACATCGCCGGCCTCGACTTCCCCGCCTATCACGCGCGCCCCTCGGCGCCGACCAACCTGATCCGCCATCACGCCATCGACCTGAACCTGCCGATCGCCTGCGGCGGCGTCGCCGTCTACCCGGGCGACATCATCGTCGGCGACGACGAGGGCGTGGTCGTCATTCCCGCCCACCTCGCCGACGAGATCGCCGAGGAAGCACACGAAATGACCGCCTTCGAGGATTTCGTCGCCGAGCGGGTGCACGCGGGCCACACCATCGTCGGTCTCTATCCGCCCACCGACCCGGCCAGCCGGGAGCTGTTCGCATCCTGGCGCGCGGACCACGGACGCTAGGTGCATGGGCTCGCTGATGAGAGACGTCGCCGCGCTGCCGGTGCCGGAAGACGGCGTAGCCCTCTGGTTCCTCGGCCAGAGCGGCTACCTCGTGAAGTCCCCTGGTGGCACGGTGATCGCCATCGATCCCTACCTGTCGGACCGCATCAACGGCATGCGGCCCGGCCTCGACACGGCGCGCCAGGTGCCGCTGCCACTGGCGCCCGATGACCTCGTGGTCGACCTCTTCCTGTGCACCCACAGCCACGCCGACCATGCCTGCCCGGAGACGATCGCCGGCAGCCGCCGGGCCGGCACGCGCCGGTTCGCCGGGCCGGCCCAGGCGCTGGAGGTGTTTGCCGAGGCCGGCATTCCGGCGGGCGAACGCATGCTGACCCACCCGAAGCAGTCGTTCGTCCTCGGCGACGTCACCATCACCGGCACCTTCGCGCTGCCGACCGACACCACCGATCTCAATCACATGGGCTTCGTGCTGGAGGTCGCCGGCGGCCCGCGGGTCTACGTCACCGGCGACACGGCCCCCTCCCCGCTGCTGCGCGCGGCGAAGGCCCATGCGCCGCACGTCATGGCCGTGTGCATCAACGGCGGCTACGACAACCTCAGCCACTTCCAGGCGGCCGAACTGGTGCGCGACATCGATCCCGAGGTGGCGTTGCCCTGCCACCACGACATGTTCGCCGACAACAGCTGTCCGCCGCACCTGTTCCGGGCATCGCTGGCCATTCTCGAGATCGCCCACAAGTACCGGCTGCCCCGGGTCGGCGAGCCCTTCGTCCACACCCTGTCCAAGACATCCGCCCAACCGGAGAGACGCCCGTGAAGACCAAGGAGGATCTCCGCAGCCACCGCTGGTTCGGAGCCCAGGACCTGCGCGCGTTCGGGCACCGCTCGCGCATGCTGCAGATGGGCTACAGCCACGACGAGTTCGTCGGCCGGCCCATCGTCGCCATCGTCAACACGTGGAGCGGCATCAACTCCTGCCACGCCCACTTCGCCGAGCGGGTGGAGGACGTGAAGCGCGGGGTGATCCAGGCGGGCGGCTTTCCCGTCGAACTGCCGGCGCTGTCGCTGGCCGAACCCTTCGTCAAGCCGACCACCATGCTCTACCGCAACCTGCTGGCCATCGAGACCGAAGAGCTGTTGCGCTCGCATCCGGTCGACGGCGCGGTGCTGATGGGCGGCTGCGACAAGACCACGCCGGGTCTGCTGATGGGCGCGATCTCGATGGACCTGCCGGCGATCTTCCTGCCGGCCGGGCCGATGCTGCGCGGCAACTGGCAGGGCAAGGCGCTGGGCAGCGGCTCCGACGTCTGGAAATACTGGGCCGAAAAGGCCGCCGGCAACATTTCGGACGAGACCTGGAAGGAGATGGAAGCCGGCATCGCCCGCTCCCACGGGCACTGCATGACCATGGGCACGGCATCGACGCTGACGGCACTGGCCGAGGTGCTGGGCTTCACCCTGCCCGGTGCCAGCTCCATCCCGGCGCCGGACGCCGGCCACCCCCGCATGGCCTCGGCGTGCGGCCGCATGGCCGTGGAGATGATCTGGGCGGACCGCAAACCGTCGACCATCCTCACCCGCGCCTCGTTCGAGAACGCGCTGGTGGCCCAGATGGCGATGGGCGGATCCACCAACGCCCTCATCCATCTGGTGGCGCTCGCCCGCCGCGCCGGCGTCCCGCTCGACCTCATGGACGTCGACCGGTTTTCCCGGGACGTTCCCGTCACCGCCAACGTCCAACCGTCGGGCCAATACCTCATGGAGGACTTCTACTACGCCGGCGGCCTCACCGCCCTGCTCGGCACGCTCCGAGACAAGCTCGACCTCTCTGCGGCGACCGTCAGCGGCCGCACACTGAGTGAAACCATCGCCACCGCCGAAGTCTACAATGACGACGTCATCCGCCCGCTGGACCGGCCGGTTTCGTCCTCCGGCGGAACGGCGGTGCTCTACGGCAACCTCGCGCCCAACGGCTGCGTGATGAAGCCGTCGGCCGCAGACCCGCGTCTTTTGAAGCACGAGGGGCCGGCTCTGGTCTTCCGCGACTACAACGAGATGGCCGCGGCGGTGGACCGGGACGATCTGGAGGTGACCGCCGACACGGTGCTGGTGCTGCAGAATGCCGGTCCGGTGGGCGGGCCCGGCATGCCGGAGTGGGGCATGCTGCCGATCCCCAGGAAGCTGCTGAAACAGGGCGTGCGCGACATGCTGCGCATTTCCGACGCGCGGATGAGCGGCACCAGCTACGGGGCCTGCGTGCTGCACGTCTCGCCGGAGGCCTATATCGGCGGCCCCCTGGCGGCCGTGCGCACCGGCGACATCGTGGCCATCGATGTGGAGGCGCGCAGTCTCGAAGTGCGGCTGACCGACGAGCAGATCGCCGAACGGCTGGCCGAATGGTCGCCGCCGTCGCGCACCTACGAGCGCGGCTACAACCACCTCTTCGCGCGCCACATCGGCCAGGCCCACGACGGCTGCGACTTCGATTTCCTGGTCGGGTCCGGCGGTGTTCCCGAACCGGAGATCCACTAGGTTCGAGAATCCCGGAACGCGTCGTGGCAGACGTGGGCGTCAGAACCCGTAGAGCTCGGCCGGGTTGTCGACCAGGATCTTGCGGCGGACCGCTTCGGGTGCCCAGTCGAGCAGCAGGTCGAGCAGCGCCGCTTCGTCCGGATAGTCGGCGGCATCCGGCCTGACGCTGACATGGGGCCAGTTCGAGCCCCATACGACGCGTTCGGGGGCATGGGCGATGACGCGCCTGGCGATCGCCGCCACATCTTCATACCCCGGCGGACCGCTCCGGCTGGTCTCGTACGGCGCACAGATCTTGTACCAGGCGTTGCCACGGTCGATCAGCGTCAGGAGGGCGTCGACCCGGGCATCGTCGGCGGACACCGGCTCCAGAAACTTGCCGAAATGGTCGATGACGTAGGGCGCCGCGATCGCCCGCAGCGCCGCCAGATGCGCATCGATCTCGCGCCCGTCGAACTGCACGATCAGGCTCCAGCCGAGTTCGCGGGCAAGCGCCTCGACCGGCTCCAGCCCGGCAAGCGGCACAGCCCCGCCCGGCAGGTTCATGATGCGGGCGCCGCGGACCCCGCGCACGGTGAGCGGCGCGAGCTCCTCCACCGTCTGGGTCGGCGAGACCGCGATGATCGCCCGGGCGGAGTCCGCGCCGAACCGGTCGAGCGCCGACAACGTGGCGCGGTTGTCGAACTGGTAGGCGTTCGGCTGGGTGACGATCACCCGGTCCAGGCCCAGCCGGCGCTGAACGACCCCGTAGTCTTCCGCCGTCGCGAGCTGGACGATGGGCGGGCCGCCCGGCTGGCTGGCAAAGCCTTCGGCAAAGACGTGCATGTGGCAGTCGGTGGCGCCGGGCAGAACGCCAAGCCGCGGCGTCGCTCCGTCGAGCGGACGGGTGTTGGAGGGGATGCCGCCGCCCGTCATCTCATCCGTCCTTCGGAGCGTAGGCGGCGAGGGCGTCGCGATCGATCTCGATGCCGAGGCCGGGCCCGTCTGGGATGCGCACCACCCCCCGCGCGTGCTCGATGGGCGTGCGCAGCACCGCCTGGCGGAAGGGGTTATGGGTCCGGTCGAATTCCAGGATCGGCTCGATCGGTGCCTTGCGCGGCGGATCCGGCGGCAGCGCCGCCATGAACTGCAGGCTCGCCGCGATCGCCACGCCGGTGCCCCAGACGTGCGGCACCAGGCGGACGCCGTGAAGCGCGGCCAGATCGGCGACGCGGCGCATCTCGGAGAACCCGCCGGTGCCGCAGATGTCCGGCTGGGCGATGTCGATGGCGCGGGTGCGCAGCGGCTCCTCGAAGGCATAGCGGCCGTGCCAGGTTTCGCCGCCCGCCACCGGGATCGGCTGGCCGGCACGCACCGCACGGTAGGCGGCAAGCTGCTCGGGCAGCACCGGCTCCTCGAACCAGTCGACGCCGAACGCGACCGCGCGAACGCCGACCTCGACCGCCTCCAGCACGTCGTAGCCGTGGTTGCCGTCGATCATCAGCCGCATGTCCGGCCCGATCGCATCGCGCACGGCCTCGATCACCCGGAGGTCCTCCTCGACGTCGAAGCCGATCTTGATCTTGACCGCGTGGAAGCCCTCGGAGCGGTAGCCCGCGACCTCGGCCGCCACGTCCGAGGCGGCGTCGACGCCGTCCTTGCGGAACGACCCGGTCGCGTAGGCCCGCACGCTGTCGCGGAAGCGTCCGCCGAGAAGCGTCGAGACCGGAACGCCGAAGCGCTTTCCCTTGATGTCCCACAGCGCGATGTCGATGCCGGACAGCGCCGTCATCGTCAGGCCGCCCTGCCCCTGATCGCGGAGCGCGTTGTAGAGGTCGATCCAGATCTTCTCCGTCTCCAGCGGATCGCACCCGACGAGGCGCGCGCCGTACGCCGCCACCACCGCCGCATTCGGGGCCGCCGGCCCCAGGCATTCGCCCCAGCCCACCGTCCCGTCCTCGCAGACGATTTCCACCAGGCAGTGCTGGCGCCGGTCGAAGCGCATCGAGGCGCTCTCGAAGGCATGGTCGAGCCGGTGATCGAGCAGGTGCGTGCGAACCGCTTCGATCTTCATCTGCGGGTGGATTCGATCAGATCGGACAGCATCTCGGTCTCCTCGCCGGTGAGATCCGTGAGCGGCGGCCGCACCGGTCCCGCATCATAGCCCACCAACCGCACGCCCGCCTTGATCGCCGAGACGGCATAGCCCTTCTGGCGGTTGCGGATGTCCATGAAGGGATAGAAGAAGTCCGTCAGGATCGCCGTGCTGCGCGCGTGATCGCCGGCCCGCAGCGCCCCATAGAAGTCGCAGGCGAGCTGCGGCACGAAGTTGAACACCGCCGACGAATAGGTGGTGAACCCGGCGCCCAGGTAGGCGTCGGCGAAGAGTTCGGCGGTGGGCATGCCGCCCAGATAGGTGAGCCGGTCGCCCATCACCGCGGTGATCTGGCGCACGAGGCCGATGTCGCCCGACCCGTCCTTGAACCCGACGAGGTTGGGGCAGGCCTCGCAGAGCCGCGCCAGCGTCTCGGCGGAGAGGATCGCGTTGTCGCGGTTGTAGACGATCACCCCCATCGAGACGGCGTCGCAGACGGCCTTCACGTGATGGAAGAGCCCCTCCTGGGAGGCGTCGATCAGATAGTGCGGCAGCAGGAGGACCCCGTCCGCGCCGGCCGTCTCGCAGGCCTGCGCCAGCGGCACGGCAATGCGGGTGCCGTAGCCGCACCCGGCGATGATCGGCGTGTCGCCGGAGGCGTCCTTGGCGGCCCGCACGATGACCGGAACCTCGTCCGGCGCAAGCGAGAAGAACTCGCCGGTGCCGCCGGCGGCGAACAAGGCGCTGGCGCCGAACCCCGAAAGCCAGCCGACGTGGTCGCGATAGGGCGTTGCGTTGAAGTTGCCGTCCGCTCCGAACGGCGTGACCGGAAAGGACAGAAGGCCCGTGCCGAGAGTGGCCTTCAACGTGCTCGGTTCCATGTCGACCCAAATCCCTCTTCACTGCCGTCGTGCGACGCAAGGGATCATAAATCTCATCATATCACTGTCAATAAGAGATATGATGATATGCGCTAGCTGCGGCGGATCAGACTGCGGTAGCGCTGCTGGCTGCCGTTGAGGTGGACGCGCATGGCGTGGCGCGCCGCCTCCTCGTCCCGGGCAGCGATCGCATCGGCGATTCGCCGGTGCTCGGCCTGGATCTGCTGCAGATACTCCGCCGGCGTCGCCTCCTGCTGGCCGGCCTGCAGCGACGAGCGCGGAATGACGTTCTGCCCCATCAGCTCCAGGAACTCTCGGAAGCGCGGATTGTTGGTCGCATCGGCGATCGCCAGATGGAACGCGAAGTCCGCCTCGGCGGTGCCCCGGCCGCCCGCGATCAGCCGGCTGAGGTCGTCATAGCATTCGTGGACCGCCTCCTCCTGGGCCGGAGAGCGGCGGGCGGCGGCCAGCGCCGCGGCCTCCGCCTCGATCGCGCAGCGCAGTTCGAGCATCTCGATAATCGAGGAGATCCGGGCCGTTTCGACCTGAAACGCCGAGACCGGCGCCTGCCCGCCCAGGACGAAGACCCCCACCCCGTGGCGCGGCTCGACAAGCCCGTCGGCGCGCAGCGACGAAATCGCCTCGCGAATGACGGTGCGGCTCACCGCGTGCTCCCGGGTCAGCGCCACCTCGCTCGGCAGCTTGTCGCCCGGCTTCAGCTCGCCCTCGACGATCGACTTGCGCAGCCGTTCGGCCACCGTCGCCACGAGGTTGCGCCGGACCGGCGGCCGGACGCCCGGCTCCTGCCTGGCAACCCGCCGCTGCACCGCAGGCGTATCCGTCATCAGGCCCTCCCATCCACGCGCACCCGGCCCCGCCCAGACCGGGGCTTCCGGCCCCACTCTACACCGCCGGATGCCGGCGCGCGGATCGGCGTGTGAAGCGTGTTGACGAGTGATCTCATAATTGTATGATGACAACCTCCTCGTGATATTACAAGATGGCTGAACGCCCTGAGGGAGGGACACACATGACCAGGCTGCATTCGCTTCTTCGCACGACGGCACTCGCCGCGGCGGCACTCTCGTTCGTGACCATCGCCACCGCGGAGGCCAAGGACTGGCGCGGCTGGAACATCCACCCGCCGACCTACCCGAACGGGATCGCCCTGGACCAGTTCGCCAAGCAGGTGACCGAGAACACCGACGGCCGCATCACCGCCACCGTCTATCACAACGCGGTGCTCGGCGATCAGCCGGACGCCATCGAGCAGACCCGCAACGGCGCCCTCGACTTCGCCAACTTCAGCATGGGTCCGATGGGCCCCATCGTCCCCGAGACGAACGTCATGTCGCTGCCGTTCATCTTCTCCGGCATCGACCAGATGCACACCGTCATGGACGGCGAGATCGGCCAGAGCTTCTCCGATGCGCTGTCGGAGAAAGGGCTCGTCGCCCTGTCGTGGTTCGATTCCGGCGCCCGCAGCATGTACAACACCAAGCGGCCGATCGAGAAACCCGACGACGTGAAGGGCCTGAAGGTCCGGGTGATGAACAACGACCTCTACGTCGACATGATCGCCGCGATGGGCGGCAACGCCACGCCGATGCCCTACGGCGAGGTCTACCAGTCGCTGAAGACCGGCGTCGTCGACGGGGCGGAGAACAACTACCCGTCCTACGACTCGTCGAACCACTACGAGGTGGCGAAGTTCTATTCGACCACCGAGCACCTGATCATTCCGGAATGCCTGTGCATCGCCAAGGCGAGCTGGGACGCGCTGTCCCCGGAAGACCAGGAGATCGTCCGCCAGGCGGCGATCGACGCCGCCAGGACGCAGCGGGAGCTGTGGGCGGCCGACACCGAGAAGGCCAGGGAAGAGGTCGTCGCCTCCGGCGTGAAGATCAACGAGATCTCCGACAAGACGCCTTTCCAGGACGCGATGAAGCCGGTGTACGCCAAGTTCATCGAGGCGAACCCGGAGCTTGAGCCGCTGATCGAGAAGATCCAGGCGACCAAGTAGCCGTCCCCGCAAACGCCCCGGATGCCCCGCGTATCCGGGGCCTTTTGCGAGAGTGCGTCCATTGGCTGAGCCCCCCACCGCCACCAAGACCGACGGCCCCGCGGGCGGCCCGCAGCGCCGGTCCCCCGTCGCGACAGCGCTCGATCTCGTCGCCAGCGCCTGCATGCTGACCGCCGGCGTCATGCTGGTGGTGCTGATCGCGATCTTCGGCTGGCTGGTCTACGGCCGCTACGTCCTCAACGACACGCCCACCTGGGTCGAGCAGTGCTCGATCGTGCTGATCTCGTGGATCACCTTCCTGGGGGCGGCCGTCGGGGTCCGGCGCGGCAGCCATCTCAACATCGACTTCCTCCGGGAGGCCATGCCCGCCGGTCCGCGCCGGGCGCTCCGGGTCGTCGCCGATCTCTACGTGCTGGTGTTCGGCGGGTTCATGGCCTGGCAGGGCTGGCTGCTCGTCGCCACCAACCTCGATCGCAAGATCCCGATGCTGCAGATTTCGGAAAGCTGGCGCGCGGCGCCGTTGATGATCTGCGGAGCCCTGATGATCGTGTTCGCCGCCGCGGCCCTCGCCCGCCGGTCCACCGATCCGGCGAGCGAGGCCTGACCCGATGGGGCTCACCATTCTGTTCGGGGTCTTCTTCTTCGGCCTGATCGCCGGCGCCCCCGTCGCGTTCGCCATCGGCCTGGCGTCGGTCGCGGCCTTTCTCTACGAGGGGCTGCCGCTGTTCGTCGCCTTCCAGCGCATCCTGTCGGGCGTCTCCGTCTTCTCGTTGCTCGCCATTCCGTTCTTCATCTTCGCCGGCGAACTGATGCTGCACGGCGGCATCGCGGCCCGGCTCGTGCGCCTCGCGGCGGCCGCCGTCGGCAACGTCCGCGGCGGCCTCGGCGTGGTCAACGTCGCCTCCTCCATGCTGTTCGGCGGCATTTCCGGATCGGCGGTCGCCGATACGTCGGCGCTCGGCTCGATCCTGATGCCGGTCATGAAGGAGAAGGGCTACGACGCCGACTACGCCGTCAACGTCACCGTCACCTCCTCGGTGGCCGGGGTGGTGATCCCGCCGAGCCACAACATGATCCTCTACGTCGTCGCCGCCGGCGGCGGCATCTCGGTGTCCAAGCTGTTCATCGCCGGCATCGTCCCCGGCGTCATCATGTGCTTCTGCCTGGGGGTGGCCGCCTACATCGTGGCGGTGAACCGCGGCTACCCGAAGGAGGCCTTTCCGGGCTTCCGGATGCTGGTCTACAGCTTCGCCGCGGCGATCCCCGGCCTGCTGACGGCGGTGATCATCGTCGGCGGCGTGCTCTCGGGCATCCTCACGGTGACCGAATCCGGCGCCTTCGGCGCGATCTACGCGGTGGTCATCACCGCACTGGTCTACCGGGAACTGACCTGGGACGCGTTCCGCACCTCCGTGCTGCGCTCGGTGCGGACCACGGCGCTGGTGATGATCCTGGTCGGTTGCGCCTCGGCGTTCTCCTACCTCCTCGCGATCTACCGCGTGCCGGAACAGCTCACCGTGCTTTTGACGGCGATCTCCGACAATCCGATCGTCATCCTTCTGGTGCTCAACCTGATCCTGCTCGGGCTCGGCATGATCATGGACATGGCGGCGCTGATCCTGATCTGCACGCCGATCTTCCTGCCGGTCGCGGCCAGCCTCGGCATGGACCCGATCCAGTTCGGCATCCTCCTGATGATGAACCTGGGCCTCGGCCTGTGCACGCCTCCGGTGGGCGCCTGCCTGTTCGTCGGCTGCGTGATCGGCGGCATCAAGATAGAACAGGCGGTGAAGACGATCTGGCCGTTCTATCTCGCCATCCTGGTCGCGCTGATGCTCGTGACCTATGTGCCGGCGATCTCGCTGACCCTGCCCGCGCTCCTGAACTGAGAGACACCGCTGATGCTCGACAAACTCCTGCTCACCGGCGCCGCAGGCGGCCTCGGCACCCTGCTCCGCCCGCTCCTGCCGCAGATCGCGCGCGCGGTGGTGCTGTCCGACGTGGCGCCGATTTCCGATCTCGCCGCCCACGAGACGTTCCGCGAATGCGACCTCGGCGACGCGGCGGCGGTCAACGGCCTGTTCGACGGCGTCGACGGCGTCATCCATCTCGGCGGCATTTCGGTGGAACGGCCGTGGGAGCTGATCCTCAACGCCAACATCGCCGGCTGCTACAATTTGTTCGAGGCGGCCCGCCACAACGGCCAGCCGCGCATCGTCTTTGCGAGCTCCAACCACGTGATCGGCTTCTACCGGCGCGACGAGCGGCTGGACGGCCAGACGGTTCCGAAGCCCGACACGCTCTACGGCCTCTCCAAGGCGTTCGGCGAAAATCTCGCCTCGCTCTATTTCGACAAGTTCGGCCAGGAGTGCCTCGCGGTGCGCATCGGCTCCTGCTTCGACAAGCCGAAGACCCCCCGCATGCTGGCGACCTGGCTGGCGGTGGAGGACTTTGCCGACCTCGTCGCGCGGGCCTTCGCAGCACCCCGTCTCGGCTACACCATCGTCTACGGGGCATCGGCCAACGACGAGAGCTGGTGGGACAACGCACACGCCGGCTTCCTCGGCTGGACGCCGAAGCGCACGTCCGCTAGATGGCGCGCAGAGGTTGTGGCGGAGGCTGCCCCCGAGGCACCGACGGACGCCGCCGTGATCTACCAGGGCGGCGCCTTCGTCACCCTCGGCCACCCCGACGACGCGAGCTGAGCCGACTTCGCTTCCGTGGCCGCGCACCGGCGGCGGCGCCCCCGCAACGATCGACGAGGAGAGACGAGATGGGCTTGCACGAGAACCTGATCGGCGGGGCGTGGGTTGGCGGCGAGGCCGTGCCCAACGTCAATCCGTCGAACACCGACGACGTGGTGGGCGACTACGCCCGCGCGACGGCGGCCGACGCCGACGCGGCCGTCGCCGCCGCCAGGGCCGCCTTCCCGTCCTGGTCGCGCTCCGGCCTGATGGAACGCCACGCGGTGCTGCGCAAGGCCGCCGACGAGATCTTCGCCCGCCGGCAGGAGCTCGGCCGGCTGCTGGCGCGCGAGGAGGGCAAGACGCTCGCCGAGGGCATCGGCGAGGCCGGCCGCGCCGGCCAGGTGTTCGAGTTCTTCGCCGGCGAGGCATTGCGGCTCACCGGCGAGAGCGTGCCGTCCGTGCGCCCCGGCGTCGGCGTGGAAATGACCCGCGAGCCGGTCGGCGTCGTCGGCCTGATCACGCCCTGGAACTTCCCCATCGCCATCCCCGCCTGGAAGCTCGCGCCGGCGCTCTGCCACGGCAACACCGTCGTCCTCAAGCCGGCCGAGCTGACGCCCGGCTGCGCCTGGGAGCTGGCCGACATCCTGACCCGCGCCGGCCTGCCCGACGGGGTGCTGAACCTCGTCATGGGCAGGGGCTCGGTGGTCGGCCAGGCGATGCTCGACAACCCCGACGTCGACGCCATCTCGTTCACCGGCTCGGTCGCCACCGGCAAGCGCGTCGCGGCCGCCTGCGCGGCGCACATGCGCAAGGTGCAGCTGGAGATGGGCGGCAAGAACCCGATGGTGGTGCTCGACGACGCCGACCTCGACACCGCCGTGGACGCCTGCGTCAACGGCGCCTTCTTCTCCACCGGCCAGCGCTGCACCGCCTCGTCGCGGCTGATCGTGACGGCCGGCATCCACGACCGCTTCGTCGACGCCGTGGTGGCGCGCCTGAAGACCCTCTCCGTCGACGACGCCCTGAAGGACGGCACCCACATCGGCCCGGTGGTCGACCAGAGCCAGCTCGAGCAGGACGAGCGCTACCTCGCCATCGGCCGCGACGAGGACGGGGCGACCCTCGCCTTCGGCGGCGAGCGCCTCAACCGCGAGACGCCCGGCTTCTACCTGCAGCCGGCGCTGTTCACCGAGGCGACCAACGCCATGCGCACCTCCCGCGAGGAGATCTTCGGGCCGGTGGCGAGCGTCATCCGGGTGCGGGACTACGAGGAGGCGCTCGACGTCGCCAACGACACCCCGTTCGGGCTGTCGGCGGGCATCTGCACGACCAGCCTGAAGCACGCCACCCACTTCAAGCGGGCCTCCGAGGCCGGCATGGTGATGGTCAACCTGCCCACCGCCGGCGTCGACTTCCACGTCCCCTTCGGCGGCCGCAAGGGATCCAGCTACGGCCCCCGCGAACAGGGCCGATACGCCCAGGAGTTCTACACCACCGTCAAGACCGCCTACACGCTGGCATGATCAACCGGCGCCGGACGGGCGCTATGCCAAGCCGACGAGCACCGGCCGCGCGCCCGCGCGGCCGGTTTTTCATGACCGACGGACGCCTCGCGGAACCGGTCAGGAGGCGGCCAGAGCCGCCAGCCTGGCCCGCCGGCGCTTGCGGATGCCGCCGGCCACCACCAGCACGACCAGCAGCGCCGCGCAGGCCAGAATCCCCCCGGAAATCGGCCGCTCGACGAAGATCATCGGATCGCCGCGCGACAGCATCATGGAGCGTCGAAGGTTCTGCTCCAAGAGCGGGCCGAGCACGAGGCCGAGCAGCAGCGGCGCGGTCGGAAAGCGCGTGAGCCGCATGCCGTAGCCGACGGCGCCGAAGACGACCGCGAGCAGCACGTCGAAGTAGGAATTGCTGATCGAATAGACGCCCACGCAGATGAACACGAGGATCGCCGGGTAGAGGATGCCGTAGGGGATCCTCAGGATGCGCACCCACAGTCCGATCAGGGGCAGGTTGAGCATCAGAAGCAGCACGTTGCCGATCAGGAAGCTGACCGTGAGGCCCCAGAAGAGTTCCGGGTGATCGGCGATCAGGCGCGGGCCGGGCACCACGCCGTGGATGATGAGTGCGCCGAGCATGATGGCGACGATCGCGTCGCCCGGAATGCCAAGGCTGAGCGTCGGGATGAACGCCGTCTGCGCAGCGGCATTGTTGGCCGATTCCGGCGCGACGACGCCCTCGATCGCGCCCTTGCCGAACCGCTCGGGCGACTTGGAGACGCGCCGCTCGCAGGCATAGGCGACGAAGGTGGAGAGCGCCGCGCCGGTCCCCGGCAGGATGCCGAGCGCCGCGCCGATGGAGGTCCCCCGGAAGGCCGGCAGCACCGAGCGCCGCCAGTCGTCCCGGGTTGGCAGCAGCGACCGCCATCGCAGGTCGAGGTCGTTGATGCGGCCTCGGTTGACGCGGCCGGCGTTGGCGATCACCTCGGCGATGCCGAACAGGCCGGTGGTCACCACCACCAGATTGATGCCGTCGCTCAGATGGTTGAAGCCGAAGATGTAGCGCCGCACGCCGCTGTTCACGTCGGTGCCGATGCAGCCGATCAGAAGCCCGAAGATGATCATCGCGAACGCCCGGCTCGGCGAGCCGTCGCCGGCCAGCGCCGCCGCCAGCAGGCCCAGACACATCAGGGCGAAGTATTCCGGCGAGCCGAAGTTGAGGGCAATCGCTGCCAGCAGCGGCGCGAAGGCGGCGAGGATCAGGATGCCGACCATGCCGCCGAAGAAGGACGACAAGGTGGTGGCGAACAGCGCCACGCCGGCCCGGCCCTGCTGCGCCATCGGATGCCCGTCGAGGCAGGTGACGGCGGCGCCCGCGGTTCCCGGCAGGTTGAGCAGGATGGCCGCCGTCGACCCCCCGTACATCGAGCCGTAGTAGATGCCGGCGAGCATGATGATCGCCTCGGTCGGCGGCGCGTAGAAGGTCAGCGGCAGCAGCATGCCGACGGTGGCCAGCGGCCCGATGCCCGGCAGCACACCGATCATGATGCCCAGCGTGATGCCGATGGCGCAGTAGGAGAGCGCGGAGGCCGTCAGCGCGACGCTGAAGCCCAGCCCGAGATTGGCGACGAGATCCATCGGGCTCACCAGATAAAGGGGCGGAGCGGAAGGTTCAGGAATACGGTGAAGACCAGCGTGCACCCGGCCGCCAGGACTGCGCCCAGGATCAGCGTCTTGACGAGCGAGAGGCTCCGCTCGGCGAGCACCGAGATCAGCACACAGGCGAAGATCGCCGGCACGAGGCCCAGCCGACCGACCGTCAGCGCGAACGCGATCGGCCCGGCGAGGATGGTGACGAAGACGATGCCGCGCGGCCAGGAGAGGCGGAATGGCTCCTCGTCCGGGGCATGCCCCTCCAGCAGGATGCCGAGGCCTGCGAGAAGCAGCAGGACGGAGAGGGCGAAGGGAAAGACCGCCGGACCGAACTGGCGGGCGGTGCCGAAATCGTAGCCGGACGCTGTCCACATCCCGACAAGACCGACGCCGATGACCGCGCCGGCCGCGAGCCCGACCGGCAGTGAAACACGCGTACCCCGCAAGTCGGTCGCCTCCCCTGTCCGATCCCTGCGCCGTATGATCCGGTGGCGCCTTCGCCGGCTTGCACCGTCGAACGGACGTGCTAATTGTGTTGTTCACATATGTGATCGGATTGACATGATGAGACCCGCCTCCGTCCGCAAAGTCAAGTCAGCAGACCGGACCCTGGACCTGCTCGAGTACCTCGCTGTGTCGCCGGACCCGACGCCCGCGGCCTCCATCGCGGCCGCCCTCGGCATTCCGAAAAGCAGCCTGTTTCACCTGATCGCGACGCTCACCGAACGAGGCTACGTGGCAGCCGGCGACGACGGCTACCGGATCGGCCCGAAGGTGGCCGAGCTCGCGCGCGGACCGGACACCGGCGTCCACCTCGGCAAGCTCATGGGTCCGGTGATCGAGCAGCTGTGTCTGGCCATCAACGAGACGTGCGGCTTCAACCGACAGTCTGGCGACGAGGTGGAGGTGGTGATCACCCATTCTGGCCGGCACTCGCTGTCGTTCACCATGAAAACCGGCGATCTGGCGCCGCTCTACGCGGTTTCCTCGGGCAAGGCGATGCTGGCGCTCAAGGACGACGCGTGGCTCGACGACTATCTGCGGCGGGTGCGGTTCGACCAGTTCGCCCGCAACACCATCCAGTCGGTCGAACGCCTCACCCGCGACCTGGAACGGATCCGCGCCGAGGGATTCGGCACGGTCGACGAGGAGTTCACGCCCGGCATCGTCGGCATCGCGATGGCGGTCCGGCAGGGCGAAACCGTCGTGGGCGCGATCAACGTGGCAATCCCGAGCGCCCGCTACGACCAGCGCACGGGCATGCGCATCCGCCAGCAGCTGCGCAAGGCGGCGACGCAGGCCGAAGCGGTCCTGAACCGCGCCGCGCACAGCTGACGCCGTCCCCTTCCGCCCCACCACGTCCGGATCCACCGCCGCTGCAGGCCTCTTGACGGGCCGTTGGCCACATGATTTTGTTTATGGGAGAGAACAGTTTACTATATGAAACGCCCGAAAAGGGCTCAGGGGAGGAGACAGCCTTATGACCGCTCACGCATTCGCCAAGGTGTTGATGGCCGGCGGAACCGCCATCATGCTCGCAGCGGCCCCCGCCATCGCGGCGGACTGGCCGGACCGTCCTGTGCACGTCATCGTGGCGTACGGGGCCGGCGGCGGCACCGACACGCTGTCGCGCATGGTCGCCGAACCGTTGTCGAAGACGCTCGGCCAGCCGGTGGTCATCGACAACCGGCCGGGCGCCGGCGGAACCATCGGCGCGGACGCGGCGGCGAAGGCCGATCCGGACGGCTACACCATGTACATGATGGCCAACGGCCACACGGTGGCGGCGGCCATGTACAAGGAGCTGCCCTACGATCCGGTCGGCGACTACGACGCCGTATCGGTGGTGGCCCGCATGCCGCTGGTGGTGGTGTCCCGTCCCGACTTCGAGGCGAGCAACCTTGAGGAACTCGTCGCGCTGGCCAAGGAGAAGCCCGGCGAGCTGACCTTCGCCAGCGTCGGCGTCGGATCTTCCCAGCACTTCGCGGGCGCCCTGCTCGCCGAGACGCTCGGCATCGACGTCGTCCACATCCCCTACCAGAAGACGCCGGAGGCGCTTGCCGCGGTGCTTTCCGGCGAGGTCGACATGCTGGTGGAAGTGCTTGCTCCGGTGGTGGGACAGGTGAAGGCCGGCGACATCAAGGCGCTTGCCGTGACCAGTGCCAAACGCCATCCGGCGCTGCCGGACGTCGGCACCGTGGCCGAGGCCGGCCAGGACGGCTACGACGTCTCCACCTGGTACGGGCTCGTCTTTCCGGACGGAACGCCGGACGACGTGATCGCCCAGGCCAATGCGGCGCTCGGCGAGGCGCTGTCCGACGAGGCGCTGCGGTCCAAGGCGCTGGAGAGCGGCTACATCATCGAGGGATCGACGCCGGAGGCGTTCGGCAACCAGATCGCCTCGGATGTCGAGCGCTGGAACAAGGTCCGCGCGAACGCCGACATCCCGCAACGCTAGACGATCACCGCACGGACAAGACGGGCCGGGCGCGCTGCATGCCCGGCCCGGTCACCCCAGAAAGTCAATCAGTGCCATGACACAGAAACAGATCCTTGTCGTCTGCGGCAGCCTGCGGGCCGGCTCGTTCAACCGGATGATCTGCAACACCCTGCCCGAGCTGGCGCCTGCCGGCATCCGCCTGGTCGACGCCCCGTCGATCGCCGACTTCCCGCTCTACGACGCCGATCTCCAGGCCACCGGCATGCCGGCCCCGGTCGCCGCGCTGGGCGAGGCCATCCGCGCGGCCGACGGCGTGATGATCGTGAGCCCCGAATACAACTACTCGGTCCCCGGCGTGCTGAAGAACGCCATCGACTGGGTGTCGCGGCTCCCCGACCAGCCTTTCGCCGGCAAGCCGGTGGCGCTTCAGTCGGCCGCCATCGGCATGCTCGGCGGCGCCCGCTGCCAGTATCATTTGCGTCAGATCATGGTCTTCCTGGACGCCCAGGTCTTCAACAAGCCCGAAGTGTTCGTCAGCTTCGCGAAGACGAAGGTCGACGAGAAGAAGGGTGTCGTCGCCGATGGCCCCACCCGCGACGCGATCTCCGCCCAGCTGAAGGCCTTCCTGCCGTTCGTCGAGCGGATGACCCACGCCTGAATGCCCCGGCCCAGTCGGCCGACCGGTTGCCCACCCCTCCCAATCGCCCCGCCCGGGCGGCCACCACCGGACCGATGCCCCGCTCCCCCGCGCTCAAAGGATGCGACCATGACCGACGACCTGCTGGACCGACTTGCGATCCGCGACCTGGTTGAGAACTGGGCCGTGTGGCGGGACGCCGGCGACTGGGAGCGCTTTCGGACCGTCTGGCACGACGACGGTGTGATGATGGCGACCTGGTTCCAGGGGGATGCCGACGCCTTCATCAAGGTGAGCCGCGAAGGCTTCGAGAAGGGCGTCAACATCCTCCACTTTCTCGGCGGCACCTCCATCGACCTCGCCGGCGACCGCGCCATCGCCCAGACCAAGATGACGATCTCCCAGCGCGGCGCCGTCGACGGCGCGGTCTGCGACGTCGTGTGCACCGGGCGGTTCTACGACTTCATCGAGAAGCGCGACGGCAAGTGGGGCGTGGTGCTGCGCCAGCCGATCTACGAGAAAGACCGTCTCGATCCCGTCGACCCCGCCTGCCGGCTGGAACTCGATCCGGACCTGCTGGGCCGCTTCCCGGAGGGCTACCGGCACCTCGCCTACATGCAGACCCGCCTCGGTTTCCAGGTGAAGACGGACATGCCCGGCCTGAAGGGCGAGGCCGTCCACCAGCTCTACGAGCGCGGCCGCACCTGGCTCGGCGGCGCGCCCCTCTAGGCCCGACAGCCGGGGCCTCAGCCGTAGGTCCGCACCTCCATCGGCGTGGCCTCGATCCGGGCAAGCAGCGCCGCCAGCATCGTCTGCTCGGCGCGGTTGAGATTGGCCCGCGGGTTCCAGACCACGTGGACGTCGATCTCCGGCATCTTGTCGTAGGGCGGCAGATGCCACAGCACGCCGCTGCGGACGTCGCCCTTGGCGACATGGACCGGCAGCGGCCCGATCCCGAGGCCGGCAATGATCATGCGACGCACCTCCTCCAGGTTGCTGGAGGTGCCCACGACGCGCTCCCCGAGCTGGGCTTCGGCCCGCATCAGCGTGACCGGCTTCAGGACGTCCTGCAGCCGGTCCGTCTCGAAGCTCACCGATGAGTGGCCGGCGAGGTCGCCGTGCTTGAGGTCGGTGCGCCCGAACAGCGGATGCGGGGGACCGCAGAACAGCCCGAAGAACTCGCGATAGAGGCGGCTGTATTCGAGCTTCGGATTGCGCTCGCGGACCAGGCAGATCGCGAAGCTGGCGCTCCGCGCGGTGACCGCGCCGATGGCGTCGTGGCTCGGGTGGACGTCGATCGAAACGGTAGCCTTGGGATGGGCGGCGTAGAACTGCGCCAGGGCCTCGTCGAACACCGGGCACACCACGTGGCTCGCCACCGCGATCTTCACGTGGCCCTGCACCTCGTCGGTCACGTCGCGCACCGCGGTCGTCAGGCGGAAGACGGCGCCCTGGATCTCGACCGCCTCGCGATAGAGCAGTTCGCCGGCACGCGTCATGCGGAAATGCCCGGGCGAGCGATCGATGAGCTTCTTGCCGATCCGCGTCTCCAGCCGCTTCAGCGCCGTCGACGCCGACGGCTGGCTCAGCCGGAGCTTGCCCGCCGCATCGGTGACAGAGCGCGATTCCGCCATGACGATGAAGGTCCTGAGCAGGTTCCAGTCGAGCTCGCGCACCAGCCGCTCGGCAGGCTGCAGCGGAGGATCATCATCAATCATAGACAGATCCTATAGTGAGGATACCGATTATCTATTTGAGGAATGATCCCCGGCTCGCCAAAGTCAAGCCAGTGGTTGGAACTGGGGGAGCCTGACAGTCGATGTCGGTTGAACGCCGCGAGGCACGCCAACCCTGGATATTGCTGTCGCCGGCGCTGACGGCAGTCACGCTCCTCTTGTTCGTGCCACTGCTGTTCATCGTCGTCTATTCGTTCTGGCTGCGTACGGCGACGGGCGCCGACCAGGTCGGGTTCTACCTGGACAACTGGCGCGAGGCGCTGTCCGACCGCTTCTATCGCGACATCCTGCTGCACACCCTGAAGATCGCCGCGATCACCGCCGTCGTCTGCGGCTTCATCGGCTACCCGGCCGCCTATTTCATCGCCCGGTCGCGCAGCAACAAGGCGCTGCTGCTCCTGCTGCTGATGCTGCCGTTTTGGATCAGCTACATCATCCGCACGATGTCCTGGATCAACATCCTGGGCGTGTCGGGCGCCATCAACTCGGCGCTGATCTGGCTGGGCATCGTCAGCGAGCCGATCCAGATGCTCTACAACGAGACGACCGTCATTCTCGGTCTCGTGCACTTCCTGCTGCCGTTCATGATCCTCAACGTCTTCGTCAGCCTCGAAGGCATCGACGAGACGCTCGAGCATGCCGCCTGCTCGCTTGGCGCCACCCGCTGGAACAGCTTCCTGGAGATCACCCTGCCGCTCTCCCTGCCCGGACTCGCGGCCGGCGGGCTCCTGTGCTTCGTGCTCTCGGCTGGCACCTACATCACGCCGCTGGTGCTCGGCGGGCCGACCGATGCGATGTTCGCCAACCTCGTCTTCGAGGCGATCATCACCCAGCTCGACTGGCCACTGGGGTCGGCCCTGTCGCTGATGCTGCTCGCCGTGCTCGGCGTGCTGGTGCTCGTCTACAATCACTTCCTCGGCATGGCCCAGCTGATGAAGGGGCTCGGCTGATGGGCTGGCAGCTGATCCGGATCTGGACGGTTCTCGTCTACCTCTTCATGCTGCTGCCGGTGGCAGTGGTCGTGCTGCTCAGCTTCAACGCCAGCCAGTTCGGCAGCTTTCCGATGACCGGCGTGTCGCTGCGCTGGTTCGTCGAGCTCGCCAACAACGATGCGATCCTGCGCGCCTTCCGCACCTCGCTCATCCTCGGCGCGCTGACGGCGGTGATCTCCACTACGCTCGGCGTTCTCGCCGGGCTGGCGCTGGTGCGCTACAAGCTGCCCGGCAGCAACCTCATCTCCACCATCCTGATCGCACCCATCCTCGTGCCCGAGGTGGTGCTGGCGGTGGCGCTGCTGCTGTTCCTCAACTTCCTGTCGCTGCCGAAGAGCTTCCCGCTGCTGCTGATGGGGCACGTGATCTTCACGCTGCCATTCGTGGTGCTGGTGGTCCAGGCGCGCCTCGTCGGCATCCGCCGCGACATGGAAGAGGCCGCCATGAGCCTGGGCGCCAGCCCGGTGCAGGCGTTCTTCCAGATCACCCTGCCGCTGCTCGCGCCCGCCGTATTCGCCGGCATGCTGTTCGCCTTCACCATCAGCTTCGACGACATCACCGGCACGCTGTTCTGGAAGCCGGGCGGCGTGGAGACCGTGCCCACCCAGATCTTCGCGATGCTGCGCAATTCCATCTCGCCCGAAATCAACGCGCTCGGGACGGTGATGATCCTGTTGACCGTCGGGTTGCCCCTCTCGGGACTGGCGATCGCCCGGCGCGTCTCCGCCAGGCGCGGCGGATAGAGCCACAACAAACAACCTTCCAGGAAAAGGAGCCATCAGATGGACGACACCAAACGGTACGAACGACTGCGCGAACGCTACATGGAGGGCGACGTCGACCGGCGGACCTTCCTCGGCCTTCTGGGTGCCGCGGGGCTGGCCTGCGGCGTGCAGATGCCGTTCGCCCGCCAGGCGCTGGCCGCCGTCGACCAGGTCCGCTTCGACGGTTGGGGAGGCGTCGTCTCGGAGGCCTTCCAGAAGTACGCCTTCACGCCGTTCACCGAGAAGACCGGCATCAAGGTCGTCGACGGCACCTTCGGCGGCGGCGACGAATATCTGTCGCGGGTCAAGGCGAGCCAGCCGGGCGAGTACAACATTGCCCACCTGTCCGGCGTCTTCGACTACGTGCGCTACACCAATCTCGGTCTCGGCTCGACCCTCGACGAGAGCAAGATTCCCAACCTCGACTACGTGATCCCGAAGCTCACCGACGTGTTCCGCAAGGTGAGCGACGGCAAGCTCTCCTGCGTGCCCTACGACTACGGAACCACCGGCATCGCCTACAACCGCAAATACATCTCCGACGAGGAAGTGAAGGAGAAGGGCGCCAAGATCCTCATCGACGAGAAGTACAAAAAGAAGATCGGCGGCTGGAGCGACTGGCGCACCCGCATCTGGTACGCGTCGCTGCAGACCGACCAGGACCCCAACAACGCGACCGACATGGACGCTGTCTGGGACGCGGTGCGCCAGAACCGTGACCTCCTCCTGAAGTACTGGAGTTCCGGAGCCGAGCTGATGAGCCTGCTCGCCGAGGAGGAGATCTACGTCACCGAAGGCTGGTCCGGGCGCATCTACGCGCTGCAGGAGCAGGGACACGACATCGGCTACATGGACCCGCCGAACGGCTTCGGCTGGCAGGAATGCCTGTTCGTGATCAAGGGCTCGCCGATGAGTGCCTGCGAGGAACTCCTCAACTTCATGCTGGCCCCGGAAACCTCGATCGCGGTGGCGGAAGGGCAGAATTATCCGCCGGCCCTCGACCCGAAGAAGGTCGACCTCGGCAGCAAGATTCCCAAGCTGCCGGCCTTCGATCCGTCAGGCACGCTGTCGGGCCTCACCTTTGCCGATCCGGCCTACTGGAACGGCCACGAGCAGGCCTGGTCGAAGAAGTTCAGCCAGGTCCAGAAGGGCTACTGAGCCGCCATCTTCGGAGTGCGCGCCGCACGGGTGCGCACTCCCCGCTCGTCCCGATTGCCCGAACCAGAACCGGAAACAGAGCCGTGAGCGCCGTCACCCTCACCAACATCGTCAAGCGCTTCGGCAGCTTCACCGCGCTCCATCCCATGTCGATGGAGATCGCGGAGGGGACGTTCGTCACGCTGCTCGGGCCCTCCGGCTGCGGCAAGACGACGACGCTCCGGATGATCGCCGGCCTGCTCGATCCCACCGAAGGCGAGATCACCATCAAGGGCCGGCGCATGAACGACGTGCCGATCCACAAGCGCAATCTCGGCCTCGTCTTCCAGAACTACGCCCTGTTTCCCCACAAGACGATTTCCGACAATGTCGCCTTCGGCCTGAAGTATCGCGACGTCTCGCGCGCCGATGCCGAACGCCGCGTGCGCGAGGCGCTCGATCTCGTCCAGCTGCCGCACGTCGGCGACCGCTATCCCAAGGAGCTCTCCGGCGGCCAGCAGCAGCGCATCGCGCTCGCCCGCGCCCTCGTCATCGAACCCGACGTCCTGCTGCTCGACGAACCCCTGTCAGCGCTGGATGCGAACCTGCGCGAGGACATGCGGGTGGAACTCAAGCGGATCCAGCACCGGATCGGCGTCACCACGGTGTTCGTCACCCATGACCAGTCCGAAGCGCTGGCCATGTCCGATCGCGTCGTCGTGATGTCGGATGGCCGTGTCGAGCAGATCGGCGCACCGGAGGACGTCTACAACAACCCGCAATCGGAGTTCGTCGCCCGCTTCCTGGGTGCATCGAATGTGCTGGAGGCGCGGTGCATCGGGATCGAGGGCGACCGGGTCGGGCTCGAGACCGCCGACATCGGACGGCTGTTCATTCCGCGCGAGCGAGCCCCGCGCCTCGAGGGCGCCGGCCCGGCCAAGCTCATCATTCGCGCCGAAAAGCTGCGCCTGGCCGCCCCCGGCGTGACCGCCGACGACGTTGTCACCGCCACCGGCGTGGTCGAGACCGTCGACTATCAGGGGCAAGCGGCGCGCTATTTCGTCCGAGTCGGTGCGCACCAGCTCCAGGCGATCAACATGATCGACGATCGCCCGTTTGCGGAGGGCGCGCAGGTCTCCCTGCATCTCCGGCCGCGCGATTGCGCTGCGCTTCCCGCTTCCTGACGTTCGGACCCGCAACATGAGTGCTCAGTACAAAAGCCACCTTTTCTACCAGACGCGGCGGCGCAAGCCGATGCTGGACGAGGCCCGCGGCATCTACATGTGGGACATCGACGGCAAGCGCTACATCGACGGCTCGTCGGGCGCGATGGTCTGCAACATCGGCCATTCGAACGAAGTCGTGCTGGGCGCCATGCGACGGCAGATGGAGAAGGCGACCTTCGGGTACCGGCTGCATTTCGAGACCGAGGCGTCGGAGAAGCTCGCGGCGAAGACGGCGTCCCTCATGCCCGAAGGGCTGGACCGCATCTTCTTCGTCTCTGGCGGCTCCGAAGCCGTCGAAAGCGGGATCAAGCTTGCCCGTCAGTATGCTGTAGCAACGGGTCAGGCCGCGCGCTGGAAGGTGATCGCGCGGCACCCGTCCTATCACGGCTCGACGCTGGGAGCGCTGGCGCTCACCGGCTACGATCCGCTGACCGAGCCGTTCCTGCCGATGATGCGCACGATGCCGAAGATCCCGGCGCCGCGGGCCTATCTCGACGGCCTCGATCCGGACGACGAGGCGACTGGCCTGCACTACGCCGACTTGCTCGAGGCGAAAATCCTCGAGGAGGGGCCGGAGACGGTGCTCGCGTTCATCGTCGAGCCGGTTGGCGGCGCCTCCACCGGCGCGCTGGTTCCGCCGAAAGGTTACATGGAGCGGATCCAGAAGATCTGCCGGCAATACGACGTCCTGCTGATTCTCGACGAGGTGATGACAGGCGCCGGCCGGACCGGCCGGTTCCTGGCCGGCGAGCACTGGAATCTCGAGCCCGACATCGTCGTCATGTCGAAGGGGTTCGCCGCCGGCTACGTGCCGCTCGGCGCCATGGCCGCGCATGACCGGCTGATCGACCCGGTGCTGGAGGCGGGCGGCTTCCAGCACGGCTACACCTACGCCGGCAATCCGCTCGCCTGCGCAGCCGGCCTCGCCGTGATCGAGGAGATCGAACGCCAGGGCATGATCGCCAACGCCGAGCGCATGGGCGGTCTCCTGAAGTCCCGGCTGCAGGATCTGATGCAGCGCCACGCCATCATCGGCGACGTGCGCGGCAAGGGCCTGCTGCTCGCCTTCGAGTTCGTTGCCGACCGACGTACCATGGCGCCACTGCCGGCGTCGCTCGCCGCCCACGACCGCTTCGTCAACATCGCCTACGACAATGGACTGATCGTCTACTCCCGCCGCACCCGTGGCGGCTTCGAGGGCGACCACATCCTGGTCTGCCCGCCGCTGATCGTCGACGAGACCCAGATCGACGAGATCATCGGCCTTCTCGAAGTCTCGCTGCGCCAGTTCACCGACGACATCCATGCGGCCCTTCCGCAGAGCGCCTGAGCAGTTGCGTGTCAAAAATCATCATCACCTGTGCGGTCACCGGCTCGATCCACACCCCGTCCATGTCGCCGCACCTGCCCGTCACCGCCGACGAGATCACCGAACAGGCGATCGATGCAGCCGAGGCGGGCGCCGCGATCCTGCATCTGCATGCCCGTGACCCGGCGACGGGCCGGCCCTCGCCGCTCCCGGAGGACTTCGGAGCGTTTCTGCCCCGCCTCAAGCAGGCATCCGCCGCGGTACTCAACCTTTCCACCGGTGGCAGCGCGACCATGTCGCTCGACGATCGGCTGGCCGCGCCAAAGCGTTTCGAGCCGGAGATGTGCTCGCTCAACATGGGGTCGATGAACTTCGCACTCTATCCGGCGGCTGCGAAGATCGAGACGTGGAAGCACGACTGGGAAAAACCGTTCCTGGAGAATTCCGACGACCTCGTCTTCAAGAACACGCCCCGCGACATCGCGCGCATCCTGACCGAGCTGGGTACCGAGCGCGGCGCCCGCTTCGAGTTCGAGTGCTACGACCTCAGCCATCTCTACATGCTGCGCCACTTCGCCGACCGCGGCCTGGTCGAGCCGCCCTTCTTCATCCAGTTCGTGTTCGGGGTGCTGGGCGGGGCCGGCGCCGATCCGGCCAACCTCATGCACATGAAGCTGATCGCCGACGGGCTGTTCGGCGACGACTACGCCTTTTCCGTCCTCGCGGCCGGGCGGCACCAGATGCCGCTGGCGACCATGGCCGCCACGCTCGGCGGCCATGTCCGCGTCGGCCTGGAGGACAGCCTGATGATCGCGCGCGGGACGCTTGCGCGCTCGAACGCCGAACAGGTCGCGAAGATCCGCCGGATCGTCGAGGAACTGGGCCGCGAACCGGCCACGCCCGCCGAGGCGCGCGCCATGCTGTGTCTCAAGGGCGCCGACCGGACCGCGATCTGACATGGCGGACATCACCATCAGGCTGGCCGAAGCGGACGACGTGCAGCGGTTGGATACCGCCCTGCGCCGGCTGTCCGAAGCGATCGGCGATCCCCATGGCGCCACGCCGGAGCAGCTGCGGGAGGCCGGCTTCGGGCCCCATCCGGCGTTCCGGGCCCAGCTGGCCGAAGCCGGCGGCGCGGTCGTCGGCGCGGCCCTCTACTCGCCGGTCTTCTCCACGGTGCGGGCCGGAGCCGGCGTGTACGTGTCCGACCTGTGGGCCGCCCCATCGGTACGCGGTGCCGGGTTGGGCCAACGCCTGCTCGCCGCCGCGGCGCAGGATGCCGCAACCGTCTGGGGCGCACGCTTCCTGAAGCTCGTCGTCTACGACGACAATGTGCGGGCCCGGGCCTTCTACGATCGGCTCGGCTTCATCGCTTCCAGTGGCGAGACGACATTGACACTCGATGCAGCCGGCTTCGCGTCGCTGGCCGCAAGGCAGGGAGCCCCCCGATGAAAGCGTTCTTCGACGACCGCCAGTGGCGCCACGATCCGCGGCACTTCATGGCCAATGGCGCGATCCTGCCCAATCCGGAGCAGCCCCGGCGCATCGAGTTGCTCAAGGCAGCGGCCGAAGCGGCGGGCTGCGTGTTCGACGCTCCGTCCGATGCCGGCATCGGACCAATCGCGGCGATCCACACGGCGGAGTATCTGGCGTTCCTGAAGAGCATCCACGCGCGCTGGCGTCGGATCGAGGGGGCCGGGCCGGAGGTGATCCCCAACATCCACCCGGCCAACCGCAGCGATTCCTACCCCAGATCCGCCGTCGGACAGGCGGGCTATCATCAGGCCGACACCGCGTGCCCGATTGCTGAAGGCACCTACGAGGCCGCCTACTGGTCTGCCCAGACGGCCCTCGCCGGCGCGGACCTCATCGCGTCCGGCACACGCCGCGTCTACGCGCTGAGCCGACCGCCCGGCCACCACGCCTTCGGCGATCTTGCCGGCGGGTTCTGCTTCCTCAACAATTCCGCCATCGCCGCCGAGCGACTGCGCGCGGCCGGACGCCGGCCGGCGATCCTCGATGTCGACGTGCACCACGGCAATGGCACCCAGGGCATCTTCTACGGCCGCGCCGACGTGCTCACCGTCTCCATCCACGCCGATCCGGTGCGCTTCTATCCCTTCTTCTGGGGCCACGGCCACGAACGCGGCGCGGGCGGCGGGGTCGGATACAACCTCAACCTCCCGCTCGAGCGCGGCACCGCCGACGACGGCTTCCTCGCAACCCTCGACACCGCCTTCGAGCGAACCGCGGCCTTCGGCGCCGACGCGCTCGTCGTGGCCCTGGGGCTCGATGCCCACGTCGACGACCCGTTCAAGGGGCTGGCGGTGACGACCCCGGGCTTTGCCCGGATCGGTGCGGCGATCGCGGGGCTTGGGTTGGACACGCTTTTCGTGCAGGAGGGCGGGTATCTGTCCGACGCCCTCGGAGACAACCTCACCCACGTTCTGCAGGGCTTCGCAGAAGCCTGAGCCCTTCCCACCCAGAGGATACAATGAGCGACATCATCCGACACGAGACCGGCCCGCGCATGAGCCAGGTCGTGATCCACAACGGCACCGTCTACCTGGCAGGCCAGGTCGGCACGCCGGACACCACCGTGGCCGACCAGACGAAAACCATCCTGGAGCAGATCGACGCGCATCTGGCGACCGCGGGCACCGACAAGACGCGCATCCTGCAGGCCACCATCTGGCTTGCCGACATGGCCGACTTCGCCGAGATGAACGCCGTCTGGGACGCCTGGGTGGCTCCGGGCCACGCGCCGGCGCGCGCCACCGGCGAAGCCAAGCTCGCCACGCCCAAGCATCTGGTCGAGATCATTATCGTCGCCGCCCAGTAGGACAAGGACGGCCGGTCGCTCGGCTCGACGGTGACCGGCTACTCGGTCTTCAGCACCTGTTCGACGAGGGCGTCCGAGACGTAGTGCGGACCGTCGAACAGGTAGGTTTCGAAGCCATCGTAGGCGTCGAGCTGCACCACGAGTTCCCCGGCGGTGGCCGTTCGAAAGCCGCCGCCGGGCTTCGGCCGGAAGGCCTCGGCGATGAGCCGGAACCGCTTCTCCCCCAGACGTCGGCGCATCACCTCGGCATAGTCCCGCGCCACTTCCGGCGAGCGCGCGTAGACGCCGACCCCGTCCTGAAAGAACACCCCGACATCTGCCGGCAGCCACGTCTCGAGCCAGTCGACCAGCGTGTCCGGCCCGATGTTGGAGGTGTCGTAGACGCTGATCCACAACGGGCGCGGCAACTGATCGAGCAGCGGCGCGATTGCCGGCGCGTCGGTCCAGGTCGGGTCCACTTCGACGGGAAAGTAGAACCCGGTGACGTTCAGGGGCGTCTTCAGCGCCGCGATCTGCCGGGACCGTTCCACCAGCTCGGCCACGTGCGCACGCGCCCAGGGTTCGTCATAGGCTCCGGCAAGGCCGAGGATCACCTCCTTGGCCCAGGGCTCCCGGGCGATCCGCGGCCAGTCGGGAAGCGGCGACACCGGCTGTTCGCTCAGGCCCGCAAAGAACGCGACATCCCCGGCGATGCCGAACTGCACCACCAGCGTGCGCGCTCCGAGCAGGTCCCAGTTGCCCTCGGGGCGTGCGGTCGTCCGATCCGGCTGCCAGAACACCCCCGCGATCCGCGGCGCCGCGTCCGGCGCCGGCCACCAGCGCCATCCGGCGAAGATGCCGGCCAGGACCACGAGCGTGAGGGCGATTGCCGCAACCAGCCTCCACCGCATCGCCATCCTCCCGCTCCGTCCGGACCTCACAGGTCGCTCCCGGCGATGTGCCGCCGTCGAGCCTTCCCGCACGCGCCGAACAAGCCCTAGTAGTAGAAAGTGATGCCACCGAACACGCCCTCGGCCCGGTCGTCACCCGTGAGCCTGGCGTGATAGCGGATGCTGGCGTCCACATAGGAGCGCGGGGCGTTGTAGGTGTCCTCGCGGAACCAGTAGCGCAGCGCGATGCCGGGTCCGGCGCCCAACGCTTCTGCCGTCGCCAGCGAGCTGTCGTAGCTCTGGGAAATCCCGACGAAGGGCGTGGCCACCAGCCGGTCGCTGAGGGCGTCGAGGCGAAAACTGCGGCCCACCCGTCCGTCCGCCAGCACGATCGTCTGCGGATTCTCCAGATAGTAGTCCACCTCGCCGTAGACCTGCCACATCCACCAGGACGGCACGTCGACGCGCAGGTCCGTGCCCATTCCCTCGGAAAACGCGGTGCGCAGCACGGTATCGTTGCGCGCATCCGAGCCCAGCTTGATGAGTTTCGCGACCTCGAAGACGAGGTTCCAGTCTTTCAGGGGTTTCCAGCGCGCGCCCACCATCCCCTGCTGGGTGCTGAACCCTGTGGGATCTCCCGACTCGTCATGCAACGTGATGAAGTCGCGGGCGAAGAACTCAAACAGCGCGCCGTCGCGATAGCCGATCGCCGGCGGCCGCCAGAAGACCTCGGCGCCGAGCTGAGTGATCGCCGAGCCGTTGGTGAAGGACGAGACGCCGGAGCCGGCCTGGGCCGCGCCGAGCGGCGCATGCGAAAGCGTCAGGTAGGCGCCCCACACGCGCGCGAGGTCGGAGACATCGCGCCGGATGGCAAACAGCGTCGGATCGTTGATGTCCTGGCCCGCGGCGACGGCATCGTCGATGCCTGACCTGAAGTAACCGAGGGCATCGGCGTTCTGGAACGCATGCTTGGCCGCGTAGGCCGCGTCGAAATTGGTGGTACCGCGCACCTTGCCGGCGGCACGCGCGGCATCGAAGGCGCTCAGCGCCGCCGCCTCCCGGCCGGCCGCGACCGCAGTGTAGGCGCGATCGAGATCGGACAGCGGCGCCAGCGCGCCAGCCGAGTTTGCCGCGTCGAACAGGAGGCCCGCCTCGGCAGTGTCGCCGGCAGCGGCCGTTGCCCGGATCTCCCCTGCGGCCGCCGATGCGCGGTCGGCGGCGGTCGGCGCCATGCGGCGGGCCTGGCGATAGGCAGCTGCGGCGGCGTCCCAGTTCTCGAGCGCGGCCTCGGCAACCGCCTTGCGCGAGACGATGTCATAGCGGTCCTGGCCTGGAAGCGCTTCGAGCACGCCGAGCGCCTGCTCCGGGTTCCCGGCGCCGGACAGGGCATCGGCGAGCAGCAGGCGGTAGCTGCGATTGCCGGGATCGAGGCGCACCGCGGTCCGTGCGCTGGACGCGGCCTCCTCAAAGCGGCCGGCATCATAGGCCCGATATGCCGCCTGCGCCGCGACAAAGCCCGGATCGGGACGGCTGGCCGCGATCGCCGCCCGGGCGTTGGCCAGCAGTCGCCGATAGGCAGCGTTGTCCGGGTCGAGCCTGACCGCGTCCTCGGCACGCGCGACCGCCAGGCGATAGTTGCGCGCGGCATAGGCGGCGTACGCATCCCGCGCTGCAAGGAAGGCGGGGGTCGGCCCCGCAGGCCCGGCCCGCAACATCGCCAGCGTATCGAGGAGTCGCGTATCGTCCGGCGAGGACTGGAGAAAACCCTCGATGGTCGCCGCCGCCTCGTCGCGCCGACCCGCCGCCACGAGCGCATCGACGAGCAGGTATTTCAGCCGCTGCACATCCGGCCGCTGGCGCAGCGCCTCGCGGGTGTCGGCGATCGCGGCGTCGTAGTCGCCGGCCTCCAGCTCGGCGTATGCCTTGTCGGCCAGCAGATAGGCGGGGCCGGTCAACGGCAGCGGGACAACCTCGACTTCGCCGCTGACCGGTTCCTCGGCGTCAGCCGGCCCCGCATCGTCGGAGGTCGCAGGATCGGGCCGTGAGGTATCGCCGGACGAGGCGGCAGGAGCGTCGGGCGGCGGCACCATGTCTTCCTGTCCTGCCTGCTGGGCAGAGGCGAATTGCCCCGACACCGCCCCGGAGAAAAGCAAGGCCAGGATGACACGACGCCCGAGTGATCTGACGTGCAGCGCAAACGCGTGCCTGGCGTGCCCTGAGTTCGGCTCTCGCCTTTCGCCCGGAGCAAACACCCCCCGTTTACCAGATCGCAACGCGTACACCTGTAGCTTGGCCTTTCCTCCGTACGCCTCGGGATGGGCGAGGCCCTCGACACGCCGCCGCAGGAGCCCAATAGACACGTCAGATCTCCGACGTTGGTCCTGAGCGCGGACGAGGACAGGTCGACCGTTCCGACCGAGGGGTGCCGGCTGCGCGAATCAATTCGCGACCTTTGCTGATCATCGAGTCCGGAGAGTCGAGCGTCCAGCCCTTCCGCTGACCGCCCGGCATCGCAGAAAGGCGCGCTGCCCGCCGGCCACGCTCTGCGGGAACGAGGCCCTTCCGGCTGATTCAAAGTGCCACAGGGAGGCCGCTCCCAGGGTCGACACACGGTTCTGGCGGACGTAAGAGCTTGCCCCCGGATGATCCGGCATCGCCGACCATCCGCGCTGCGGCCCGGCGCATCGGCGACCTGCCGCGCCAGCCCCAGCCAGGCCCCCGCAAGTAAGATTGGCAGGTCGTGGGTGGATCTCGCACCCCGACGAAACGTCAGGTGGTTGCCGTGAGAGTTCTCTCCATTTTCGGAACACGCCCGGAAGCCATTAAGATGGCGCCGGTGGTGATGGCCCTCGAGGCAGATCCGGCCATCCAGTCCATCGTGTGCGTCACCGGTCAGCATCGCGAAATGCTCGAGCAGGTGCTGAGCCTGTTCCGCATCCGGCCAGACCACGACCTCCAGATCATGACGCGCGACCAGTCGCTGAACGGCCTCGTCGCCAAGGCGATCGGTGCCGTGGACGTCGTCCTGGCCGACATCCGGCCCGACCGCGTGCTGGTGCATGGCGACACCTCAACGGCCATGGCAGCCGCGCTTGCCGCCTTCCACCGCCACATCCCGGTCGCCCATGTCGAGGCGGGGCTGCGGACCTTCGACCTCAGTCAGCCGTGGCCGGAGGAAATGAACCGCTGCGTCATCGATCTGGTGGGAGACCTGCTGTTCGCCCCGACCGCGACGGCGAAGGAAAACCTGCTGCGCAGTCAGGCCGCCGGCCGGATCTTCGTGACCGGCAACACGGTGATCGACGGGCTGGAAGCAACGATCGCGGCGATCGAGGCCGACCCCGTCCTGCTCTCCCGCCTGGCGGAGGAGTTTGCCTTCCTCGACCCGCGGCGGAAGATCATCCTGGTGACGGGCCATCGCCGGGAGAGCTTCGGCTCCGGTTTCGAGAACATCTGCCGGGCGCTGACAACCCTTGCCCGGCGCGACGACGTGCAGATCGTCTATCCGGTTCACCTCAATCCGCACGTCCAGGGGCCGGTGAACGAGATGCTCGGGGCCCAGCCGGCAATCCACCTGCTCCCTCCCCTCGACTACGCACCATTCGTCTATCTGATGCGGCGGGCCCACGTCATCCTGACGGATTCCGGCGGCGTGCAGGAAGAAGCGCCCTCGCTCGGCAAGCCGGTGCTGGTCATGCGGGACGTCACCGAACGTCCGGAGGCCGTTGCCGCCGGCACCGTGCGGCTGGTCGGCACCGATCCCGAACGGATCGTTACCGAAGTTTCACGCCTCTGCGACAGCCCGGACACCTATATGCAGATGTCACGCACCATGAATCCCTACGGCGACGGCCGAGCGGCGCAGCGGATCGTCGCTGTTCTCAAAGGCGACGCAATCGAGGAGTTCAACCCGTCCGTCGACGCCTGCACCCATTCGTAACACCGCCGCAACGCGCGCCAGCACTCCGGCTGCGCCAGGAAAAAGAACAGACAGTCCGCCCATGATCTGCTTCACGCCGCACGTCCGGGCCGTACTGCTCGGAGCCTTTGCCCTTGCCTCGTCGACGCTTGCCGTCCAGGCCCAGGATACCGAGACGTCCCTGGTCGATGCCTTCGGGGCTCTGCAGACCGACACCTGGGTGACACGCAGCTACACATTCTCCGACATCGGCCTGACGAAGCCCGAAACCCTGGCGTCCCTCGACGCAAGCCGGCTCGTCTACCTGCCGGTCCCGACGGGCCTCGATATCAAGGACGCCGAGCTCTCGCTCAAGAGCCGCTATTTCCGGGCCGAGGATCGCCGAACGACGTTCGTCGTGTCCGTCGACGGATACCCGGTCGCCGCGCGCGCGCCCACCTCCGAGAAGGGGCCCCTGAACCTCGTGATCGGCGTGGACGCCGCGCCGCGTCCCAGCGGTTTCGTGGAGCTCGGCCTGCGCTGGTCGGTTGCGGTGGACGACTATTGCAGCGAAGCGCGGACGACTGGCGACCTCATCGCGATCGACCCTGCCTCGCGCTTCCAGTTCCGCTACGACACCGCCGGCATCACCGATCTCTTGACTGCCTGGAGCGCGCTTCCGTCTCAACCCATCGTCCTGGTTTCTGGCAGGGCCACGTCGGCAGAGGCCTACGACGCGGCATGGCGCATCGGCGTTGCGCTCGAGCACGAAGGAAAATCCACGACGTTCCGCACCCTGCCGGGTGTCGGCGATGACGTGGACACGACCGACCTCGAGGTGCCGGCGGCGCTCCTCCGGATCCCGGCGTTTGCCAGCCTCCACGACGGGGGCATTCACACCATCGCCGACAAGGCCGAACTCGGCGCGCTGCTTCTCCTGCCGGCGAGCCCCCTCGCCGCCGATCTGGCGATCTCCGACGCGGCGCTCCAGGCCGAGATAACGGATGCGCTGGATGCGCTCGCGCAGCAGGTGAGCGGAGCGGAGGCAGAGGCAGAGGCAGCGTTTGGTCAGTTGCGCGACCATGCGGCGAGTTTCGCGACGGCCGACACGGCTCAGACCGTTGTCCTCGCCACCCTCGCCAACCGACCGTTGATCGCGATTGCCCCCGACGGGGCGGGCAAGGCTGCGACCCTTTTCGCCAGCTTCTGGCGCAAGCTTGCCGCATCGCGGTCCATGACCATCAACGCGATCGATCCGGATGGCGGCGACAGCGGCAGCGTTTCGCTGGTGCAGCTCGGCGGCTCCCGCGGCACGTTCGACGTCCTTGCCCAGAGCGACTGGACGACCGTCTTCGACTTCAGCTCCGTCGCCACCAAGGGTCTCCTCCCTTCCGACGTGGTGATTGACGTCGCGGCCGCGCCCGGAGCATCGAACTCCTCGCCTGTCGCCTCCGTGCTTCTCAACGACTACCTGCTGGGCGCTGCACGGCTCCCGGAAAACGGCAGCGCGACGAAGATCACCGCCGCGATACCGGCCTACGCGCTTGCCGAGCGAAACCGGCTCACGGTGCGCGTCCAGCGCCAGCCGTCGAGCTACAACTGCTCGGAGACGCCACAGCCATTTCCGGCCGAAGTCCTGCCGACGAGCCGGATCATGCTCGGCAAGCCTGGCCGGCTGGAAGGCTTCGTCGCGGCGGTCGCCAGCCTTGCCGACAATCCTCGCCTGATCGTGCCGACGAGCTATCTGACAGACCCGGAACTCTCCTTGCCGCTTGTGGTGCGTGGCGCCGACGCGACAGGAATTTCCGTCGAACGGACGAGCTTCAGCGCCGTCGACGCGCCGGTCACCGTCGGCGGTCCCTTCCTTGCATTCGGAGACACCGTTGCCGGGGCGCAATCCAGTGTCTCGGTCCGGGACGGCCGCCTGGTCGTCAACCGGGACGGCAACGTCGTCATCGACGTCCAGCCGATCGACGAGCTCGTGGTCGCCGAAGCCTTCGACATCGAAGGCCACAAGGGCATCGAGGTGCGCACGATCGGCACCTCCCTGCCCACCGTCAACCAGCCCTTCCGATTCGGTCGCGACAGCGTTGCCGTGATCACGCCGGACGGGTCCATCCTGTCGCCTTCCGCGGTCCGTGAAGCGGACAAGATCCAGGACGGCGGCACGGTGGCCAAGAAGGCCGAGACGTTCCTGCTCAAGGCCTGGGAGGCGCGGGTTCCTATCGCCGCCGCCGTCGTGCTTCTCTTCTTCCTGATGGTGCTGCGCGCCGTGTTCGCCCGCCGCCGTGCCAAGAAGAACTGACGCAAGACGATGTCCCCCTATGCGCCGTTTTTCGTCGCGTCCTACTACTCGACGCTGGAGTTGCTGATCGGGCTCGTCAGCCTGATCATCCTCGTCTCCAGCGTCGACGACCTTTTCATCGACGCCTGGTACTGGACGCGCCGGATCTGGCGTTCGGTGACGGTGTGGCGCACCCACAAGCCGCTCGAGGCGAGCCAGATCCTGGAGCGTCCCGAACAGCCGATCGCCATCATGATCCCGGCGTGGCTGGAGTACGACGTCATCGCGCCGATGCTCGAGAACATGGTCAACACGCTCGACTACGGCACCTACACCATCTTTGCCGGCACCTACCGCAACGACGAGCGCACGATCGCCGAAGTGGAACGGATGCGGCGGCGCTACGGACAGCTCGTCCGCGTCGAGGTTCCGCACGACGGGCCGACCTGTAAGGCCGACTGCCTGAACTGGATCATCGCCTCGATCTTCGGATACGAGAAGACGCACGGCATCGAGTTCGCCGGCGTCGTGCTGCACGACAGCGAGGACGTCCTCCACCCCCTGGAGCTGCGATTCTTCAACTACCTTCTGCCGCGCAAGGACCTAATCCAGATCCCGGTGACCTCGCTGGAGCGCGACTGGTACGAACTCGTTGCCGGCACCTACATGGACGAGTTCGCCGAATGGCACGCCAAGGACCTCGTCGTGCGCGAAAGCATGTCGGGCATGGTGCCGTCGGCGGGCGTCGGCACCTGCTTCTCGCGCCGCGCCCTCCTCCTCCTGTGCGAGCGCGACCGGAACCAACCGTTCAGCGTCGAGAGCCTGACCGAGGACTACGACATCGGCGTCCGCCTGTCCGCCTATGGGCTGCAGGGCGTGTTCTGCCAGTTTCCGGTGCGCTACGAGGTCTCACGACACACTTGGTTCGGCTACGGCCGGGACAAGCGGCATCGGATCGAGATGCCGATGTGTGTGCGCGAATATTTCCCCGACACGTTTCGCACGGCCTATCGACAGAAAGCGCGCTGGACGCTCGGCATCGCCCTGCAGGGGTGGCAGCAGATCGGCTGGCGCGGGGGGCTGGCCGAGCGTTATCTCCTGTTCCGAGACCGCAAGGGCCTGGTCACCTCGTTCGTCAGCATCATCGCCTACCTGCTGGTCCTGCAGGTGATGGTCCTGTATTTCTGCTCCCTGTTCGGGATCGCCACGCTGCGCTTCCCGACGCTCATTGAGCCCGATGGCTGGATCGCCTTCGCGCTCAAGGCGAACGCGGTCGCGCTGTCGCTGCGGGTGATCCAGCGCATGTACTTCGTCGGCCGGATCTATGGCTGGGAGCACGCGCTGCTGTCGGCACCGCGCATGGTCATCGGCAATTTCATCAACTTCTTCGCCGCCGCGCGCGCCTGGCGGCTGTTCCTGGCCAACTATCTGTTCGGGAAGAAGCTGGTCTGGGACAAGACCATGCACGACTTTCCGTCGTTTGAGCAGACCGCAAACCGCAGCCAGCGGCTGGGCGAGTTGCTGGTCTCATGGAAAGCCGTCGACGCGCGGGTGCTGACGGACGCGCTCGTCGACCAGGCCGAATCCCACCTGCCGCTCGGCCGGACGTTGATCCTGCGCGGCGCGCTCGACGAGGACACCCTCGCCGAGGCGATCAGTTTCCAGAGCGGGCTGCCGCGCTGCCGGCCGACCGCGGCGATGGTGAAGGCCCACGCGGACGTCCTGCCCCAGCGCGTGTGCATCCACTGCGGCGCGGTTCCTTTCGGCCGCGCCGCGGACGGCAGGGTCCAGCTGGCGGTGGCCGGCCCGCTGTCGATCGATCACGAACGCGAACTCGCGGCACAACTGCCCGATGGCTACGCCCTGAACATCGCCACGGAGAGCGAAGTCACATCGGCCATCCGCATCGTGTCGGGGATCGAGGCGCCCATCCACGATCGGCCGGTTGCACCGTTGCTCGGCGAGCTACTGATCGAAACCGGCATGATTTCGCCTTACGATCTCAGTGCTGCGATCGACGCCTACGATCCGGGCCGGCACGGCAAGATCGGCGCGTTCCTGGTCGAACGTGGGCTGCTGACATCCGAGCTCCTGGCCAAGGCCGTGGCCGAGCAGCAGCGCCTGTTCGACGAAAGCCAGCAGACCCTGGGAGCTCCCGAGCAGACACCGGCAGCTCCCAAGGAAACCTGACCTCGCGCCCAGTCTCCCGTCCCTGTTTCGCCGGGGCCTTGCCGGGATCCTACGAAAACAGCCCGGAATAGGCGTCGCGCAGCAGGTTCTTCTGAACCTTGCCCATCGTGTTGCGGGGCAGCTCGTCGACGAACATCACCCGCTTGGGCTGCTTGTATTTCGCCAGATGCCCCTGCAGGGACGCAAGGAGGGCGCTTTCCTCGATCGGCCGTTCGGCAACGACGACGGCCACGACGCCCTCGCCGAAATCGGGGTGCGGAACGCCGATGACGGCGCTTTCGACGACGCCGGGGAACTCGTCGACGAACGCCTCGATTTCCTTCGGATAGACGTTGTAGCCACCCGAAATCACCAGATCCTTGTCGCGGCCGACGATGGTCAGGTAGCCGTCCGGGTCGACGACGCCGAGATCGCCGGTGATGAAGAAGCCGTCCTCGCGGAACTCCGCAGCCGTCTTCTCCGGCATCTTCCAGTAGCCCGAGAAGACGTTGGGCCCCTTCACCTCGATCACGCCGATCTCGCCATCAGGCAGCAGCTGGCCGGTCTCCTTGCCGACGATGCGCACCTCGGTGCCCTTCAGCGGGAATCCGACCGTCCCGGCCCGGCGCTCCCCGTCGTAGGGGTTGGAGGTGTTCATGTTGGTTTCGGTCATGCCATAGCGTTCGAGGATCCGCTGGCCGGTGCGCTTCTCGAAGGCGACGTGCGTGTCGGCCAGAAGCGGCGCGGAACCGGACGTGAAGAGCCGCATGTGGCCTGCCAGCTCGCGGGTCAGGCGCGCATCGGTCAGCATCCGGGTGTAGAAGGTCGGAACCCCCATCATCGATGTCGCCCGGGGCATCTGGGCGAAGATCTCGTCGAGATCGAACTTCGGCAGGAAGATCAGCGACGCGCCGGAGACCAGCGCGGTGTTCGTCGCCACGAACAGTCCATGGGTGTGGAAGATCGGCAGGCAATGCAGCAGCACGTCGTCCGGCGTGAAGGCCCAGGTGTCCTTCAGGACGCGCGCGTTCGACAGCAGGTTCTCATGGCTCAGCATCGCCCCCTTGGAGCGCCCGGTGGTCCCTGACGTGTAAAGGATCGCGGCCAGATCGTCGGCGCCACGCGGCACCGGAGCGAATGTGGCCGCCGCGTTCCGGGCCTGCTCCGCCAGCGTGCCGTCCTTGCCGGACCTGCCCAGCGTCAGCACCGCTGCGCCGGCCTTGTCGGCAATGTCGGACAGGGTGTCCTGCGTGCCCGGATCGCAGACGAAGACGCGCGGGGCGGCATCCGTCAGGAAATACGCGATCTCGCTGGGCGTGTAGCCGGTGTTCAAGGGCAGGAAAGCCGCCCCCGCGCGCACGGTCGCCACATAGAGCACGAGCGCCTGGACCGATTTCTCGACCTGGACGGCCACCCGGTCGCCGGGCTCCACGCCGCTCGCGACAAGCACGTTGGCCATGCGCGCCGACATCGTGTCGAGGTCGCCGTAGGTGAAGCTCTCACCGTTCGTGAGAACCGCAAATCGCCGCTCGGGAGCGGCCAGTCCTGTCTCGAGCAACCCGTTGAAAAGATGGTTCGTCATGCGGCGGTCTCTGCGGAAGCGTCGGTAACGGATGTCTGCGCGGCACGGGAGGGCAGGAGGTTGAGCACCTGGCGGCTGGCGGCGATCGTACGCGCATCAGCATAGGCCTCATGGCGCTCCTCGACGCGCGGCAGGTCGTAGAGATAGTTGACCATCAGCCCATGCGCCTGTCGGAGTCCCCCCGGGGATGCGTCGCCCAGATGCGTGATGCGGTGCAGTTGCGCGCCGTTGCCGAGATGGAAGCGCGAGACCGGATCCACTGGCTGGCCGTCGTCGCGCTTGGCCGTGAGGAAATAGCGCGCCGCCAGCGACAGAAGACCCGCCTCCGCACGCTCGGCGGCCTCCGCATCCCGAGCCCAGCCCGTCTCGGCCACGATGGAGATCGCCTGCTTCTCGCCCGCCTCCAGCCGCGCCACGGCGGACTTCGGCAGGTTGTCCAGCCACCTGGCGAAGGCCGGCACCGGCGAGAGGGTCACGAAGGTCTTCAGGGTCGGCAGGCTTTCCTTCAGATCCTCGGCGACCTGCTTGATCAGGAACGACCCGAACGAGACACCGGCGAGCCCCTTGTGGCAGTTGGAGATCGAATAGAAGACGGCCGTCTGGGCGTCCTCCAGCTTGATTCTCTCGCGGTCGCTGGCAAGCACGGTGTCGATCCTCGCCGGGATCTCGCGGGTCAGCGCCACCTCCACGAAGATCAGCGGATCGTCCGGAATGGACGGATGGAAGAAGGCGAAGCACCGCCGGTCCTCCGGCTCGAGCCGCTCGCGCAGCGCATCCCAGTCGTCGATCGCGTGCACCGCCTCGTAGGCGATGATCTTTTCCAGAACCCGGGCCGACGTGTCCCAGTTGATCGGCTTGAGCACCAGGAAGCCGCGGTTGAACCAGGACCCGAACAGGTGCTGCAGGTCGAGGTCGACGGACAGGAAGGCATCGTCGCCTTCGCGCACCAGCGGCAGCAGCCGCTCGCGCAGCCGCACCAGTTCGAAGGTGCCGCCTGGCGCCAGATTGAGCCGCCGGAACAGCTCCTGCCGCGGCGGCTCGGCCTCGGCCTGAAGACGTGCCAGCGCGTGATGATCCGGTTCGGCGGCGTAGGCGCGCGCGGCGTCGGCCAGCCGCACGGCATCGGGCGCGAACCGATCGGCCAGCATCCGAAAGAATGCCGGCATCTCGTCGTCTTCGAGCGCGCTCACGCCCTGCAGGATGTCGGCTGCGATGCGCACGCCGGTCGCCTCGCCGCGCGACCGGACGAGCTTGCTGCACAGGCCCTCCAGTTCGTCGACGGTCAGCCGTTTTTCCGCCGGCCTCTCGCCAAGCCAGGACCGGCGGGCGAGGGTTCCCAGGAGATCGGACAGCAGAGACACGCCGCTCATAGACCAGGCCCCATCACCAGGTTTGGAAGGAAGAGAGCGATTCCGGGAAACACGCACAGCACGACGATTCCCAGCACCATGCACAGCACGTAGGGAAGCGACCCGCGCAGGATCTGACTCAACGAGATGTCCGGCGCAATGCCGTTGATGACGTAGAGGTTAAGGCCCACAGGCGGGGTGATCAGGCCAATCTCCATGTTGATGGTCAGCACGACTGCGAACCAGTAGGGGTCGAAGCCCGCGCCGGTGATGATCGGGATCAGGATCGGCGCGGTCATCAGGATGACGCCGACCGGCGGCAGGAAGAACCCGGCCACCAGCAGGAACAGGTTGACGATCGCCAGCAGCACGTAGGGGTTCACGTCCATCGCCGCGATGCCCTGGGCGACGGACTGGGTGATGAACAGCGACGACAGCGCAAAGGCGAAAATTTCCGAGGCGCCGATGATCAGCATGATCATCACGCTTTCCTTGAGCGTGTCGCGGAAGATCACCGGCATTTGCCGGAACTTCCAGCTCCTGGAGAAGACGCCGTAGATCAGCACCACCAGGATCAGGCAGAACAGCGCCCCGACGCCCGCCGCCTCGGACGGTGTCGCGACGCCCCCGTACAGGGTGAACAGCACGCCCACGACGATGGCGAGGAACGGCAGCACCCGCGGCAAGGCCCGGAAGCGCTCGCGCATGGTGAAGCGCTTGGCGAGGTCGGTCAGGCCGAGCCCGCGCCGCTTGCAGGCAATGACCGTCCACACCATGAAGAACACTGTGAGCATGAAGCCCGGCACGAGCCCCGCCAGGAACAGCCGCCCGATCGAGGTCTCGGTGGCGATGCCGTAGACGATCATGGTGACCGAAGGCGGGATCAGGATCCCGAGCGTCCCGCCGGCGGCGATCGAGCCTGCGGCGATCTCCGCCGGATAGCCGCGGGCGCGCATCTCCGGAATGCCCATCTTGCCGATCGCCGCGCAGGTTGCCGGCGATGAGCCCGAGAGCGCCGCGAAGATCGAACAGGCCCCGAGATTCGACAGCACGAGGCCGCCCGGCACCCGGTTCAGCCACCGGTCGAGCGCCTCGTAGAGGTCCTTTCCGGCTGGCGAGGACGCCACGGCGGCCCCCATCAGGATGAACATCGGCACCGAGACGAGGCTGAACGACGACAGTGCCGTGAACATCTGCTCGCCCAGCGTTTCCAGGAACGAGCCGCCATAGACCGTGTAGAGCCCGCCCAGGGCGACGAGGCCGAGGGCGAACGCGATCGGCGTGCCGATGCTGAGGAGCACGAACAGCGCGGCCAGCATGACGAGACCGGAGGTCAACGGGCTCATGAGCGGGTTGCCTCCGGGTCATGGCGCGTGCCGGAAAACGGAGCGGAACCGGAGGCGAGAAGGCCATCGTCGCCGACGTCTGGCCCGAACAGCAGAAGCTTGATCAGTTCGGCCACGTACTGGAGCGCCAGCAGCGCCGTTCCGACGAACATGGGGGCAACCGGCATCCATAGCGGCACGGACCAGACGGTCTCGGAGCGCCAGGAATTGACCCACGCCTCCTCCACGAAGAACCAGGCGCTGTAGGCGAACAGCGTCACGAAGACCAATGCGGCCAGGCCGCTCAATGCCTCCAGCACGATGCGGCCCCGTCGGCCGGCGGCAAGCGGCAGCAGATCGACGTTGACGTGGCCACGGACCATGAGGGTCCAGGGTGCGCCGAGGAATGTCGCCGCGACGATCGCGTAGGTCGTGTATTCGGTCTGCCAGACGGTCGAGTGGCCGAGCACATAGCGCACGAACACCATGTGGCTGACCGACAGGACGGCCGTGAACAGCAACACGCCGGCGACCACGCCGGCAACGCGCGACAACCAGGATACGACAGCCACCAAGCCGCGCATCGGAACTCTCCCCCAGAAGAGCGATCCCGGCTCGGATCGACGGAATCCGGGCGGGCGGAGTACGCTCGGGTGCGTGAAACGGGTGCCGACTTCGTCGCGGGGATCGACCCGCCCGGCCGAAAGAGCCCCCGGACAAATGCCGGGCGGGGCTGATGCAACCCCGCCCGGTCAAGCCTGCCTATTTGACGGCGAGGGCCTGGTCGATCAGTTCCTGACCGTTCGGCACCTTTTCGGCGAAATTCTTATAGGAGGTGTCCTGGGCGATCTTCAGCCAGGCGTCGTAGTTCTCCTTCGACATCTCGACGACCTCGACGCCGGCCTTCTTGTAGGTCTCGATCATCTTGCTATCGAGCTTGGCCGCTTCCTCGGCGAAGTAGGCTTCGGCCTTCTCGCCCGCATCGAGCAGCGCCTGCTGCTGCTTCTCGTTCAGCTTCTCGAACGAGCGCTTCGACATGAGGATCGGCTCGTACATGAACCACAGGGCGTTCTCTCCCGGCGCCGTCAGGCACTTGGACACCTCGTAGATCCGGTAGGAGACGAGGGAGCCCGACGACGTGTTGGCCCCGGTCAGCACGTTGGTCTGCATGCCGGTGTAGATTTCCGACGACGGCATCGAGGAGATCGAGGCGCCGGCGCCCACCAGCATCTCCTCGAACGCCGGGCCCGCGGCCCTGAGGATCTGGCCCTTGGCGCTCTCCGGCGTGGTGACGCACTCCGTGGAGGACACGAACCCGCCGGCCAGCCATGCATCCGCCAGCACGATCGCGCCGGCCTTGTCGACGGAGGCCTTGATCGTCTCCATGAACTGAGAGTCGTTTAGGCGCTGGGCGCGCTCGTGGTTGCCGACCAGGCCCGGCATCAGCGTCGCGGAAAACTCCGGATGGCGGCCGGAGGCGTAGTCGAGCGGGAAGGCGGTGATGTCGACCTGCCCTTTCGTCACCGCGCCCCACTGGTCCTGCGCCTTGAACAGCGACTGGCCCGGGAAGACCTGCAGCTTCAGCCCGACGTCGGCCTTGGCGATCTCATCGCCGATCATCTGCACCATGACGTCGCGCACGTCGCCCTTGCCGCCGGGCCACTGATGCGACGCGCGCAGGGTGATGTCGTCGGCGTAGGCGCCACCGGTCAGCGCAGCAACGCAGACGGCGGACAGGATTGCAGCTTTCGCGTTCATTGGAGTTCCTCCCTCGATCCGTGCATGTCCCGCACGTTGAGGGCAGGCAACCAGCTGTTGCATGCGATGTCAATGCAGTTGTATACGATTTGACAGGAAGGCAGGGCCGCCGGCGAAGGAGTGCGTCGGCCGTCCGGCCAGTCGCTGTGCATGCAACCGGAGACGCCGACAGGTTCCCCGACGATGACCCCCACCTCGCCCCGTGCCCGCGCCTCCCGTTCCCGTGTTCAGGACATCCGCGACGCGCTGGAGCACGAGATTCTGACCGGCGCCCCCGCGGCCGGAGCGCGCCTCGACGAGCAGGAGCTGGCCCGCCGGTTCGGCGTGTCGCGCACCCCGGTGCGCGAAGCCGTCCGCCAACTTGCGTCCACCGGACTTGTCGACCTGATCCCCAACCGCGGCGCCTTCGTCCGCCGGGTGTCGACGCGCGACCTGATCCAGATGTTCGAGGTGATGGCCGGGCTGGAAGGGATGGCCGGGCGGCTTGCGGCGCGGCGCGCGGAGCGGGAAGCGCTCGAACGCCTGACCTCTTGCCTCGCCGCTTGCGAGGCGGCGGCCGCGGCGGGCGATCCCGACGCCTACTACGCCGAGAACGGCCAGTTCCACGCCATCATCTATGCGGCCAGCGGCAACGACTATCTCGCCGCCGAGGCCACCCGCCTGCACCAGCGGCTGATGACCTATCGGCGCCTGCAGCTCAGGGTTCCGCGGCGGATGGGGCAGTCGCTGGCCGAGCACCGCACCATCGTCGAGGCCATCACGGCCGGAAACGCCGAAGCGGCCGAGGTCGCGCTGCGCGATCACGTGACTATCCAGGGCGAGCGCTTCGCCGACTTTGTCGCGATCCTGCGCACGAAGGATGCTGCCGAATAGGCGCGCTCGGCCAGCCGTCCACGGTCGTACTCGGGTGTCAGATCTGGCGCGTCACGTTGGTGCGGAACGCCTCGATGTGGAAGCGCATGGCCGCTGCCGCCGCTTCGGGATCATGCGACGCGATCGCGTCCACGATCGCCGCGTGCTGCTCGCAGACGCGGTCGTTGTGGTCGGGCGCACGCAGCGACACGAACCAGAAGCGCTGCGCCCGGTCGTGCAGATTGCCGAGGAAATCGGAGAGGATCGAATTGCGGCCGGCAGACGAGAGCGTCGTGTGGAACTCCCGGTCCAGCTGCATCATTTCCGCGACTTCGCGCCGCCGAGACGCGCCGGTCATGCGATCGAGATTGGCGCGCAGGGCGGCGATATCGGCCCGGTCGGCATGTTCGGCGGCCAGCCGGACGCAGTAGGTCTCGTTAACCAGGCGCACGTCGATGATCTCGAGTGCTTCGTCCAGGCTGAGCGGACGGACGATCACGCCCTTGCGGGGAAGCACATCGACCATGCCTTCGATCATCAGCCGGTCGAGGGCCTGGTGAACCGGCGTGCGGCCGATGTCCAGCGCCGCGCTGACGGCCGCCTCGCTCAGAACCTCGCCGGGGCGCAGCTCGCAGGTGATGATCTGCTGCTTGATCGCCTCGTAGGCCCGCTCGCGCAGGGACTTGCGCGGACCATGACCGTCGCGCGCGCGCGCAGCCGCCCCGCCGTGTTCCACTTGCTCGCCGACACCCATTCCCTGCATGCCACTCATCTCCGCCCCGCTGCGGGCTATACGCTCAGCCGAGGTCAGGCAACGACTTCACGCCGTAGGCGCAGGATAGCCCCCGGTTCAGCACGGGGTCCCAGAGCTCGCATTCGAAAAGGGTCGCCGGGCGGATGCCGCCGATCGCAGACAGCGTACCGCCGAACATGGCGGTACCCGGCGCGAGCCGTCCGGTCTCGCTATAGCCGGTCATCAGCGTTTCGGCCGACAGCATGCCGGCCACCGGCCCTTCCTGATAGAGCACCCGCTCGCCGTCGATGACGGCGTGGCTGCGCACGACGAGCTGGTCCCAGTGGCCCTCGACCTCGTCGTAGGGCCACACGGTGCCGCCCACCGGCTTGTCGCACATCTGCTTCGAGAGCGTCACGCCCGCGGTTTCAGCCTCACGATCGGTGTGGTCAGAGCCGACGCCGACATACAGGCCGCCGCGCGCGGAGATCAGCACGAACTCGACCTCACCGCTCGACGCTCCGCCGAGGCACTCGATCTCGTCGGCCATCGACAGACGGCTGGTGGACACACGGTAGAACATCGGCGTCTGCGGCGGCCGCTTGACGCCAAGGGCCTCCAACTCGGCGATGTGATGCTCCATCGCTTCCTTGTTCCGGCCGGTCCAGCCGGCGATGACGAGATCCGTGATGCTGAAGGTTTCCTGACGGGAGCCGTCCCGGCTCTCGATGTGAACGGTCAGTTCGGTCATGTCAGTCGCCCTTCCCTCGCATCCGCACGGCCCGCGGCCGCAACCCAAGAATCGGTCCATCGGATCAGTCACCACGGCATGCGCCGATTGGCGCGAAAGCGTGCCTGCCCGCATTTCCATCATTTAGATGAACTAATACCCTTGTGAAATTTCACAAGTTCTTTTTAGATGGAATCGTGTTCCGGCGCGAGGGGCTGTTCCACGCCTTCAACGGTCTCCTCGCGCGCAGACAGTCTGGCCGGGCGCGGAGCGTGCCCCGGCCCCGAACCACGAGGGAGACGGAAGATGCGGAAACTTGCCGCGACATTGGGCGCAGCCCTGATCATCGGCTCCGTGCCGGCCTGGGCGCAGGAGAAGCCCGCCGAGATCGGCATGGGCGTTTTCACCTTCACCTCCGGTCCGGCCGCCGCCTACGGCATGCCCGGCCGCAACGCCGCCGAGTTGATGATCGACCAGATCAACGCGGCCGGCGGCATCGGCGGCGTGCCGATCGCGCCCACCTACGTCGATGAAGCGCAGGGCGGCGAAGGCGTCGTGTCGGAGTTCCGCCGTCTCGCCGAAGACCAGACGATGGACGTCATGGTCGCCGCGCTGTCGAGCGGCAACTGCATGGCGCTTGCCCCGGTGGCCGATCAGCTGAAGATGCCGATGGTCACCTGGAACTGCGACACCCATCAGCTGTTCCTGAAAGAGACGCACGACTACGTCTTCCGCCCGAATTCCTCGACGATCCCGGAATTCGTCGCCTATGCCGCCTATCTGGCCGAGACCGATCCCGAGGCCACGCGCATCGCCATCATCAACCCCGATTACGCGTTCGGGCACGATGCCGCGCAGATCTTCACCGGCGCCATGAAGGCCTTCAACCCGAAGACCGAGATCGTTGCCGAGCTGTTTCCGAAACTCGGCTCGCCGAGCTTCAACACCGAGATCTCCCGCATCGCAGCGGCGCGACCCGACGTGATCTTCTCCAACCTCTGGGGCGCGGATCTGGAGAACTTCATCCGCCAGGCGAGCGCCCGCGGCCTGTTCAAGAGCTCCAAGGTCGTCCTGGCGCTGGGTGAGTCGGCCCTGCAGCGCACCGAGCTTCCGGACGGCGTCATCGTCGGCGTGCTCGGTGACGGCTGGTGGATGTCGCCGGACGCCCAAGCCAACGAGGAGACGAAGAAGTTCGTCGCCGACTACAAGGAAAAGTTCGGGGAATATCCGGTCTTCCCGTCCATGAAGATGGCCAACACCATCCTTGCCGTGAAGGCCGCCTACGAGAAGGCGATCGCCGCGAGCGACGGCTGGCCGTCCCGCGAAGATCTGCGCGATGCGCTCGAGGGTCTCGAACTGACCACCCTCACCGGCACCGTGACCGTCCGCGAAGACCATGACGGTCTCGTCGACCAGATCGTCGGCGTCACCAAGAAGACCGACGACTACGACTTCCCGGTCATCGTCGACATGGCCCGCTACCCGGCCGAGAAGATCACGCCGCCGGTCGGTGAAGAGCCGATGGCCTGGATCGGCACGCTGACGCCGGAGTTCGCGGCCTCCCTGCCGAAGGCCGGCTCCTACAAGTAGGTCGAACCGCCGAGCTTTCGGTCACCCCTGCGCACCCCGGACGGGGCGATACCCTCGCCCCGTCCGGTTTGACGCCTACGAAACGAGAAGAACCGGGCACGTCATGGACGTCATCATTCCCATGCTGGTGGACGGCCTGGCGGCGTCGGCCACCATCTTTTTCATCGCCGTCGGACTGACGCTCGTCTTCAGCGTCCTGCGCGTCCTCAACGTCGCCCACGGCAGCTTCTATTCCATCGGTGCCTACATCGCCGTGTCGATCGGCGGCGTCGCGGCCAGCGCCGGGCTGAGCCCGTGGCTGTCCTTCCCGATCCTGCTGTTCAGCGCCGTCCTGGTGGCCGCGCTGCTCGGGCCGTTCATCGAGGCGACGTTCATCCGCTGGACCTACGGCAAGCCGGAGGCGGTGCAGATCCTGGTGACCTTCGCGCTGTTCCTGGTCTTCGAGGACCTGCAGAAGCTCGTCTTCGGCGTGCAGTCCTTCTACCAGGATGCCGCGATGCAGGTGCTCGGCGTCTCCGAGATCGGCGGCATCATCTATCTCAACTACCAGCTCCTGATGATCGCCCTCGCCGTCCTCACCATCGTCGGCCTGCGCCTCATGCTGAGCCACACCCGGCTCGGCAAGTTCATCGTCGCGGTGGTCGCGGATCCCGAAATCTCGCAGACGCTGGGCATCAACGCCCGCCGGGTCTACTCGGCCGCCTTCACCATCGGCGTGTTCCTCGCAGCCCTCGGCGGCGCGCTGGCAACGCCAACCTCCGGCGTGGCGCCCGGTCTCGGCGCCGACGCGATCGTGCTGGGCTTTGCGGTCGCCGCGATCGGTGGCCTCGGCCAGATCGAAGGTGCTGCCATCGCCGCCGTCATCGTCGGCCTGACCCGTGTCCTCGCCATCTATTACGCCCCCGCCCTGGAGCCCGTGATGCCCTATCTCGTGATGCTCGCCGTGCTGCTCGTCCGACCCTACGGACTGTTCGGCGCGGCCCAGGCGAGAAGGATCTGACCATCATGCGGATCGCGATCCACATCGTCCTTGCGGCCATCTTCGCCATCGTCCCGTTGCTGTTTCCGTGGCTCGGCTTCGTCTTCACCGTGGTGCTGGCCAAGGGCCTCGCCGCCCTCGGCGTCGCCATCCTGCTGCGCGCCGGGCTGATCTCCATCGGCCACGCCGCCTTCTACGCCCTCGGCGCCTACGTGGTGGCCACCCTGTCGGGCAGCGCGGTCACCGACCTCGTGCTGCAGCTGGTCGCAACGGTCCTCGTGTGCGGCCTCGCCGGAGCGATGATCGGCCTGTTCATGGTGCGCTACCGCGGCATCTTCTTCGCCATGCTCAACCTCGCCGTCTCGATGGTCTTCTTCACGCTGCTGTCGAAGCTCTACAAGTTCACCGGCGGCACCGACGGCATGCGCGTCGACACGCCCACCCTGTTCGGCGCCCAGCTGGAGCGCACCACGCTGGAGCCGCTGCTGCTCTACGGCGGGCTGGCGCTGGTGGTGGTGGTCTGCCTGCTCGTCCACCGCTATCTCAAGAGCCCGATGGGCGAGGCGCTCTCCGCGGTCGAGACCAACGAGATCCGGCTCGAATATCTCGGCGTCTCGGTGCCGCGCGTGCTTCTCTCGGCCTACACGCTGTCGGCGGCCCTGGCCGGCCTCGGCGGCGGCATGCACGCGCTGCTGGTCGGCCACGTCGTTCCGGAGCTGGCCTACTGGACCACCTCGGGCCAGCTCGTCCTCGTCGCGGTGCTCGGCGGCATCGGCGGTGTCGTCGGCCCGTTCATCGGCTCGTTCTTCCTCGAGATGGTCCGCTCGTTCGCGGTCATCTACGTGGCCGACACCTGGAACCTCATCGTCGGAGCAGGCCTGCTGATCGTCATCTTCTTCCTCCCCGTCGGGCTGTACGGCCTCCTCGACCGCCTCGCCGCCCGAAGGAGCGTGAAATGACCGAGCCGCTTCTTTCCGTCTCCAATGTCGAGGTCTCGTTCGGCGGCGTCCGCGCCGCGGCCGGCGCCAGCATCGACGTCATGCCCGGCGAGTTCCTCGCCATCATCGGGCCGAACGGCTCCGGCAAGACCACCCTGATCAACCTATGCACCGGCTATGTGAAGCCGAAGTCGGGCACCATCCGGCTCGACGGCCGCGACATCACCAGCCGCAAGCCGCGGGACATCACGAAGCTCGGCATCGCCCGCGCCTTCCAGATCCCGCAGCTGTTCGGCGAGCATTCCGTCATCGAGAACCTCACCCTCGCGGTGGCGGCCCATCGCGGCTTCTGGGACGGCTGGCGTCCCCTCGACCGCCCTGCCTACCGGGAGGAAGCAATGCGCCTCCTCGACATGGTCGGCCTTGCCGAGATCGCCTCCTCCAACGCGGCCACGCTGCCGGAAGGCCAGCGCAAGCTGACCGATATCGCCATCGCGCTCGCCCTGAAACCCCGCCTGCTGCTGCTCGACGAGCCGACCGCGGGCGTCAGCGGCGACGAGAAGTTTCCGCTGATGGACCGTCTCACCGACGTCCTCCGCAAGCAGGAGGTCACCACCGTGTTCGTCGAGCACGACATGGACCTCGTGCGTCGCTACGCCGACCGGGTCGCCGTGTGGAGCCAGGGCAAGGTCGCCGCCAACGGGCCCCCGGAGCAGGTGCTGACGGATCCGGCGGTGCTCCGCGACGTGGTGGGAGTGATCTGATGCTGACGGTCGAAGACATCCGCGTCGCGGTCGCGGGCAACACGGTTCTCCGCGGCGTTTCCTTCGCCCTGCGCAAGGGCGAGACCACCGTCCTGATCGGCCGCAACGGCGCCGGCAAGACGACCACGCTGCGGGCGATCATGGGCCTGCTGCCGCTCACCGCAGGCCGGATTGTGGTGGGCAGCCGGGACCTGGCGGACGTTCCGACCTATCTGCGGCCCACGCTCGGCATCGGCTACGCGCCAGAGGACCGCCGCATGATCCCGAGCCTGTCGGTTCAGGAAAACCTGCTCTTGCCGGCCATCGCGCTGCGGTTCACCGACGCCCTCAAGCGCGAGCGACTGGATGCAGTGTTCGCGCTGATGCCGGAACTTGCCGAGCTCCGCAACCGCTCGGGCGGCACGCTGTCCGGCGGCCAGGGCAAGATGGTGGCGCTTGGCCGCGCGCTCATGGTCGCCACCGACGTGCTGCTCCTCGACGAGCCGTTCCAGGGCCTCGCCCCCGCACTCGCGCTCAATTATGCGCGCACGCTGAAGAAGGTGCGCGAGCAGCGTCCGGATCTGGCCGTGCTCGTCACCGAATCGAGCCCGCAACTCCTCGGCGAGGTCACCGATTCTGCGCTGAAGATCGAACGCGGCGAGGTGAGCGAGACGACGCTCGCAACCGCCGGCCACTGAAGACGCCCCTTTTCCGCGGAGGCCTCTTCAGAAGACATCACGACAAACAAATGCGCCGGACGGTGTCTCCGTCCGGCGCTATTTCGATCCAAGCGTCCCCGTCAGCGGAGCTCGATCAGGCGCCCAGCACATACTCCGCGGCGCGGGCGATGGCCAGCAGCCGCCGGTCGCCCATGGCCGGTCCCATCAGGCTCAGCCCTGCCGGCGCACCGCCTGCGCCCGTGACCGGCAGGCTGATGGCGCAGCGGTCCAGCAGGTTCACCGCACTCGGATTGCGCAGCAGGAGCCGGTTCAGGTCGCCGAAGGCCTCGTCGTCGTCGAACTCGGAGATCTTCGGCGGAACGATCGGGATCGTCGGCATCGCGAGCGCGTCGAAGCCTGCAAGGGCGTCATCGGCCTCGGCGATGAACGCGCGCCGCAGATCCATCACCGTCAGGTAGTCGTCGCAGGAAAGGCCCTGTCCACCCAGGATGCGGGTGAGAACGCGCGGGTCGTAGGTGTCGCCCCGCACCGCGATGAGGTCGCGGTGGCCGTGATAGGCCTCCCCGGCCACGATGCCGCCGCCCGCCGCCAGCTCGGGCAGACGGTCGAGGACGGGAAGCGTCATCTCGACGATCCGCGCGCCGGCTGCCGACAGTCGCCCGAGGCCTGCCTCAAACGCCGCGGCCACCGTCTCGTCCATGCGCACGTGCAGATAGTTCGTCGGAACAGCGATCCGCAGCACCGACAGGTCGATCGCCGCCGGAACCAGCGGCGCCTCGCCGGCCATCACCGCGTCGATGAGCGCCACGCAGTCGACGGAATGGCCGATAGACCCGATGGAATCCAATGACGGCGACAGCGGGAAGCAGCCCGTCTGCGGGATCCGCCGGGCGGTCGGCTTGAAGCCCACGAGGCCGCAGCAGGCGGCCGGAATGCGGCAGGAACCGCCGGTGTCGGTGCCGATGGCGGCCAGCGCCATGCCGTCGGTCACCGAGACCGCGCCGCCGGAGGTCGAGCCACCGGGGATGCGCCGTTCGTCGCGCCGCCAGGGCGCGGCAGGCGTTCCGAAATGCGGGTTCAGGCCGACGCCGGAATAGGCGAACTCGGTCATGTTGGTGCGGCCCACCATGACCGCGCCGGCCGCGCGGAGCCGGGCGATCGCCGTCGCGTCGGCTGCCGCCGCCGGTGCGCCGTCACGCGCGACGGAACCGGCCTTGGTGATCTGCCCGGTCACGTCGAACAGGTCCTTCACCGAGATCGGGATGCCGGCCAATGGCGACGGGACGATGCCCTGGGCGCGCAGGAGATCGCTCGCCTGCGCCTCCACCCGGGTACGGTCCGCATCGATCAGCGTGAACGCGCGCGCACCCTCGCCCGCCGGATCGAGCGCCGCCGTCAGGCACCGCTCTGCTTCCGCCACGGCCGACGTTTCATCGCGATCGAGCCGTTCGCCCGTCGCAAGCACAGTGGAAGGACCTGTCATGGGCGATGGTCAGCTCTCGGGGTAGTAGTGGATCTCGAGCAGCAGGCAGCCGTTCTCCGACTTGAAGGGACCATGGACGGCTCCCGGAGGACGGCAGGCATAGGTGTTCGGCTGGAAGGATTCGCCGCCCTCGCCGTTCTCGTCGTTGCCCACCGTCAGGTCGCCCGACACCAGATAGACCTCTTCGTAATAGTCGTGGACGAACGGCTTCGTCGTGTAGACGCCCGGCTCGAAGCGCAGCAGGCGCGTCCGGTTGCCGACCTTCTTCTCCTCGTCCAGATGGCCGGCGAGGATCTTCTGCTGGATGCCGGCCGGATAGCCGGGAGGGCTCGCGAAGCCCTCCGTCATGTCGATGGTGTGGAATTCCAGATGGGCCTTGTCGATGGCCATGAATACGCTCCCGTTCAATGGTGGTCGTCTCGGTGACGCGGGTTATTCTGCCGCGACGTTCATCCGCTGCAGCTCATCGTCCAGCGAGTAGCTGGACAGGCAGGTGTCGACGAGCTTGCCCGAGCCTTCCCAGTCGTAGGTCCGGAACGAGTGGCCCTTGGTGACGAAGGTCGCCCCTGCATAGAACATTTCATACTGGGTGTGGCGCGACCCGAACTCCGAGCCGATGGCGTCCCAGACCAGCTTGAAGAACTTCACCCGCTCGCGCGACGAGCGCACCGGCGACTGCTGGGTCTTGTCGATGATCGAGGCGATATAGGGGTCGGCGAAGTCCTCGATGCTCGACGGCAGCATGATGACGCCGCCGCCGGCGAGATCGCGGAGCGTGGTGACGACCTTGCCGTAGAGCTGCTGGGTCAGCACCTGGGAGGCATAGAGCGTATGCCGGTCGGGCACGAAGTACTGCCCTTCCTGGCGTCCCTTGACCTCCATGGAGTGAACGAGGGCGTCGACCATCTGGGCTTCCGCCGCGATCTGGCCCAGCATCTCGCGCACCTGCGGGAAGGCCGCGGTGCCGTTGGTGTCGGTGATGCCGCGGGCGAGACCGGCGAGGAACTTCATCTTCACCATCAGCCGGATCTGGCACTGATAGTTCTGGTAGACGTGCGCCGGCGTCGCGTGGAACTGCTTGGCGACCATCTGCACGTTCTTGTTCACGAACACGCGGTCCCAGGGCACCTTCACGTCCTCGAAGTAGAGGACGGCGTCGTTCTCGTCGAAACGGCTCGCCAGCGGGCTGTCGAACATCGACCCGGCCGCCGCCTCGTAGGATTTGCGCGAGACGATCCGCAGTCCCTTCGCGTTCATCGGGATGACGAAGGACAGCGCATAGATCTCGTCGCCATCGCGCAGCGGCTGGATGCAGGTGACGAACACCTCGTTGGCCATGATGCCGGAGGTGGCCAGCATCTTGGCGCCGCGCACGGTGATGCCTTCGGAGTCCTCGTCGACGACGCCGGTGGTCAGATAGGGATCGGCCTGCTCGTGGGCGGCCTTGGAGCGGTCGGCCTGCGGATTGATGATCACGTAGGTGAGGAACAGGTCGTTGTCGCGGGCATAGTGATAGTAGTCCGCCAGCGCCTTCGCCCGGTTGGGGTCGTAGGCCTCGAACACCGGCAGCCCCATGTACATGCCGGAAATGCAGGAGGCGACGTGGTCGGGCGAGCGGCCGAGAAAGCCGAAATGCTGCTCCGACCAGGCCTCCAGCGCGCGGCGGCGCTCGACGAGCTCGTCGTAGTTCGACGGCAGCGACCACATGCGGTTGACCTGGCGGCCGGTGTCGGTCGTGTAGGTCATCAGCTCGGGATTGGCGGCCTGGTAGTCGTAGAGCGAGGCGTAGGAGCGCACCGCGTTGCGGAACGCTGGATCGTCGACGGGTTCGCTGACGAGACGACCGTCATAATAGACGGTGCGGCCGTCGCGGAGGCTCTGCAGGTGCTGTTCGCCGGTTTTGATCATGTCGAAAACTCCGTGGTCTGGAGGCGCAAGCGCGGAAGGATCACCAGCCGAGCAGCCACATGGCGTCGGCGGGGACCGTGATGTCGTGTTCGTGGGTGAGTTCGCGGTAGCGGCCGCGATGGAAGACGAGCGGCTCGGCATCGGGCCGGAGCACCTCGAAATTCAGGACCCGGCCGACCAGAATCACGTGGTCGCCGCCGGGATATTGATGCTCGCCGCGGCACTCGAAACGGGCAAGCGCGTGGCGGATCAGCGGCATGCCGTGCCCGCCGGTGTCGACGTCGAGATCGCTCCACTTGTCGGTCATCGCCCGCGCGAAACGGTTCGAGACGTCCTGCTGGTTCCAGGCCAGCATGTTGACCGCATAGTGCTCCACGCAGCGCCACGCCTCGATCCCCTTGGCGGCATTTGCCACCGAGAACAGGATCAGCGGCGGGTCGAGCGAAACGGAGCTGAACGAGTTGACTGTCATGCCGAGCCGCTCGCCGTCGCCGGTGACCGCAGTCACGACGCAGACGCCTGTCGCAAACGCCCCGAGGGCGTTGCGGAACGCGCGCGGGTCCATGGTCGCCAGCGGCGCGTCGGTTCCGGCGGTCATGTGTCCGCTCCCCGTTCCGCCGTCGCGATCTCGTAGCTGAGCAGCGCCGTCGCCGCGTCGCCGCCATCGATGAGACCGGGCAGCAGATCGAGAATCCGATCGAGGTCCGGCGCATCGAGGGCGGAAAACAGCGTGTCGTTCACTCGCGCCTGGGTCGGCGCCAGCTCCGCCAGCAGGGCGCGCCCGGCGTCGGTCACGGCCAGCCGCACGCGCCGCCGGTCGCGGGTGCTGGGACGCTTGGAGACCAGCCCCTTCTTCACCAGCCGGCCGACCTCCAGCGTGACGAACGCGCCACTGTAGTGAAGATGGTCGGCCACCGTGGAGACGCTGACGTCGTCGGCCTCCTCCAGGTGCGCGATGGAGATGAGGATCGTGTATTGCGGTCCGGACAGGCCGACGAGCTCCGCCAGCCCGCTGCGGGTTGCCTCCAGCCGCGCCGTAAAGGCCAGGAGCCCGTGCACGAAAGTGCGGAACGCAGCGTCGTTGCCGCCGCGCAGCAGCGCCTCGCGGGCGACCGTGGGCCGGCGCTTCACCTGGCTGGGTGCGGAAGCGACAATTGCGTCGTCAAGCGAAGGATCGGCGGGAGTTCGATCTACCATATAGCTAACTTACAAAGCTATATGCACATGTCAACGCTGAAATTTCCGTCGCGCGGCGCCTCGCCTCACTGGCGAGAACGCATGCCGGCGCGCACGGCGAACGCCGCCCGCGGGGGCTGCCGGTCCAGCATCGGGTCGATTTGAAGAGAGGTGGTAGGCCCGGCAGGACTCGAACCTGCAACCAGACCGTTATGAGCGGTCGGCTCTAACCATTGAGCTACGGGCCCTTCGGACAGATCGGCGTGTCCCGGCCGTCGACCGGGAACCCGCGTCCTGCCTCATGCCGGCGGGCACGCGGACCGGGCCGGACAGACATCCGGGCCTCGATCCGTTTCCGGAAGCGGGGGCAATTTCCCGTCCTGCGGCTCGCGGCATATGGAGCCGTCTATATCGGCTGGCGGGACTGTGTGTCCAGCACCGGCCACCAGCCCTCCAGGCCGAGACCGGTCTCGCATTGATGCCGTTTTCAGGCGCCGATGTCCGCGGCTCGATTTGGACCGGCTGGGCTAGCCGCGCGCCGACGACACACCTTGCGCCACCGGCGTCCGCCGCCAGAGCTCCAGGGCCACCAGGCCGGCACCGAGGGCGAGCCCGAATACGTCGGTGTAGACCGCGTGCGCGAAGGCCCCGCTCGGTACCAGGGCGAGCACGCCCGCCGCGAAGAACATGAGCCGGCCGACGACCCCGATCGGACGCACCAGGAATCCGACCATGCCGACGGAGCCGAAGAAGACGCCGGCCACCGCGGTGACCACGGCCAGTGCCACCTCGGGCGCGCTGCCCTGCATGGCCAGTGCCGGCGACGCGACGAACAGCAGCGGCACAAGATAGGCCGTCCAGCCGAGCCGCATCGCCTGGAACGCGGTGGCGACGGGATCAGCCTTGGCGATCGCGGCCGCTGCAAAGGCCGCGACCGCGACCGGCGGGGTCACGAAGGACAGCAGGCCGAAATACATGACGTAAAGGTGTGCGGTGATCGGCAGCACGCCCATCTCCACCATCGCCGGCGCGACGAGGGCGGCGAGCAGCACGTAGACCCCCACCGTCGGCAGCCCCATGCCGAGGACGATGCAGACCGCTGCCGCGATCAGCAGCAGCAGGAGCAGGCTGCCCGAGCCAACGGCGACCAGCGCCAGCGTCAGGTTGAAACCAAGCCCCGACAGCGACAGAACGCCGATCACGACGCCCGCGCCGGCGCAGATCAGAATGATGTCGAGCGCGCCCAGACCGGTCTGGTAGATGGTGGAGACGAGCTGTTTCAGCCGTGGCCGCTCGCCGCCGTAGCCGAACAGCACCGCCGTCACCAGCAGCGTCAGGATGGCGCCGACGACCGCCATCTGCGGTTGCCAGTTGAAGGTAAACAGGCCGACCATCAGCACCACGAACGGCAGCAGGAAGTGCCAGCCCTTGCGCATCACGGCGCCGGCATGGGGGATCATCTCTTCCGGCAAGGCGGCGATGTTGGCGCGGCCGGCCTCCAGGTCTACCTGGATGAACAGGGCCAGGTAGTAGAGCACCGCCGGGATCAGCGCCGCCAGCAGCACGTCGGCGAACGAGATCTGCAGGAACTCCGCGATCAGGAACGCCGAGGCGCCCATCACCGGCGGCATCAGCTGGCCACCGGTGGAGGCGATCGCCTCGATGCCGCCGGCGCGTGCCGGCGAATAGCCGGCCTTCTTCATCATCGGGATGGTGATCACGCCGGAGGCGACCACGTTGGCAACCGCGCTGCCCGAGATCGACCCGAACAGGCAGGAGGCCAGCACGGCGATCTTGCCCGGCCCGCCGCGGAACCGCCCCATCAGCGCCAGCGACAGATCCGACAGGAACGCGGCGCCGCCGGTGGCGGCCAGCAGCGCACCGAACAGCAGGAACGACACCACCACGGTGGAGGCAACGACGATCGGCATCCCCAGCATGCCGTTGAAATCGATGGCCAGATAGGCCGACAGCCGCTCCACGTCGGAAGCCCGGCCCGCCATGATGCCCGGGACGTGGTCGCCGAACAGGCCGTAGAGGATGAACAGAACGATGATGGTCGGAAGCGCCCAGCCGCTGGCGCGGCGCAGCGCCTCGATGGTCAGCAGGATCACCAGACCGCCGGCAATGACGCCGTCGGTGGGCCGCATCAGCACCAGGTCGACGAGGTCCGGGAGCGCCACCGCGAGGTAGAGGCCCGCGCCCAGGCCCGTCAGCGCCAGCAGCCAGTCGAACCACGGCACCCGCACCCGCCGATCGAGGCGGCGCGCGGAAAAATGCAGAAAGGCGAGGCAGAGAGAGAGCGCCAGCATGCCGGCGGCGAACTGCTGGGTCAGGATGTTGACGCCGACGCTGCGGAAGAGGTCGGCGCCCCAGGTCAGCGCGCCCAGCGTGATGGCGCAGGCCAGCACCGCCTTGACGATACCGACCACCCCGGGGGCGACGCGTGCGCCGTCCCCCGTCGCCTGCTGTGGCTCAACCCTCATGGCCCGCCTCTTTCCCGCCCGATGCCGCCGCTCAGTTGGCCTTGTCGCCTTCGGGGAAGGCAACGCCAGCTTCCTCGAAGTAGCGGATGGCCCCCGGGTGGTACTCGATCGGCGCAATGTCCTTCGCCATCTTGGCGGGGTCGAAGCCGCGGAAGGCCGGGAAGGTGGCGACCAGCGCATCCTTGCCGTCGTGCAGCGCCTTGGTCACCTTGTAGACGGTGTCGTCGCTGGTCTTGGCGCTGGCGAAGGCGAGCGCGTCGAACGCGAGGATCGTCGTCGGCTCCTTGACGCCGGCGAGCGCCTTGCCGGGCTCAACGTCCACGAAATAGGCCTGCGGAAGATAGCGGCGAACCGCCTCCAGCGTCTGGTCGTTGGCCTCGAAAGGGATGGCCCGGATGCCGCCCACCGAGGCCTCGACCTCGCTCACCTTCGCGGCACCGAGCGCGAAGAAAAACGCATCGACCTTGCCGGTCGCGAAGTCGTCGGCGCCGGCCACCGTGTTGGCGACGGTCACGCCCTCGACATCGGCTTCGGTCAGACCGCCGGCGGCATAGATCGCATCCATCATCGTCGCCGCGATCTGCTGGCTCGAATAGCCAGTCGGCAGCGACTTGCCCTTCAGGTCGGCGATGGTCCGGATGTCGGAATCCTCGCGCACGAACACCGCAAAGCGCAGCGGAAACATGATGCCCACCGCCCGCAGGCCGTCCTGGGGGCGACCCTCGAAATGCTCCTTGCCGGCCAGGGCGACGCCCACTTCCTGGACGGTGGCGACGCCGAAGTCGATGTCGCCCTCGCTCACCGCCGGGATGTAGACGTTGGCGCTGGCGAACGGCTGCAGGGTGGCGCGCAGCCCGTCCTGGCCGTTGATCACCTTGGCCACTGCCGTGCCGGCGGAATGGAACAGCGAGCCCGGCGTGGCCGTCCCGACGGTCACCATCTGGGCCGAGGCGGACTGCAGCGGCAGCGCGAGCATGAGCGCGGAAAGCGCGAAAATCAGCTTCTTCATGGGATCCTCCCTGATCGGCCCGGGGCTCCGGTCGGCGGCATCGCCTGCCGCTCCACCTGCCGGGTCCGCTCGTGTTTTCATTGCGGACGGAGCTGTTCGACGCCCCTTCATCAGGGACCCTAATACGCCCGGCCCGCCGAGGGATAGATTTCAAAACGAGAACAGGGTGTTCTCCCAATGGAACACCCCGCTCCTCTCTCGAAGCGCCCGAAGCGGCCGCGGTCAGGCCCGCTCGCGGATGTGCGCGGCGATGCGATCCAGAAAGGCCCGCGTCTTCCGCGGCGCGTAGCGCGGCGCCAGAAAGGTCGCGTACACCAGCAGCGGCGCCGCCTCCCAATCCAACTCCAACCGCACCAGCCGCCCCTCGTCCATGTCCTGACGGCACATGATGTCGAGCATCAGCCCGATGCCGAGGCCGCGCCGCACGAGTTCGTGGACGAGGACGGCGTGGTTCACCATCACCCGCCCCAGCGCGTCGGACTTGCCGCCGTCGCGCGCCGGGATCTCCGGCCAGGCCCGGTCGCGGTGCTGATACTGGTGCGGGATGAGCTCATGGCCGGCCAGGTCGGCGACGGCCCGCGGCATGCCGCGCGCCGCCAGGTAGTCGGGGCTTGCGTACAGGCCGCGCGACAGCCGGGCGAGGCGGCGCATGGGCACCGAGGAATCCCGCGGCGTTCCGAACTGGACGGCGATGTCGAAGGGCTCCTCGCCGACGTCGACCCAGCGGTTGTGCGCCTCGATCTCCAGGCGAAGGGCCGGGTTGTCCCGGGCGAAATCCGCGATTGCCTCCGCCATCCAGCTCATGAAGAAGACCGGCATGCTGACGCGCAGCAGCCCGGTGACGCCGCTCTGCATTTCGGAGGTTTCGACGTCGGCGTCCTGCAGCTCCGCGACGATCCGCTCGCAGCGCTCGTAGAGGGCGGTGCCGATCTCGGTCAGGCCCAGCGCGCGCGGGCCGCGCTTGAGCAGCGTCGATCCGAACTGCTCCTCAAGCAGCGCCAGCTTCCGGCTGATCGTCGACTTCGGCATGCCGAGCTGCAGCGCCGCCTTGTTGATGCTGCCGGCATTCACCGTGTCGTAGAACAGGAGAAGGGCGTTGAGGTCGGTGCGGGGGCTCGCCGGCCGCCGGCCACCGCGCTCCGCTCTCACGCCGTCTGTCGGTTGGTGTTCCATTTCCGGAACTCTGTGTTCAGCCGGCTCGACTAGTCAATCGTGCAGCGGGAAATATGCTGGCGGCCGATGCGGGCGATGGTCCCGACCGGCACGAAGGGAATCGCCTTGTCGCCCCAAGCCATGTCTCACCTGCCGGCGCACCCGTCGACCGGCCAGTCCCCCCGGACCGATCCGGCCGCCGTCGGCTGGCGCGAGACCATCCGCGGTCTCGACGACATCCGTCGGGTCGAGCAATTGGCCTACGACGATGTCGTCCCGGTGCGCAGCACGGTGCAGTTGCTCGAACGTTCGGCGACCCTGTTCCCGGACCGGCCGGCGATCACCTTCCTGCCCACCGGCTCCGTCGACGACGACCCGCACGTCCTCACCTATCGCGCCTTCTTCGATCGGGTGCGGCGGGCCGCGAACGCCTTTCACCGGCTCGGCGTCGGCCCGGACGATGCGGTCGCCTTCCTCGCACCGACGCTTCCCGACACGTTCGTCACGTTGTTTGCGGCGCAGGCGTGCGGCCGGGCCTGCCCGATCAACTACATGCTCTCGCCAGAGAAGATCGCCGGGCTGCTGGCCCATGCCGGTGCCAAGGTGCTGGTCGCCCTCGGCCCCGACGACGACCTGCCGATCGCCCAGAAGATCGACGAGATCCGCAGGCTCTCGCCGCAGCCCGCGCATGTGGTGTCCATCGGCGACGCGTCGATTGCCGGCGTGCCCCGCCTCGCCGACCTCATCGATGCGGCATCGGCGGAGCCCGAGTTCACGCGCGACATCGGTCGCGACGACATCGCCGCCACCTACCACACCGGCGGCACCACCGGGTCGCCGAAGCTGGTTCGCCACACCCACGGTAATGAGGTTCACGCCAGCTGGTTCGGCGGGCTGTTTTACGGGATCGGCCCTGACGACGTGGTGATCAACGGCTTTCCGCTGTTCCACGTGGCCGGCGCCTTCGTGCTTGGCGGCAGTGCCTTTGCCGCCGGCGCCAACACCATCATTCCCTCCAAGCTTGGCATGCGCAGCAAGGTCTTCGTCGAAGAGTTCTGGCGGGTCGCCGACCGCCACCGCGTCACGCTTCTGTCGGGCGGTCCGACCTTCGTGTCGACGCTGCTCGAACGGACCGGACCGGAGGCTGCTACCGCCGCCGGCCGGATCAAGGCACTGGTCGGCGGCGGCTCGCCCATGCCCAACGAGCTGGCCCGCAACTTCGAGGAGACGTTCGCGATCCCGCTCCGCAGCATCTACGGGATGACCGAGGCCGCGGGTCTCGTCAGCATCGTCCCGCGCCTGGCCGAGCGGGTGCCTGGCGCCTCCGGCTGGCGGCTGCCGTTCGGGGAGATCGGCGTGTTCGCCCTCGCGTCGTCCGGCGCGCCCGATCTCGACCGGCCGCTGCCGCCCGGGCAGACCGGCGGCATCGCCATCCGCGGACCGAACCTCAGCCCCGGCTACACCGACCCGGCGCTTGATGCCGGCACCTTCGAGCGCGACGGCTGGGTGGTGACGGGCGACCTCGGCCACCTCGCCGACGATGGCCAGGTGTTCGTGACCGGCCGGGCCAAGGACGTCATCATCCGCGGCGGCCACAACATCGACCCGGCGGGGATCGAGGAAGCGCTGATGCGGCACCCGGACGTGCAGCTCTGCGCCGCGGTCGGACAGCCCGATGCCCATGCCGGCGAACTGCCCGTCGCCTTCGTCCAGCGCAAGCCCGGCGCCGCGTCCACGGGCGACGACATTCTGGCCGCCACCGCGCCGCTGATCCCCGAGCGCGCCGCCATTCCGAAGCGCATCCACCTGCTCGATGCGCTGCCGCTGACCACCACCGGCAAGATCTTCAAGCCCGCCTTGCGCCTGCTGGCGGCGGAGATCGCCTTTGCCGACCAGCTGCGCGAGATCGTTCCCGCAGGGATTCTCGGGGTGGCGTGCGCGGAGACCGGCGCCGGCCGCACGGCGCGGATCCGGCTTTCCGGCGAGCACGCCGACCCTCAGACCCGCGAGACGGTGCTCGCCCACATGGCACGCTTCACCTACGCCGCAGAGCTGGACGTCGAGTAGCTACCAGCCTCCGGTCTTCAGCCACTCTTCCATCAGCTCGAGCTTTTCCACCCCGAAGAACGGCTCGCCATCGACGATCACGAAGGGCGAGCCGAAGACGCCTTTCTCCAGCGACGCGTCCACCGCGGCCCGCAGCAGTTCGGCCGCTTCGCCGCCGGCGTGACCGGCCGCGAGCATCTCCCGGTCGGCGCCGCAGCCGCTTGCGATGTCCAGGACGGTGTCGAGCGCGCCAATGTCCACGTCCTTTAGCCAGTACGCATCCAGCAGCGCCCGGGCCACCGGCTTCGCCTGCTCTGGATCATGGGCCTTCAGCCAATGGAAGGTGCGGCCCGCCGGCAACGGATTGGCCGGCGGTTGACCGAGCGTCCGCCCCAGGCGGATGTCGTGCCGACGGCAGTAGCGTTCCGCGTCGCGCCGCGCATAGTCGCCCTTCAGCGGCGTCTGCGGGATCGGCTTGAGCCCCATCACCTTTAGAATGCTCACGCCCACCAGCATCGAGCTCCAGTCGACGGTGCGCCCGTTGCGGGCGGCGAGGTCGTCGATCCGCAGGCTGGCGAAGTAGCCGAAAGGGGAGATGAAATCGAAATGGAACTCGATGGGCTGGGCGGTCATGGCAGCTGACCTTCGCGACTGTCTGCCCGAGGCTCGGTCGGCCGCGCTCGGATGGCCGGGCTGCGTCTGATACCACGTCGCATTCGCGTCGCAATCCCGTGAGATGCGGTCGGCGACCAATGTGGAAGGCCCCAAGGGCCGATCGGGAGGAACCCTCATGCGCCGCACCACCTTTGCCGCCGCGATCGCGATCCTGGCGCTTGCCGCCACCGCGTCCTCGCCGAGCCTGGCCGACAACCGCTCCGTCCTCACCGTCACCGGCCAGGGCGAGGCCCACGCTGCCCCCGACATGGCCACCATCACTGTCGGCGCGGTCTCCGAGGCCGACACCGCCAGCGAGGCGCTGACCCAGAATTCCAGCCAGGTGACCGCCGCCATCGATGCCCTGAAGGCGGCTGGCGTCGAACCGCGCGACATCCAGACCACCGGCTTCTCGGTCTCGCCGCGCTACGTCAACGACCGCGATTCCAACGCCGCGCCGCGCATCGACGGCTACCGCGTCTCCAATTCGGTGATGGTGCGGGTGCGCAAGCTCGATGCGCTCGGCAGCCTGCTCGACACGCTGGTCAAGGCCGGCGCCAACGACATCGGCGGGATCAGCTTCGGCATTTCCGAGGCCGACGAATTCCAGGACACCGCCCGGATCGCTGCGGTCGCCGACGCGCGGCACAAGGCCGAACTCTACGCCAAGGCCGCCGGCGTCCGCCTGGGACACATCCGGTCGATCGACGAGGGCGGCGGCGGATATCCCGTGCCGCAGCCGATGATGCGTATGAAGGCAATGGAAGCCGATGCCGCCCCCATCGAAGCCGGAGAGCAGACGATCTCCGCGAGCGTGCGGGTGGTCTACGAGATTCTTCCCGCCGACAAGTAGCCGCCTCCAGGCGGCGTCTGGGTCATCGATCCTGGCCGTTCCAGTCCCATCGATCGGAACGGCCGGTATCCGTGCGGGTCAGACGCCGACGGCGGGGATCCGCTCCCGTCCTGCTTCCGCGTCCGTCACCCGGGGTTCCTCGATCGTGGGCTCGATGGCCTGCACGGCCGGTGCGGTCTCGGCGGCGATCGGATCGTCCGTCGTCGGCTCGAACACGAAGAGCGGGTCGCTGAGGCCGCGCGCCGCATGGCCACCCAGCGACACGAATCCCTGCCGCGGCGAGCCCAGCGCGCCGACGAATTCCTCCGACATGAGCAGCGGCCGTTCGAGCACGCTGCACAGCTGCGAGATGCGCGACAGCACGTTCACGTCGCGGCCGACGGCGGTAAAGTCCAGCCTGTTCGCTGACCCGACATTGCCGTAGACCGCCTCGCCGAAATGCAGCCCGATGCCGAACCGCACCGGCACGGGCACGCCATCCACCAGCGTCGGCGCAATGTGGGTCGCCATCGCGGCCTCGGAGGCGCGCAGCGCCCGAGCGCAGGCATCGCGGGCGCCGGCCGGCTCGGCCGGGAAGATCGCCAGGACCGCATCGCCGATGAACTTCAGGACCTCGCCGCCCTGGGCGAAGATCCCCGGCACCACCGCATCGTAGTAGCGGTTCAGCAGTTCCGCCGTCTCCTCCACCGGAAGCCGGGTCGACAGGGCGGTAAAGCCACGCAGATCCGCCATCATCATCGCCGCATCGATGCGCGTGACCTCGCCGCGGTGGACGAGGCCGTCCATGATCTGGGCCGTCGGGCCACGCCCCACATAGGTCGCCAGCAGCTCGCCGAGCGTGCGGCGCAGCCGCTTGATCTCCAGCACGTTCGCCAGCGCCGGCATCACCGTCGCGACCAGTTCGCGATTCGCCTTGCTGAAGCCGGCCGGATCCTTGGTGGCGAAGCTCAGCGAGTTCGGCAGCCCGGCAGAAAACCACAGCGGCACCACCAGATAGTGGCACATCCCTTCCTTCTTCAGGTCGGGGATGATGGAGAACAGATCGTCGGGAGTGGCGGCCAGGTCGAGTTCCAGCCACTCGTTGGTCTCGTGCACCACCTTGAACGGGCTGCGCTCGTAGATGCCCTTGTCGCGGTCGGCATAGTCGAACGCGAAATAGGCGATCGGATCGTAGGGACGCCAAGTGATCCCGGCCGCCAGCAGGTTGGGGCTCAGCATCCTGAGCGAAATCATCAGCCGGTCGAGCGGCATGCCCGCCCGGCGCAGCCGCCAGCCGAGCCCGTCGACGAACGCGCCCATCTCCAGCCGCGGCGCCTCGGCCACCAGCCAGTTGGCGATCTCCTGCGGCGTCATCGCCGCGGGCGGCCGTTCGGACGGAGAAGAGGAAGGAACGTCGGTCATCAGATTATGTCGTCCGAAACGGCGACCCGGCGCGGCGCAGCCGCGCGCGAAGGTCGAAAGAAGCCAGCGCCGCCCCGCCAGACCGCGGGGGCAGAAGCAGTGACCTGCCCCTGAGTTTTTCCTCCACCTGGAGTTAGAGTCCGGCCTCGATCGAAGGACGGACAGATGAAGCGGAAGCGATTTACGGAAGAGCAG